>NZ_OZ007030.1:2326519-2658879 GCF_963931595.1 uncultured Subdoligranulum sp.
CGTTTCTATCTCTGTTCGGAAAGAAAGATCTCCTTTGACGGCTTTGTAAATTACGAGGGTCGGCGTTTCGGAGTCCCTTACAGCTATCCTGGCGCAACAGCCAGAGTGGAGCGCAACGGTGATTTGTTGCGCATCTATTCTGCCGATCTGAAGGTACTGCTGGCTACACATACTGTTACCTGGAGCCGCACCGACAGTTTCTGTGAAGGACAGTACGAATCCTTGGCGCAGCCAGAAGAATTTCCCACGGCGCCTGTACAAACACAGATTTTACAGCTTCCAAAATCCTCGCAGGATCTTTCCTTTGCCAAATTTGATTTTGACAAGGAGGACCAGATATGAAGGAAACAATCTTTGAGCAGGTGGCGTCCGCTGCTTCTGTTTTGAAGCTGGATCTTTCCGCGGAGGAATTCGCACTGTTCGCGGAAGACCAGGAATTCTCAGAGACTGGATTAGAAGCCGTGCAAATGCTCTTTTCCTATCTCAGCGAAAAGAAGCAGCAGACCACTATCCAGACTTTGTTGAAACTGAGCCGCCTTCCTACAAAGGTGCCTAAAACCTTTGAGAACTTTGATTTCTCACTGCTCAAGGGGAAAGATGTGGAGCGTCTGAAGGTTCTGGCGTCCTTGAATGCCATCTACTCTCACCGAAACCTAGCCTTTATTGGTCCGGCAAGTACAGGTAAAACACATCTGGCACAGGCTTTCGGCTACGCCTGCTGCCAGCACGGATTGAAGACCTATTTCATTAAGGCATCTGAACTCCGGGACCGATTCACGGCAGCCAGACGTTCCGGAAAGACCGATTCCCGCCTCAACGGTCTTGTGCGCCCCTCTTGCCTGATTATTGACGAGATTGGCCACTGTGCCTTTGACAAAGAGAATACCCGGCTGTTCTTTGACCTGATTGACCGGCGCTACAACAAAGAAGGCAGTTTCAATATGATCTTCACCAGCAACAAGAACCCCGCTCTCTGGCGCGAGGATTTTGAGGAAGACGCTACCTTGCTGTGTACGCTGGACCGCATCTTTGACGATGCTACTGTGTTTAAGCTGCGTGGTGAAAGTTTCCGGGGAAAGAAACTGGAGACCGTTTCTTTGCAAACAGGCAAGATACCTGCGGTTGAGCCGGTAGTGGCGCAGGAGTAACCAATTTATGAGTGCTGGGTTGTTGGCACTCTTTTTATTTATTCTGCTGGCTCCGACTTTTCCGACAAAAATTGGTTAAATACTCCCGACAAAATATGGTCGCGATCTCCCGACGCCAACATTGATGACGATTGTCAGGATGAAAATAACGTGGTATAGCAAATGATTTTGTCGAATAGCGCCGAATAAATGTAAAAACATTGTAACAAAAGCTGCCTGGTCGCCAAGACCAAGGCAGCTTTTGTTAGTTGTTCAATTTGAATTAGTGAAACTAGCCGATAGCATTTGGGAGGACTTCCCAATCTGCAACTATGATTACATAAATATAGATCGTTTCAATTCGTCTTGTTGAAGAATAATCAAATCAGGCCCAAAACTGTCATAAAGGCAAGAACATCAGCATGGAAACGCTGGTTCGTATCTGCGAAACCTTGAATTGTGGAATTTTGGATGTAATCGAGTTAGCGAATGACAATGAATAATGAAAAACGCACTGATTTCTGCGGTTGCAACCCGCTGTTGCGTAGTTGCAACCGTATTTTGGTGGTATGCTATCGGTAAAAATCGTATGCTGGTAGCGAAAGGAGGACACTGATATGACCTTTGGGGAAAAAATTCAAAAGCTACGAAAAGAAGCCGGACTGTCACAGGAGGAATTATCCTATCAATTAGGTGTGTCCAGACAGGCTATCAGCAAATGGGAACGGGATAATGGTTATCCAGAAACAGAAAAGATTGTTCGCATGAGCAAAATTTTTAACGTGACACTTGACTATTTATTGAATGAAGAAGGTACACAGGCACCGGAAGCTGCTGCGGAACAAGGAATATATGTAAGTCGGGAAATGGCAGATGGGTTTCTTTTGTACCAAAAGCGTAAATATCTTAAAATTTCGATTGCCGTAGGTATTATGGTTGGAAGCTTTGCACTCTCATTTATGCTATCAGATATTTCCATGCTCCTATTTATGCTGATATTGATTGCAGGAATTGTTCTCTTGTTCTCTGTCAAATTAACAGATAATCCATATAGAAAACTCTGGAAGGAACCACTGCTGTTTGACAAGACTGTAAAGGCGGAATTAAATACGGCATACGCAGAGAAAAAGAAATTCCTTCAACTATTTAACTTAATCGGAATTGCCTTAATTGCATTGGGCTTTCTATTTTTCCCCTTAATTGTTCCGGCAGAATTACTCTTTGCAGATACGATTGCTTTAGCTGCGGGAATGATCGTTGCAGGAATTGGAATTTTTTTATGTATTTATATGTCTGGCCTTGTTCGTGCCTATCGGCTCTTGATTATGAATGAAGCCTATCAGCAGAAAAGAAAGTGAGGATATTATGAAAAAATTACTAATTACATTCGTGGCAATACTGACACTTCTTTGCGGCTGCCAAGCCAACGGAAATACAAATGCTTCCGATTATGGAGATGATATTTCTAAAGCGCAGGAAATCGCTGTTATTTCTCCTGATACAGCGGAAGTTATTGATACGATTACTGATACAAAGGAAATTGAGGATTTTGTTTCAGCGCTGAATTTAGACCAATGGGAATTAAAAACGCTGCCAGATGAAGCGTCTGAAATCGGTTCTTTTGGATTAGCACAAGAGGGAACAATCAAACTGGGGCAGACGGACACCGATGGAACACTATATGATATTGCTACCATTACCCTATACAATGGAGCTTATATCAGTTTTGAAATAGGCGGTTTCGATATGACTTTTGAAGGGAGTGAAAAGGATGAGCACATATCAGAAGGAACACATGGAAATGGAATATGCCCGTCATTTTTTGAGAGCGCTGAAACTGCTGGAAGAAGCCCAGCGTGGCAACGAAGATCCTGACACACTGATCAACGGCTTATTACAGGCGGCGACAGAATTTTACGATGCAGACAGTCATATATTATCGAAGCGGATTGGGCGGCAGGCATTGGCCTGAGTACCTATGAGTGGTGCCAAAAGGGGATAGAGTACATGGGCGGCAAGCTGCAGTATCTGGAAATCAAAAATTTCATGAGATGGGTGGCCACACTCAAAAGGAGCGAACCGATGATCTTTACAGATATCGAGGAGCTGCGCAGGACAGTTCCGGCGGAATATGATTTTTTCACACAATACGGCGTTCGCTCCCTAATCGCCGTCCCCTTTTCCAAACGGCTGAACCAGGGTTATATCGGCGTAGATAACCCGAAGCGGTACGGCGCAGATCCTGCGTTCCTGTTCATAATCGCTTACGCTGTCGCCCAGGAATTAAATGAAATTAAACTGAATAAGAGCCTGGCGGCCGCAAAGCAAGCGCTGAAGCTTACTGCAGGGGAAGTGCGGATCAACTGCTTTAATGGGCTCACGATACATGGCAGCAAGGGAACGCTGTCCGAAAAGGATTTCATTTCTTCCCGCTGCTATACGCTGCTGTCGTATCTTGCGGTGACGGCTGGGAACCGGGCAACGGCAAATCAGCTTGCACTGATCCTGTGGCCGGATGAGTCCTGTGAGATCCCGATGAAATCCGTGCGGAACATTGCTTACAGGCTTAGATCGCTGCTTGGCTATGTTGGGCTGGAGGATTTGGTGGTCTATGCCAACGGCATATTCAGCTTCAATCCGGAAATCAAGGTAGTGACAGATGTGGGGTTATTCGAAGAACTATGTGACAGTATCGAGATGGAGAACAATCCGAAAAAGCGGTATCGGCTGTATGAAGCTGCCGTCGGACTGTATTCCGGGAATCTTCTGCCACGGTTGTCCGATAATATTTATTTTATCCCGAGTATTACATACTATCAGGGCCTGTATTTCCGGCTCGCCGGCCGGTATATAGAACGCCAGACCGAGTGTGGCGAGTATGTCTATGCGCACAAGGCGGCCAAAGCCGCACTGGCCTTTGACCCGTTTAACAGTAGCCTGAATATGCACTTGACCATACTGCTCTACCAGCAATCGGGAGCAGGAACTGCAAATGCCTTTTATACAGGAATCAAGCGGCATCTCACGGAGGCGCATATCCAGAGGATAAAACAAACATGTCCGAATATGATTATCTGACAGCCGGAGGTGAGCCTGAAATGAGACGCGGATGAGGCCAAAAATATGTTGCAGATGAGTCGCAGACGAGTCACGAGCTGAGACGCCCGCCTGTTAGTATAGATTTCCGTAGGTTAAAAACGCCGGAAATACAGCGCAGGCGGGTGGCTGTCCATGTATGCGAACCATACAACGCAAGCCGCCTTCCGACCGGGAGGGCGGCGTTTTTTCTTATCAGGCTTACGATCAGACCTTACAGGATTTTTGCGGCCATTTTATGCCACCCCACCGAACCGCTGCGATTCAAACCGCCCCATAGTGCCGCTTTGCGCCTACAGCAATCTTGCTGTGGGCGCTTTTGCGTATCATGGCGGATTTCATTGCCGAAGTCCACCGGTCAATCGTTTTGATTCACTCAAAAACGATTGATTGGAGGACAAAGAGATGGATGACAGGCATCCAAAGAGAAGAAAGGACAAGTATAACCCCTATACCCTGTCGATGATCGACGGGAAATGTTATCTATCTTTCAGGGACGGCCAGGGCGTACCACACAGGCTGGAACTGGATGTGAAGCTCTATGCCGTGTTTGACCGGTTTGAGTTGGACGATCTCTCCTTCCTTAACGAGCAGGAGAGGCACCTTGACTGGACCGAGCTGAACGAAGAGCTGCTGAGCCGTCGTTCGGCACAGGAGCCGGCCCCGGTGGAGGACGCCGTCTATGAATCCATGCAGACGCAGGCGCTCCGGGAGGGCGTCAACCAGCTGCCGGAAGTCCAGAAAAGAAGGCTGCAGATGTATTTCTTTGACGGGCTTACCTATGAGGAGATTGCGGTGCGGGAAGGGTGCAGCTATCAGGCGGTACAGAAGTCCATAGCGGCAGCTCTGAAAAAAATCCGGAAATTTCTGAAATAGAGGGTTGAGTTTTGTGTGGAAGGGGAAAGCGAACAAATGAAGCCAAACCCGAGGCTCCCTCTCGTTTGAAAAACGAATATAAATAAACCGGGCGTTCCCTGCTTACGCGGCCTTAGCTGCATACAAGCAAGGAACACCCGGCTTTTTCGATCTGCCTTTTTACTCCATCGCTTCCCTGTATTCCGGATATGTTTCCTGAATTTTCCGCGCCAGATCCCAGATCTCCTCGTCGCCGGAAAGCACATAGGATGTTCCGCCGGCGCCATGGAACCGGTTTTCATCAAACCAGAAGAGGCAGGTATCCCCATCCGCTGTCTCAAACTCCAGGATCCGGCTGTCTGTAGAGCCGCTGAAAGCTTTGGATACAATGGTCGTTTCCCGTAATGCCTGCAGGATTTCGGAGATGATTTCTTCATCCGTCGTTTCGTAGCGTCCCAGGATGTTATCGTTGTGACGATAGGTAAGCGCGACCGGCAGCTCTTCCAGCGACTGATCCAGAAATTCCTGCTGGCTTTCGGTACAATAGGCCCGAAGCGATGTGTCTTTTGGGGAACACCCCGCCAGTACGCACAATAATACCAGCAAAACAGCAATTTTAATCCTCTTCATCCGAACCCCTTTCTGGCTGTCATGGCCTGCGCTGTTTTTCTATGTAGAGCTGGTACAATCCCATGCGTGATTTTACACCCGCTTTCTCATAGATCGCTGCGATATGCCGCTGACAGGTTCGCCGGGATAGATACAGTCCATCTGCGATCTCCTGAATACTTTCCTCTGAATTGACCAGCTTGTCAAATACTTCGGTTTCCTTGGGCGTAAGGATAAACAGCTCCGACAAAAGACGGAACGCTTCCTGAGGGTCCAGGTCTGCCGGGATATCCTTGGGGGCGCCGGATGAAACCGGCATCCAGGCAGTATAAAGATAGATGACTACGCTGACGGCCACAAACAGGACCAGTGCCAGAATGATGGACGCCATGCCATTGCTGTCAGAAACAAGCAGCGCTACAGAGGCGTTGGCAAGCAAAGCGGCGCTCACGTTATTCATGGCGCGCCCCATACCGGCCCACAGCGCTGGCGTGGGCATATGGCGGGCAAAATCCAGAAAGCTGGTGGTGAAGAATACCACAAAAAATCCAGCCGAAAGATAAAATGCGATCAGGCCGATCAAAAACGGGCCGCCCAGCTTGAGTACTACCACACAGATGACGGACATCAGCATGACGCAGTACATCATCATGGTCATAAATTTCCGCTTTCGGATATCAAAAAGAAAGCCGGCAGAAAGGCCGCTTACCGCCAGCAAAAGCCGCGGCCATTGCCCGATGTCAGTGCCTGCTGCATGATGCATGGTGACCGCGTTGTCCAGCGTGCTGAAGATACATGCCATCAGGATTACAAGCAGTGCAAGGAATCCGCCGGCGGCGATCTTCTTTCGGGTTCCCTTCCCATCCTCCTCTATGGCCTCTATGGCGGGGGACTGGGGTTCTTCCGCTTCTGCATTTTCCTGGCGGCAAAGCCTTTCTGCCTTCAGTAACAGCGCTAACGCTACAAGGGCAAAGAGTGAAAGTATCAAGGCTTCCGCAGTTTCTAGATCCACAAGATTGTTATTTAGAAACTGCAGGAAGATCCCAAGGGCATAGGAGATACCAACCATACGCGCCAGATGCGTGCGATCCTTCGCCAGTTTGAAAAACAGGTAGTGGGCCGCGCTTCCCAATATCCCCAGAAACAGGAACAATGCCATTCCGGAGAGCAGAGTGGACGAATAAGAAACATGTTTTTGAACCAAAAAATTGCATACTGCCGCTGCTAGTGCAAGGATAAAAAGTCCAACGATTTGTACCCGCCTTTTCAAAAAGCGATGAAACAGCGGATAGAGCAAAAAACCGACAGCGCTTATTCCTAACGCGTAGTTTTGCGCAATCACCGTTTTTTCTTCCCCTGCCGTAAGCGAGATCATATTCACATATAGGTACTCGGCGCCAAGAAATAGAAAAGTAAAAATACCAAGCAGCAGAATCGCATAAATGGATTTTGGATTTGTGAAGCTTTTCTTTATTATTACCATACGTCCCATTCCACCCCCCCTTTCTCCGCAATGGTACAATTATAAACTATTATACTATAAACGGCATGGATTTTCAACGATTTCGGTCGGTTAGAGACTTTTTTCGCTGACGTTTTTGCGGAATATACAATCCTTCCTGTTTGACCTAAACCAGGGATTCTCCTGGATAAAACCGTATATTTTTGGAGCTGCGTTCCGCATCCGGGAACTACCGGTTTTTTGCGCCCGCACATGCCGTTTTACCGCGGCCACACGGTGTAGCTGCGGTAAACAAGGAAATATCCTGAATGAGAGAAGCTGTCTAGTAGGTGATATTGTGGACGTAAAAATAAATCAGCAGGGCGCCCAGCCCAGCGCCGCTTATCAGGCTTGCCCACGTCCAGAATAAAGACAGCAGAAGCCCCAGGAAAATAAACACGCAGAACACCACGACAAAAGCGTCTCTCTGGAAGAGCATAATGAATTTGATACAGGCGATCACAACCCCTGCCATCATAACGAGAGCCCCAAGAAGGGCCAGAACAAAAACATACACACCCGCCATCTGGAGAATTGAGATCAGGACATTAAAACCAAGACCTATCCCCGCGATCAGGCTGCCTACTTTGATGAGGCTGTCACGGGAAGCGCTGAACGCGCCAAAGAAATAGGTTGCGATTAACCCGTTGGAGCCAATGAGCAGCATGTTTACAATAATGACCCATTCTGCGCTTATGTAGTACGATGTGGAAACTGCCAAGCTAATAATGGCGGTGAGGGCAGTGAGGAACCCCCCGATGGCGCCAATGAGATGGTACGGCCTGAACCTTGCATACATACGATATATCCCCTTTCTGATCCTGCGTTCCGAAAAGGCCAGCTGAAGCTTTTTGGACATTCTGTGTCCTGGCCGGCCTTCCATCATGTGAACTTTTCGTTTTTTATCATAGCAGGAAGCTGGTGTTTTTAACAGGCCGCTTTAGCGCCAAACTAAAAAAACACTGTGGCGCACCTGCGCCATTTTGAGAAACGAAGCTTTGAGCGGAAAATTGAGGCCATCCACCCTGTACAGAGTGTAATACCTCTTAAGTTTACAGGACGTAGCAGGCCGCCTGTCATGATCGGCAATCCCTTTTGCACAATCAAGGTGTTTTGGAATTTTCACACAAAAAATAGATTGGCGCAGGTGCGCCATGCGTTTTTTGATAAATTGGCGCGAAAGCGGCCTGCACAGATCCTTAAAAAAACGATACAGTAAAATCATAAAAGGACAAAAAAAGAGTTTGGATCGCCTTTGGCGTTACAGACCGAGCGGCAAAGCGATTCATGAGACCAGGACAGAAGAAAGGAGGCACGAATGAAAAAAAGAGGGTCAGCAGTACTTCTGGCCGCCGTCTTTTTGCTGGTGGGGTGTGCAGCATCAGATCCTGCGCTTCCGGCAGAAACTTCGTCCCCGACAGAGACTTCGTCCCCGGCATACCAAGGGGACTCCCTTTTTGCTTACTGTACCGAAAGGCAGCGGGAGCTTTTGGAGCTGCCCCATGAGGAACTGCCGGTGGAACTGATCTTTCACCATTGGACAGAGACGGCGGCGGACTACGAGACAAGGGACGAAACGGTGATCGCCGGGGTCTTGCAGGCGCTGCGGGATGTGTCGGTGGAATCCGAGTCACCCATCGTCTCTACAGATACCCGGGGGCTTACATTTGTGACGGCGCAAGGGGATACCTACAGTTTCTGGTTTGATAAACGCCGGTTCGAAGGGGTGGATGGCAGGTGCTATGTCCTTTCCGGGGATGAAAAGCTTTGGGAATTGGTGTGGGGGATTCGGACAGCAGACCCAGACTATCAGGATCTGATGAGATAAGCGGTATTTCCCCATGATTTCTGCGAAAAATGCGGATTGGCGCAGGTGCGCCACATAATTTTTGGGAAATTGGCGCTAAAGCGACCTGCACAAATCCTGAAAAAGGCGCTACAGTAAGAACAGTAAAAAACCAAGGATGGTTTTGGATAATCCTTAAGATTTCTTTATCAGGAGGAAAACAATTATGAGACAGTGTGACAATGGCCATTTTTACGATGAATCCAGATTCGATAGCTGCCCCTACTGCCAGGAGGGCGCCGGGGTCGGAAAGACGGTTGCGGCCGGAACGGTAGGGAAGACCGTGGCTGCTGTGCCGGGAGGCGCTGCGCCGGAAGCAGACAGAGGCAAGACGGTGGGCATTATTAAAAAGAAGATCGGTATTGATCCTGCAGTAGGATTCTTGGTCTGTGTTTCCGGTCCCCATCGCGGCGCAGATTATAAGCTGGTAGCAGGCAGAAACTTCATAGGACGGGCAGCGGCGATGGATGTGGCCCTGGCGGATGACGATACCGTGTCCAGAGAAAGCCATGCATTGGTTACATATGACGCCAAGCATAACAGCTTTTCCCTTTCTCCCGGCCAGGGCAGGGGCATCACTTACTGCAACGACGAACAGGTGGAAATGGTACGCCCCTTAAAAGCCTACGATGTGATCGAGGTGGGAAAGAGCCAGCTTCTCTTCCTGCCCCTGTGCGGCGAGCAATTCCAGTGGAATGAGGAGTAAAGGATGGAGCGTGTACTTTCATGGTTAAACCAGCCGCTGTTTCCGGATACCGTCATCCGCGTCTGGATGGCGGTTGCGGCGGGCGCAGCGCTTCTATTGGCGCTGATTCTCGCCTTTTTCCTGATACGGCGGAAGAAGAAAAAGAAGCGGGGTGATCAGGCGGTGGAAGAACCGATTACGGAACGTCCGGAACCGCTGCCGGAACTGGAGCTTGCCAACCTACAGGGCGTTGGCAGCCGGGAAGAACAGCAGGACGCTTTCGGCATCTCCCGTATGGATCGTTATGAGGAAGACGGGCTGCTTGCTGTGCTGTGCGACGGCATGGGCGGTATGGCGGAGGGCGGCATGATCGCTGCGGAAACCGCCTCCCAGCTGATGGGAATCTTTCCCTGGACAGATGACAGCGATGTGCCCGGCTGGGTATACCAGCGAAGCGCCAGAGTCTATCAGCAGTTTCGCGGGCACGGGGGGACTACCCTGGTGGCGGCCCTGCTCAAAGAGAATCGCCTCTCCTTCTGGTGCGTAGGCGACAGCGATCTGTTCCTGCTCAGGGAAAACAAACTCTATGGGTTAAATGCCCGGCAGGAATTTAAGAACGATTTGATTTTGAGGGCACTGGACGGGGCGTTCCCCGTGGAGGAAGCGTTTCAAGATCCTCAGGCGGGAGCCCTTTCGGAGTACATAGGAAAAGAAGAAGTAACATGCGACTATACCCGTATGCCCTTTCTTCTCCAGCCGGAGGACGCGCTGCTGCTCTGCTCGGACGGCGTCAGCGATACACTGACCTTGAAGCAGATTCGGGAAGCCATGGCGCTCTCTTCCCAGGCGTGCTGCGACAAGCTGGAGGAGGAAATCCTGGCCGCCGGAAAGCCGGGCCAGGATAACTATACGGCAATCGCATTGAAATACCATGGGAAAAATGAGGAGGAATCATAATGGAAGCGAAAAAGTCATCGAGCAAGCAGGTTGTTGCCATCCTGCTGCTGGTTATTGGCCTGGCCGCCGGCGTGTTCGGCGTATTGGGCTTGGTAGGCGGGGGCGGTACGGACCCCTATGAGGCGCGCAAGAGCGTCGTCATGGTGTACTCCTATCTCCAGCTTACCGATGGTCAGTCCGCCGGTGCCATGGGCACTGGTTTTGCCATCGGGAAACCCGGCGAACCGGTGGAATATATTGTGACCAACGGCCATGTGGTGGAATACGGCTATATGGGTCCCAAAGTATATGCGGAGCAAGCATCTTCGGCAGGCGTGCAGGTATACTTCTCTGCAGCGGAAAATGATTATGTTACAGCGGAGGTGGTCTATTATTCTGCTTCCAATGAGAAGGATATTGCGATTATCAGATTGCCGTCAAAGACGGATAAACGAGAAGCCATTCCCATCAGGGACGCAGATGATGTTGCTGTCGGCGACACCGCTTTCGCGCTGGGGTATCCGAGCGTGGCAAGCCAAAGCCAGCAATTCAACACCTACGACGAGGATGACATTACACTGACCAAGGGGATCATCAGCAAGCGCACTAAGCCGGCATGGAGCAGCTACGACGCGTTTCAGATGGATGTATATATCAATCACGGCAATTCCGGCGGCCCGTTGGTAGATGAACGGGGAAATTTGATTGGAATCAACGCTTCCGGCGCAGTGGATGAGCAGGGCAAGAGCGAAGGCGTAAACTTTGCCATTACCTCTGCGGAATTAATCAAAGCTCTGGACAGCGAAAGAATCGAATACACCATGGCAGGCGGCGGACTCTCCTGGACCCAGCCCTGGTTTGCCTATGTGTTCCTGCCCATCGGCGTGCTGGCGCTCATCGGCGGCATCATCCTGCTGGTAACGTCCCAGAAGGGCGTACAGGGGGCTCCGGCACCTGCCGGCGCTGCCGCAGGTATGGGATCTGGAAAAGCGCCTGCAAGAGGCGGCCGCGGCCCTGTGGAAAAACGGGCTGTGCTGCGCGGCGTGACAGGAAAATACTCTGGCCAGAGCTTTGACCTGTTAAAGGGCAAGGTGGTCATCGGCCGAGACCCGGCAACCTGTAACATCGTATTCGATAAAAACACGCCGGGTATCAGCGGGCGGCACTGCCAGGTGGTCTACGACCCGAATGAAGACTGCTTTATCATCACCGATCTGGGATCGTCCTACGGCACGTTCCTGGGCAACGGCAAAAAGCTGACGGCGAATGTGGCGGAAAAATTGTCGACCGGGGACACCTTCTACCTGTGCGACAACGCCAACCGGTTTGTGGTGAGCAAGGAGTAACCCGTTATGGCAGGGTATTGTTTAAAAAACGGAAGAATCCAGGAAGCGAGGGGAGAGGACGCCGCCGGTCGGGAACTGGCGGCTGTCTTCCACCTGACTGCAGACGGTGAAATGAAAGAACTCCACGAGTTCCCGGCGCTGTCGGAAGGTGAAGGGGCGCTGGCGTATGCGGGCGAGTTTTACATCGAACCCCTGGAAGTGCAGATTGAATTTCTAAAAGCGGCCAATGCGGAAAAATGGCTGGAGGCGCTGGTCTTGCGGCATGTCGACCGGGTGCGGCAGGTATCGGAGGAACTCTTTGTCATAGCTGAGATAAAATCGTTTGGAGCATGAATGCAACGGACGCGATGGGGGATATTTTGTTGTTTGCCCTTGGAGTATGTTTGTTTCTCTTCGGAATCATTTTGGCATTCTGTCGGACTGTACGGTCAAAGCGTCGCTGCCGGAGAAGAGTGAACGCCGTCATCTGCGATGTGGACGTCAGCTGGACAGACGACGATTTCACCGATTTCTTCATTACCAACTATAAATACCATCCGGTCTACCAGTACACATTGGATGGACAGGAGTATCGGGTAGTATCCCGGGTAGAGTATTCCAAAAAGGACGAAATCAAAGTCGGTAGTTATGAGGTGCTCTTTGTGGATGAAAAGAATCCCCGGTACTTTTCCTGCCCCTCTGAGAATAGGGAACGTGTAATCAGCGCCCTTATCTGGTCTGTGCTGGGAGTTGCCTTTGCACTTTTTCCTTTAGTGGGCTGGGGCGGGTGGATCGGGCTTCTGGTGGCGCTGGGATTGCTCCTGCTGGGTGATCTGTGTTACGATGCCTGGTCCAAAAATCGGAAGGAGTGACTGTATTTTGCTATCAAAATACATCGTTTTATACTTAAAATACATTGCTTGAGGAGGTGGGAGAATGAATCCGGAACGTGTTTGTTATGGCTGTTTCGCGGAAAAAGAACCGGGGATTCCATGCCCCCGATGCGGATTTAATGAGAACGACGAGCAGCCCTATCTTGCGCTGCCCCTGGGTACGATCCTAAACGGGAGATATCTGGTAGGAAAGGTGCTTGGCATTGGCGGGTTCGGTATCACCTATCTGGGATACGACCTGACACTGGAGATCAAGGTTGCGATTAAAGAATATATGCCCTCCGCCCTGGCCACAAGGCATCCGGACCACTATAGTGTGGCGCTGACCGGACGGGTGGAGGAGGATTACCAGTACGGTATGGAGCGCTTTTTGGATGAAGCGAAGATCCTTGCCAAGCTGCAAAACACCCCGCATATCGTATCGGTGCAGAACTATTTCAAAGAGAACGGCACCGCATACTTTGTGATGGAGTACATAGACGGTATGAGCCTGAAAGCCTACCTGGCAAAAAACGGGGATAAGATCCCCTATAACCAGGCGATTGCCATTCTGCAGCCGATCATGGAAGCGCTGGTTCAGGTGCATGCGCTGAACCTCCTGCACCGGGACATCAGCCCGGACAATATCTATATCACATCCAAAGGCGAAAGCCGTCTGCTGGATTTCGGCGCGGCGCGGTTCGCACTGGGGGACGGCAAGAGCGTGTCGGTCATCTTAAAACATGGCTACGCGCCGGAGGAACAGTATTCCAGCCACGGCAATCAGGGACCGTGGACGGATGTTTACGCCATGGGCGCTACCCTGTACCGCTGCATTACCGGGCAGCTTCCGCCAGATTCGGTGGAACGGATCCATGGGGATACCATGAAAAGGCCGTCGGAGCTGGGGTTCCGTATTCCGGCTAATGTGGAAAACGCCATCATGAAAGCGTTGGCGGTAAAAACCGAGGATCGTTTCCCCAATATGGAGGCATTCATCGGGGCACTGAACGGGCGCGTTTCCGTACAGGATCAGGTGGCGGCCAGTATCAGCCAGCGCACCCAGGCTACCGCTTACAGGCAGGAAGGCTACGGGCAGATTGCCTATCAGCAGCCCGCCTATAACGGCGGGGGTGCTGCGGCAGGAAAGCCCTCTGCGTTCTCCCGGTTCCTTTCCTATATGAAAGCCAATCCGGTGGTTGCCTGGGTTTCCGGCGGTGGGCTGCTGGCGGTGATCGCCCTTTGTATTATCCTTCCTATCGCGCTTTCCGGCGGAGGGGAAAAAAGGCCGACAGGAGGGGGCGGCGGTGGGAATACGCCTGTCATCAGCCAACCTACGCCTGTCATCAGCCAACCGCAGACGAGTAATCCGGAACCGACAACAGACCCAGAGCCTACTACAGAACCTCCAGCGGAAATGGTGGCGCAGGATCTTGGCATCCTCAACGCTACGATTGAGATCCCGTCGGATTATACGAGGGTTGAGGAGGAGACGATTTTTATCAATGAGGCTAAAGGCTGCGGTATGATGATGGATTATGGTTGGAACATTGACGGACCCATCTACTCCCTTGCCGATGTGGAATCCCAGAGAGAAGCTATTGCCGCCATCCTGATGCAGAACCTGTTTGAAGTTTCGGATTATCAGATCCTTGCTGCCGGACCCGATCAGGTGGGAAGCGCAGGCGCCTATCAAATCTATCTTGAAGGCACCGACAGCGAAGGCGTCTCCAACGAAGTGGTCATTATGGCGGTGGAGGGGTATGATTTCGGCTGTTATTTCATCATCACGAGCTATCCCAAGGGGGACAAAGCCGCCGAAGCGGAAATCCATTCCATTATCCAGTCCTTTAAGAGCAACGGTGCGCCGGAGACAACGTGCAAGATGTACTATGGCTCTAAGAGCGGCGTCAAGGTGATTGTGGACGATGCCGTGGCAGCAGGACGCGTGATGGACACGACTGTTAACCTGGGAGAGGCCGGAGCGGCGGCCGAATTGGTTATTTACCCAACGGACGCGGCAATGGAAGCCGGCTTTGGGAGCGCTACGCCGGACAGCGGGATTGTGGAAATAGGGAATGCCGGCCAGCTGGGAATGAGCAGCCCGGAGGAGGTCTTGCAGTTTCAGAGAGACGTGGCGTCTAGCGCGGGCGTTTCCGTAGGTGAAACATACACGTCGCAGTCGGGCGGTGTGGAATGGCTGTGCATGGATTGGACCATGAATGAATTTACGTTCAGTGTTGCCTCCGCCATGATCGACGGCAAGTGTTACGCTGTTAGCTGCATGTTCAACAGCTCCAACAAAGATGCGGTTGTCGCTTTGCATCAACAGGCCATGGCGTCCGTCCGTGCATGGGAGGGATAACCAGCATGGAAGATCTTATTCTAATTCTCGTTCTGAGCGGCATCGGCCTTGTCACGCTTCTGGTTTCCGTCTGGCTGTTCTACAGGAAGAAAAGAAAAACGACGGAGAAGAAGAGAGCCTGCACGGCGGAATGCCGGGCGGCCATTGTGGACGCAGTAAACTATCATGTCAAAAGTAAGTATCGTCTGGCAAAGGCCGCGGGGGCTGTTTCCGTGGCTCATCTTCTCAGCGGTGCAGGCGGCTCCGTTGGGAAAATGGCTTCCCTGGGGGTGAAAACGGCGACGCTGGGACTCTACTATTATCCCGTGTACCGGTATATCTACCGGGGAGAGACCTATGAACAGATCGGCGATGTCCCGGCAATGGAGGAACAGGCCCGGAAAAAGGTGGGAACGGAGCTTACGCTTTTTATCGATCCGGCCAAACCTACCAGCTTTTACTGCCTGGAGGAGGAAAAGGGTTACTTTCAGCAGCGCCTTGCCTACCTGATCGTCGCTCTTCTCGTCATTGCGGTTTTGATTATGATTGGAGTCATGTGGCTAACAATATAGCTTCAGTGCCTGCCGCAGCGAAACCTGCGGCAGGCGGTTTTCCTAAAAAAGATTGGTGCGGGCGGAAAGGAGGAGGAGCGTATGAATTTTGCAGAGGATATTGCGTGGATTCTGATTGTATGCGCGATAGTATATCCGCTTTGCGCGATATTTTTCGTGCCTGCCCACTTTTACAAGAAAAAGACGCAGAGAGGGAGCGGCTGCACGGTTTTTCTAAAAGCGACCGTCATCGAACCGCTGAGGATTCGGATCAAGCATTCCTACCATTATTTTATGATATACCAATACGAGTATATGGGCTACGTCTATCAAAAAAACACCGGCATCGATTTGGCCTATCATCAGGCGCAGAAGAAGATCGGAACTGAGGTGGAGATTTACATTGACCCATCTGATCCGGAAAAATACTTCTGTCCCGCCGATGTCAAGATGTATCGGATGACTCAGATCTGCCTTCTGTGCTGCGGGTGGCTTTTTATTGTGGGAACGCCCATCTTCTGTTTTATATTAGAGTATTTATATTAGAGTTATAGATTGCGACGATCCAAGACGCTGGGGCCGTATTCTGTTCGGTTTGTCTGGAGGAAAGGGAGAAACAGCCCTTGATTGAGGAGATGATGAATGTCTTTCCGTTCATTCTGGAAGAGCTGGGTATGATCGCGTTGATGGAAGTGGTTTTTCTGCTGTTGCGGGTGAAAGGCCGGGGCGCAAGTACAAAGAAGAGGAGTGAAACATGAACTTGGAACATATCTGCTATGGCTGCTTTCAGGAAAAGCCGGACGATTCCCCTGTCTGCCCCCACTGCGGGTTTAATGCGGAGGAGGAGCAGCCGTTTTTGGCGCTGCCCATGGGCGCACTGCTGAACGGCCGCTACATGACCGGAAAGGTCCTGGGCGTGGGCGGGTTCGGCATCACCTATCTGGGCTATGACCTGACGCTGGAGATTAAGGTAGCCGTCAAGGAATATATGCCCTCCGGTCTTGCTACCCGGCATTCCGATAAGTACAGCGTGGCACTGACCGGACGGGGCCAGGAGGATTATCAAAACGGCATGGAGCGCTTTTTAGAGGAAGCGCGGATCCTTGCCAAACTGCAGAATACGCCGAACATCGTGTCGGTGCAGAATTATTTTAAGGAAAACAACACGGCCTATTTCGTGATGGAATATATCGACGGCATGAGCCTGAAGGCATACGTTGCATCCCAGGGCGGGAAGATTCCCTATGACCAGGCGCTGACCATCCTGATGCCGGTGATGCAGGCGTTGACGCAGGTTCATGCCCTGAACCTGACCCACCGGGATATCAGCCCGGACAACATCTCCATTACCTCCAAGGGGGAGAGCAAGCTGCTGGATTTCGGCGCGGCCCGGTTTTCTATTGGGGATGAAAAAAGCGTGTCGGTCATCCTGAAACATGGCTACGCGCCGGAGGAGCAGTATTCCAGTAAGGGGAACCAGGGGCCGTGGACGGATGTATACGCCATGGGCGCCACCCTGTACCGCTGCGTGACCGGGGAGCTGCCGCCGGATTCCATCATGCGGGTCCATAACGATACGCTGAAAAAGCCCTCGGAGCTGGGCGTTCCCCTGCCTCCGCAGGTGGAACAGGCGATCATGAAGGCGCTCGCGGTAAAAGCGGAGGATCGTTTCTCCACCATGGAGGCCTTTATTGAAGGGATTACCGGGAAAACCCCGGCGTCTTTCCATCACCGTACCATGGCTGTGCCATCCGGTCAAACGGCTGCAGGTTCTGATGGAAAGCCGGGGCTTTGGACCAGATTCCGGCGGAGCCATATCGGGGTACAGATCACGGCGCTGGTGCTGTGCGTTGCTGTGCTGGGTCTGGGCGTCTGGGGAGCAGTAGCGGGGATCGGTGCGCTGACCGGCGGGAAAGCAGAGCCGGGTTCTTCTGACGGACCATCCGGCACTCCTTTCGACATAACAGTGCAGGAACCCGAGGGCGTAGACGATGTCGTCTTGCAGGACTACGCCCAGGAGTATCTGAATATCACCATGGGGATCCCCCAGGGGTATGCAGAAACAGAGTCCGGCAGCGGCGCCTTCGCTTCATCGGATGGGAGCGCTACCCTGCAGGTGGGATTTTACGATAAGGACGCCGATTTTCCGGTGTATACTCTTTCTGATGTGGAGGAGAATGTTGAGAAGTATGTCCAGTATTATATCGGACTGCTGAAGAGCACCAATATCACAAAGCATGAGATCCTCAGCCGGGGTTACCGGGAGGGCAGTTCTTTGGACACCTACTTGATCCAGTTTTCTGCTACCGAAAGCGGAGGCACAACCATGGAATTTTTGGCGGCGTTCATCGAATGCCAGAATGGGTTTGGCTGCTACAATCTTATCGGCTCCTATCCTCAGGGGGATAAGGAAGCACAGGCAGAGATATACGCAGCCTTAGATTCTTTTCGGGCCAACGGGCCGGCTGGTACTATCTACCAGCGGTTTTATGACGAAAGAATCCCTTTTCAATTCCTCTATTTGGAAGATAAGGGTGAGATTGTGATCAATGTAGCCGGAGAAAACCAACTGGAGATGAGCAACAGTAAGATCGGCCTGGCGATATATTCCCAGTACTTGAGTAATGCGCAAAATAAGGAAACACTGTTGGATGCCATAGCAAACGAAATGCCGCATACTTCTGGTGTTGAACTGCGTGGAGCGCGTCGGGAAAGCAAGAGTGGCGGGATTGACTGGGTCGTTGATGGGTACACCATAACCGAGGAGGAGCAGATTGCCTATATGGATGTTTACGGCGGAGAGTTCGATGACTATGTGTTCCTAATTCTGGTAGCTGCGGAAGCAGAGGATGACCTCCTCGATGGACTGTTGCTAGATGTAACAAATACAATTCGTCCTGTTAAATAGGTGTACACATATGTTTCCAGAAGAAAGGAGAAAATAAGTGCTGAGTCTAAAAAGAAATGTCAACTGTCCCCGCCGCATGGCTGTGTACGCCGTCTTTGACGTGCTGGACCGGATGGGCTGCCAATACGAGCAGGCGCTGGTCGGCGATATCCAGGCGGAGGCGAAGGTGCTGGGGCATACCAGTGAGTACGCCTTTGCCGTGACGGAACAGACCATCAACACATCGATCCTCCATGTTTCCATGCTCCGTCCGGCAAGCGGCCTGAGTGAGGAGGAAAAACAGCTGGCAGTACGTTATCTGGCAGACAGCGTACTGCAGCATATCGATGAGGTACAGGCTTTAGAATGAGGAGGAAGACGAGATGGCAAATGAATCGAGAGTATTCCGGCTGCCTGCCGGCATGAGTACCCAGGTGGTGGCAAACGCGGTGGAGGCGTTCCTTTCATCCGCTAAGGGGATGGAGGTACAGAGTGCCGAAACCACAGAAGGCTATGTGGTGCAGGGCCGTCAGGAAAAAGACGGCTGGAAGACCATTGCCGGCATGAGGATGGCTACGACGGTGCAGATGATCCGGATGGATGACAACTTAAACGTCACCGTGGGTCAGGGCGAATGGTCGGATAAGATCGGCGCTGGCGTGCTGGGATGGTTTATCGCATGGCCGCTGGCGGTGACTGCCGGTGTGGGCGCCTACAAGCAGAAAAAGCTGCCGGAAGAGATTTTCCAGGTGATTGAGCAGTGCATCGTCTCCGGCGGCCGCTCGGTGGTGGTGCGAAACGCCGGGGCGGAACTGAACGCGGGTATGGTGGTTTGCCCCGCCTGCAAAACCCAGTGTGCGGCCGGCGCCAAATTCTGCAACAACTGCGGGGCGAAGCTGGAAAACAAATGCCCCCAGTGCGGGGCGGAGATACCGCCCGGAAGCCGCTTCTGCGGAGCATGCGGAGCACCGCTTTCCTCGCAGGGCGCTCCGGTGCGATAAAGGGAGGAGATTGCGTATGCGCAGGGAAAAAACCGCCGGGGCGGCAAAAAGGCGCATGGCTTTTCAGTATGCTGCTGGCGGTATGACTGATGATCGCGGCCCTTCCCCTGTCCGTTTCGGCGGCGGGGGAATATGTGCCAGGGAACCCCCGCTGGTCGGGCTACCAAAACCAGGTGCAGTGGGGCCGGCCGGCAGGAGCGGCCTCCGGCGATAGCTTTGAATACGAGGCACAGCTGCTGCTGGGCGACGATGTGGTCGAGTCCAAGGCAGTGGAAATCGACACCTATTTGTTTTTCACAAACGATGTGGTGACGCGGCCGCAGGAGGAGTACACCATACGGGTGCGTGCCAGATGGATCATGATCGTGGGCGACCCGGACGGCCAGTATATGGTGGCGGACGTCGGAGAAGCCGAACCGCCCCATGAGCACAGCTGTTGCCATACAGAACCCCTTGGATTCCATTGAAAACGCTGACGGTGAAACTGCGTTCCGTCTGAGCCGCTGTATGCTGGAATACTTCTGCACAACACATCCTGACATCTACGACCAGATTGTTTATCGTGAAACACATGATGGCTTCATGCGGAATTATACAGTCATTCCGGTCTCGGACTTTCTTGATTTTACGGCCACTCATCTCGGCTTGGATACACTCGACCTTTTCAAAAGTGCGATACCAGAAGACGACGATGTCGTCCGTTTTGACTTGGAAGAAGGTCAGATTCTGTTTGTACCATCAATGGAAAGTGCGGCTTCGGAATTCGACGCTGGGCATGTAGAGATTGAAGATAACGTCATGCGGCTGTATGCCAATTCTGAAAGCAAAGGCAATCGGGTTTATGTATTCGATATTTCCGACGGCATTGATCAGTACCGGCTGATAAGGGTCGACTGACATCATAGTTAAGAACAGAGAGCGCACTACCCCACCAACGCTGTCGGGTCTGTGCGCTGACCGTCGATGTAGGCTTCAAAATGCAAATGACTACCCGTTGCTCGGCCAGTATGCCCCACATAAGCAATAACCTGTCCCGCCTGTACCTGCTGCCCCACGGTGACGCAGATGCTGGAGCAATGTGCATACAAGGTTTCCATTCCATTTCCGTGATCCAGTTTCACATGGTATCCGTAACTACCGCCCCAACTGTCGGTGGCATTGGCGATTGTTACGGTACCGGCTGCAGCAGCCAGGATGGGAGTCCCTTCCGGAGCGGAGATGTCGGTACCGCTATGGTAACTGCTTTCTCCACTGATTGGATCGGTGCGATACCCAAACGGAGAAGTAATGCTTCCCGCAATGGGAAGTGGCCATTGTAAGCTCCCGTCACCCGTGCCGGTAAATCCCGGCGTCATAATGTCCCCGCTCCCCTGCACGAAGCCACCCAGGAGTTCACCCCAAAGGATTGTGGTATCTTCTCCTGACAGAAGTGTCAGGTATTCATTTTGTCTGTCGGTAAAGTGGTATGTGTCACGCATCTCGTCAGGTGTATGGTGGGTCATTTCAATGATCAGGACGGTTTCGGTAATGGTTGTGGTTTCTGTCTCACCTTCCTCATTTGTTTGTTCCACCTCCTGGGTTTGGCTTTCGGTGCGCCAGTCCAGTTCGTTCATATTCCAAAGGACGGTGCGCAGCCGATCCACGTTGTCCTCATCCAGATAGGCAACGGCAGCACCATTGGCATCCCCTGATGTTTGAGACGCAAAGACCGCCAGGACATCCTGCCACGCAATGGCATAGCTTCCATCGTTGGACTCGATCTCCTGGCGGTCATAGTCTACACTGTTTTCGATTTCTTCCAGCCGGTCCCGATATTCTTCGGTTAGCTGTTCCACGGCATCCTGCACACTGATAGCATTCTCGTCCGGAGACTCTGCGGCGAAGAAGATCCCATAACCTGATCCCACCACAAGGGCAATTAAACAGATCAGCAGGATGACAAACACGGTTACCCAGCCACCAGCAATCAGTGCAGCCGCAAGGCTCTGCAGAGCGGCCAACAGATGCTGAATCGCCGAGCGTATCACTGCAATTACCTTTTTGGCTGCTTCTGCACTTTCCCGTGCGGCCTGCTGAGCCCGATAGATTGTTCGCTGTGTGCGTTGTGCTGCTTGTCTTGCCTGTTTCTCTTTGCGGGCGGTATTGGCAGCCGTGCGGAGTTGTTTTTGATCTCTATCGACACCGCGTACCCCTCGGGTAGATTTCTTGATCCGTTGCTGGCGCACTCTGACATCGCGGCTTTGCTTCTGAGCAGTTCGTCGTTTCTGCGCCTTCTTGGCGTTTGCTTGCGGATCGGAGCTGGAGTTTTCTCGGGCTGTGGCTTTCTTCTCGCCCGGTTCCGGGGCATCCCCATACATGGGATCATCCTGCGGCGGTTCATCCGGCTCATTTTTGCGAGTGAAACGATCTTTGGCAACGGTACCTGTTTTCCTCAATGCAAAGAGAGCTCCATCTTCCAGATGGTCCTCTGCTTGCTGGACAGCGTATTCTTCCATTTCCTGTGCGGAAGCGTAGTCGCTGCCGGACCGTGTGCGCGTTGCCGAAATTGCTTTTTCCTTGCTTTTCAGCCATGCTTCTCGTGCAAGGGTTTTCGGCAGCCGGTTTACAACATGCTCTTTTGGCACTCGGCCAGAAGGTTTCTGCTTGGGTTCTTTGTGGGTATTCTCTTTCATTGCATCACCTGCTTTTTGAAAATATTATATAAAGGGCGGCCACCTGCTTTTCCGGCAGGTAGCCGCCCTTCATCTATATCTAAGGATTACATCGGCCACAGGCCGTATAGCCTCTGGCAATCAATTCATCTCGGGAAGCATCTGTAAACTCCTTGTTCTTTTCGCTCATCTGATCGACACTGGGCCAATCCGGAAAATGAAACTTTTTGGTGTGAGTGTTCAGCACATACTGTGCGGTCTGCGGTACAGTTGTGGAGAGTGGCTTTTCAGCGATGGCTTGGTTGCCGGCGCTCCAGTCTTGACAGGGTTCCGTGCTGAACCAACATTTCTGACCATCTGAATAGACAGTGACTTCTCCCTGCTGATCGGTTCGGTATAGGGTAATTTCATGCTGTTGCAGGGCGTTCAATGTCTGCGCTGTGGGGTGCCCATACGGGTTGTCCTCCCCCACGCTAAGGAATGCATAGGCAGGAGACGCCGCATCCAACAGTTCTTCACTGGTGGAAGAGGAACTACCGTGATGTCCTACCACATATAAATCGCAGGTCAGATCCTGCCCGGAAGCCACCATGTCCTGTTCTGCGTCCTGCTCGGCATCTCCGGTCAGAAGGCATTGGAAATCCCCGTAACAAATGCGCAGACAGAGGGATTCGTCATTGTCCGAATCATAGTCATAATTTTGCGGCCCCACAACCTGGATTTCTGCCTCACCGAGAGAGAAGGTGTCTCCTTTGGCTGGGTGAATCACCGGAACATTCTTTTCTCCCAGCACGGTTTGCAGGGATTGGTAGATTTGCGTGTCAGTGGTGTAGTCGGGCATCAGCGCCTGCTCCACTGGTGTGGTATGAAGCACACCTACCAGACCGCTGATGTGATCCTCATCATAGTGGGAAGCTGCCAGCCATTCAAGTTCTGTTACAGCGTGCTGTTGGAGATAGGCAACCACATAGGAGGACGTGCCGCGACCGCCGCCGTCATAAAGCAGATACTCACCATCGGCCTGAACGAGAATAGAAAGTCCCTGCCCCACATCCAGCATTGTCAGGGAAAAGGATGCCCCATCTTCACGGTTTAATGCAGGAGACTGTTCCGGTTCACTTACCTCCGCTTGCACCACGGGAATACCAGGTGTGGATACCGGTATCTGCTCCTGAGAGTTGGTACAACCTGTAAATGCCAGGAACGCCAAAGAGAGCAAACCGGAAAGGAACCTGACATATCTTTTTTGCAGCATAGAAAGCTCCTTACAGCAGTTATGAATTGTCTTTAGTGTAGAAGATAAGCCGTGCAAAAAACGACGAATTGTGATGTATTTCCCTATAAATGGAGGCTTCCATAAATAGATCACACCGAAAGCTGAATGCGTTTTTTCAAATATTAAACTATGCCCGTAGAATACGGTTATAGATTATTATATTATTTTACGTCCGTAGTTACAATAGAGAAAAATCGACGGAGGGCGTTTTATGGAACTAGATTACAAGGCAATCGGGAAACGCATCAAAGTCGCTCGTATCCGTATGGAAATCACACAAGAGCAATTGGCTGACAAGGTGTCTGTATCCCCGACTCATTTGAGCAATATTGAGACTGGCAGTACCCGTGTAAGCCTGACAACCATCGTGAAGGTTGCCAACGCGTTAAACGTAACCGTAGACGATCTGTTGTGTGACAATTTGGTCAAAGCTCGTCCGCAATTCGAGAGGGATATGCAGTCCTTACTGGATGACTGTAACGACCACGAGGTACGCATCGCTTATAAAGTTGCGAAAGCTGCTGTAGAAGCCGTACGGTCTGACGAAAAATTGAACCAGCAGTAAAAAGGAGCAGTCCGTAGACTGCTCCTTTTTTATACTTTGGCTTCCACAAACCAACGTCCCTTCTCAAACCAGAGCTTCTTCTCCTGACCGGCTATGACACAAAGATACCGATCTCCCACGCCGCCTACCTCTGCAGCCCGCCTGCTCACGTCCTTGACGGCATCGATTTCATAGATTTGCTCGGGGCCATACCGTATAGCTAATGGCCGAAGGTGTCCATCCACTTCAAAACGTACATCAACCGTTACATACCGCTTCTCACGTTTGGTAATTTGTCGTGCCATGCAGATGCCTCCTTATCCCGCATTGAAAAATCCCACCGGATGGACGGTATGGTCATCCTTGGGGTTTATTTTACTCAACTGGTTGTCCGTATAGACAATCGCTCTCTGTACACAGGTATACCCATACCGCTCTCTGACATTATCTACAGCCTTGTCGATGCGTTCCAGCTTTTCCCGTTTTTCTTCATTGCTGAAAAATCCAAGCTGAACAGCACAGTCCTCCGGCACGAGTCCTGCTCCGCGCACACCTACACCGCGCAAAGGCTTTCCCCAACGGTAATTGGCCTTGAACAGCGCAAACGCCTCCCGCGCAATTTCCAGGGCTACATTGGTCGGAGTTTCTATTTTGCGCTGGCGCACAAATCCACAGAGATCACTGTCCCGCACCGATACTTCCACTACCGTGCATTTCATGGCGAGTTCCCGCATCCGCATGGCTACACTCTCACTCATGATGTTCAACATCAACCATACATCCGTATCATTCATCAGGTCTCGTGGTGTGGTTCCACTATTTCCAACACTTTTGATGGCTGCTCTGTGGTCCAGCTTGGCAACTGGTGAAGTATCCAGACCACGGGCGAAAGCAGAAAGTGCGTAGCCTACCTTGCCGAACCACCCTTGTAAGGTTTTTGGATTGGTCTCTGCCAGCTGGCCGATGGTTCTGATACCATAGGAATTCAATTTTCGTTGAGTAGCCGGCCCCACGTACAATAAGTCTTGTACGGGAAGCGGGTAAGCAATTTCTTGGTAGTTGTCGGGCTCAATGCGCGTGATCCCGTCGGTTTTTTTGTAGTCACTGCCCAATTTTGCCGTAACTTTATTGTTGGAAACGCCGATACTCACTGTGATGCCCAGTTCCTTCTTGACCCGTGTGCTGATTTCTTTGGCAATAGTCATCGGGCTGCCAAACAGGCCCGTGCTACCGGAAACATCGACCCAGCTTTCATCCAGGCCGAACCCTTCGATCTGGTCGCTGTAATCTTGCAGAATTTCCCGCACGTAACCGCTATACCGCATATACTCGGTGTAATGAGGCGGAACAATGATCAGGTCACGACAGCACTGCCGTGCTTGCCAGATGGCCATGCCGGTCTTAACTCCCATCCATTTTGCAGGATAATTGGCCGTCAGTACAATACCGTGACGATCTTCTTTGCTTCCGCAAACTGCAATGCGCTTTCCCCGCAACTGAGGATTTTCCTGCATCTCTACACTTGCATAGTCGGGTAAGAGATAGGCATTACTGCCCACCCCTCCCCTAAGAACCGTACGTGACAGTTTCCCGTCATACGGCTCAAGCCTTTCAAAGCCTATTACTGCCGCAATAAGCCGGTCGCAAGAATGGAAAAGAATGATTTTCCTGTGACAACTTGGATGAACCAAATAGTTCATCGTACGCATTCCATCGGTGTATTTGTGACACCGCGCACCAGTTTCCAGGGTTAAACGCTCACCGCAAAGCGCGCAGCGCCCTTTCTGAATTCGGAAGATTTTCCTGAGCGTAGCATTGCCTTTTACACTGATACGCATTTTATCCGTTTCCCGTTCTTCAAAATACAGCTGCCATTCCTCATCATAGGGATTGGCTCCGTCCTGAATTTTGGGATAGCGAGCAATTTTCACATCGTTCGCGTATTCCAAGGCATAGTACCCTGTACTGCCATCTGCTCTCCGCCATTGGACAGAAAATGTCCAGGTACGATTACCAATGCGATGGAAATATCGTTGGGCGATCCAGCGACTTCCTTTGTTAGGATGCCGTCTTTTTGCCCATTTCCACAATGCTTGGTAAATCTGAAAGTCGGCATGGTGAAACACCCTGGAAGCGACGTTAAAACGGTGGAAGTTTGTCCATCCTCGGATAATAGGGTTCAGTTTGGCAATGAGGTCTTGTTGGCGTGCCATCCGATTGGCCCGAACCACCGCTCGAATTTTAGCGAGAAACGCTTTTTCGGATGTTTTGGATGGCCGTGTAAGCAATTTTCCTTTGAACTTTCGGATGTTACATCCCAAGAAATCAAACCCATCTTCGATATGCGTAATCTTGGTTTTTTCTTCTGACAGGGTAAGGCCTCGCTCCTGGAGGAATTGCCGGATGAGTGGTTTTACTTGTTCATCCAGCAGCTCGGGACTTTCTCCCGTCACAATAAAGTCGTCGGCATATCGAGTAAAGTTGACTTTTGGATTGTACATCCGACCGTTCCTGTAGTTGCGCACGAATCTCTCTTTCAGTAAGGGCTCCAATCCATCCAGCGTCATGTTACAAAGTACAGTCGAAATCGTACCGCCCTGCGGGGTGCCTTCTTCCGAATTGTGGAAGATACCGCCATCCACGAAACCGCTCTTTAGAAATTTTCCAAGGATTTCTTTGTCCATCGGAATATTATCCAGCAGCCATTTGTGGCTGATATGATCAAAGCATCCTTTGATGTCTCCCTCCAGAATCCAAGCCGGTGATGTGCCGCGGCTTAGACTTGTGAAGCAGTGTTCAATGGCATCTTGCACGCAACGTCCTTTGCGAAATCCGTATGAGTGAGCATCTGCCGTTGTTTCCGCAACGGGGTCGAGCGCGAACCTGTACAAGGTTTGCATGGCTCTGTCTGTCATGGTTGGAATGCTGAGGGGACGAAGCTTCCCGTTTTTCTTTGGTCTATACACACGCCGAAGCGGTAACGGTCGGTAGCCGTGTCGTTTTAATTTTCCGATCGCTTTCAATTTACCGTCGGGGGTGTCCCAAAGTTCATGGTCAACACCGGAAGTTCGTTTCCCTCTGTTTTCTGTCACTTGTTTCACTGCGAGCACTTTCGCATAATACGAGTGCGTCAGTGTCCATTGCAGGGCTTTGACCTTGCCCCACTTTCTTTCCTTTACGGCCTTTGCAATACGCATTTGCAGTTTCTTCACGCACTTTTCTGCATTGGCAAAGTCAATGTCTTGCCAGTGCTGACCGACGCGAGGAGTCGCACACAGTTTCCTGTTCATCTGCTTTACCCCTTTCAGAAATTTCTCAAATTCTCTTGCAAAGAAAGACCAGACGGAAGTCTGCACCCTTTCGGGCAAGGTAATGTTGCAACCTCTATCCCGGCCGTTACAGCCAGGCATTCGCTTTTTCCGTCCTCCTGTACCCGCACCTTCATTAGCGTCCCTCGCGGGAAACCTTCCATACAGTTATGGGAAGGTACGGGCTTACCACGTTCCACCTGATCGATACAGATAACGTAGACTCTGCCTTTTCGCCGGAAGCCATTCGACCGTGTGTTCCTATGCATTCAGAGGAACATCCGACTTCAGCCCCGTTTTGGGTCAGGCCTGACAGCAACTTTGGCCTGTTCTGCAATAACGACGTTTATCAGCAGTTCAGATTTCTTAGTCATATTATCTTCGCCTGCTCCCTGACTGTATCGTTGCTAACAGTCTTGCGGCTTCCTCGCGGTTGCCGCTCCTTCTCATTCAGAGAAAGGGCTACTGTGTCCCGTTCCGTTTCCTCATGGGCATTACTGAACACTTTGTGAACGGTAGGCGCCGCCGACGGCACAGCGGGTCCTCTCATTTGGAGGACAATCAATCAAGTGACTTGCGTGTCACACGAAGCAGTTACAGTCACAATGCAAAATGTGCCGTTGCCTGGTCATAGTCATTCCCCCTTACGTCCATTATATTTACATGTTATTTCAATTTCAATACTCCATTTTTGAAAATCCATGTAAACGTACCATTGACTTTACAATTACAGCAGTGGTATACTATGAGTGAGGTGAACTACCATGAGCTGGAATGACAGAATCAAACAGGCCCGGGAAGCCCAAAAACTTACTCGTGAGCAAGTTGTGACCCGGATGCGGGAATTTCTTCCCCATGAAAAAAGTGTAGCCACCCGTACCCTTGTATCCTGGGAGAGCGGCGACACAGAGCCGCGGGTCACTCAGGCAATTGCCTTGGCTCATGCGCTGGGATATCGAGAGGTATCTGATCTGTTCAACGAATCCGAAGGCCCCCAGCTCAACCATTTGGGTATGAACCGTCTAGAAGAGTACCGGGATCTGTTGCTGCGCTCTCCTCAGTTTTGTGAGGACATTCATCCCACGATTCGTGTTCTTCCCGTTTATTTGCAACCAGCTTCGGCCGGCACGGGTCAGTGGTTGGATGATGATCTTGCCGAGCAGATGGAGGTAGACGACTCTGTCCCCTCCCGCGCGGAATTTGGTGTTCGCCTAGCCGGTAACTCTATGGAACCTCGTTTCGCAGATGGGCAGATTGTCTGGGCCCGAGCCAGTGAAACAGCCGAAAACGGTTCCATTATTCTTTGTGTTTTGAACGGCCAAGGATATTGCAAAAAACTAAAATGTGACGAACACGGCGTTGCGCTGATTTCGCTGAATCCCGCTTATCAGCCTATTCCCATTGGTGCAGAAGACGAGTTTCATATTGCCGGAATCGTGGTTGGGTAATAAGTACACAAGAATTGGTTTTGACTGCGAGGTGAAAATCCAATGTGTGGTCGGTATTTGTTTTCTACTAAAGAGAATCGAGAATTTCAGAGAATCATACAGGATGCGCAGCGCCGCAGTGTGCAGCACGGCGAACTGAATTTTCCTATGGCCGGAGATATTGCCCCTACAGCCACGGCACCAGTTCTTATCGCAAGCGGTAACAAAGTAGTCGCAGAATTTCAGCGTTGGGGCATACCTGGCTGGCGCGGTGGTCTGATGATCAATGCCCGCTCCGAAACGGTCTGCGAGAAGCCTATGTTCCGCAAAAGCATGGCTGCGCAGCGCTGTGTGATTCCTGCCAGTGGGTACTACGAATGGGACGCGGGGAAGCACAAATACTTCTTCCAGATTCCAGGGAAACCAATCTATCTGGCCGGGATCTACGACAATATTGAGGGGATCAACTGTTATGTTGTGTTGACCACTGTGCCTAATGCATCTGTTTCAGATATTCATGACCGCATGCCGCTGATTCTGTCCCACGAACAGGTACGCCCCTGGTTAACTGATCCTCAAGCAGCACTACGCCTGCTTACCATTGTTCCACCGCTGTTGCAATACACTCGTGAAGATGGGCAATTAAGTTTTGAAGATTTAGCATAAAGGAGGTTGTCCATGAACGCGAATAAGCAGAAGCACGAGATTGAGCGAGTTCTGACAGTGTTTAAGCCGTACCTGGCTAAAGCCGATTTTATGGACTATCTCTGGTGTGACAAACTACAGCATTATGTGTTTTTGTTTATTGACCATACCCGGAGTTCCATTGAAGAATCTGAACTTGTAGATTCAGCTGATATGATCTGTGAGCGGGTGTATTGGGAAATGGGCAATGACATATTGCTAGACCACAATTGCGAAGGCCCGATTGGCGATGCTCCAAAAATCATACAGGATGAATTTTGTAAGAAAGTACAACCGTACGATTCTCAGCTGCCTGAATATCACGCTTTACTCGAGCACATGTTACACACACCATCCACAAGGGATTCCTAACTACCGTGCGGCTTTCTTTCTGCCGGATATATTAGTCGGTTGCATCTGATACCGTCCTATGTTATGCTGATACAGGTAAATCCAGATCAGAGGTGTTTTTGCTGTGAATATCATGATTAGTTCCATGGAATATGATTTTCATACACTGGTCAAGGTGGCCGAGATGGCAGGACTTGCCGGTGTCATCACGTTTCATCAGTCGGATGATGACTATCTGGTCACCTTTCCAGACTGCGAAGATGCCTCAAAGATGGTCGCGGATTTTCGCGCGCGGCTGCGTGGACTGGAAAACAACATTTGGAATTATTAATCTTCTGTTTTTGCAGGGTCGCTTCGGCGGCCCTTTATTTTTTTGCTTCATATATTTCATCCTTTCAGTCGCTCGTCGGGCTTAGTGGTCATCAGGCGGTAGAGCTGCGTATCCCTGGGGAAGCTGTTGGTAAAGGGCACCAGATTACCTGCGCAGCGGATCAGCCCGCAGCCAGCCGGCACGTTGGTGATGTACCCCAGCTGGGTGTCCGAAATGTTCAGAAGTTTGGCCAGTTCCGCCCGGTCGGTGGCGCTCTGGTTGAGCATGATCAGGAACTCCGAGTTTGCCAGCATCAACCTGGCCGTATCGGAGCGCAGCAACTCATCCACGTTCTGCGTCATGCCGGTGATCAGGCCGTTGTACTTACGGATGCGCTTCCACAGTTTGTAGAAGAAATTGGCGCTGTACTCGTACCGGAACAGGATGTAGAACTCATCGCAGAAGATCCGGGTGCGGTGCCCTCGCTTCCAGTTCTGGATCACACGGTTGTAGATGGCATCCAGCGTCACCAGCATCCCGAGGGGCATCAGCTGCTCGCCCAGTTCCCGGATATCGTAGACAATGATGCGCGCCTTGGTATCCACGTTGGTGGGCTGGGCAAAGGTGCCCAGGGTGCCTGTGATGAAGAGTTCGGAGGAGATGGCCAGCCCCTGCGCTTCCGGTTCCGGCTGCATCTTGAGCAGGCGGTAGAAATCTTTCAGAGTGGGGACCGCCCCCTTATACCCGTTGCGGACATAGGGCATATAGACCTGCTCCGTGCAGCGGCCCAGGATGGATTTTTCCTTGGCCGTGACCAGCCCGCTGCCGATCAGCTGCTCAAACAGGGACAGCACAAACTCGCTTTTGGACACAATGGGGTTGCGCTCGTCACCATAGGCGCGGTCCATATCCAGCGCATTGATGTGGGTGTCCGATGTAGCCGAGATGCGGATGACCTCGCCGCCGAAGGCTTCCACCAGATGTCCGAACTCGGATTCCACGTCCAGGATCAAAATATCATCCTCCGTGGACAGGGCGATCTGCGCGATCTCCTCTTTGGCGCTCATGGACTTGCCGGAGCCGGATACGCCCAGGCGGAAGCTGTTGCCGTTAAGCAGCTGTCGGCGATCCACCACGATGCGGTTCCGGCTGACGGTGTTCTGACCATAGTAGAGTCCATGGCTCTGCATAATTTCCTGGGCTCGGAACGGGATGAGTACCGCCGTGCTCTCGGTGGTCAGGGTGCGCAGCGCCTCGATGCGCCGCAGCCCGTAGGGCAGCACAGTGTCCAGACCGTCCCGCTGCTGCCAGCGCAGCGTGGAAAGCTGGCACAGGTGCTTGCGGGCAACGGAAAGCAACGATTCGGTATCATCATCCAGCTGTTCCTTGGTTCCCGCCATGTGGACGAGGGTAACATAGACGGTTCGCCCGTCAGCAGGTCGGGCTGCGTCATGAGCGCCGTGAAGCCTTGGGGGAAGAGAAGCACGTCCTCGATCGTGACGCAGTACGTCTTGCCTTCGTAGCCAAATTTGGTCGGTTGGCCTACATTGCGCAGCAGGTATTTGCGGAAGGCGGGTTTCTCGCGGCCATAGCTGGTCAGGGGCAGCCCTGCCGCGATGGTCACGCTGCCCTCACGGGGCGCGCTGCGGGCCTGCAATTCCTGCGCGATTGCAGCCAGCGTCAGCAGGTAGTAGTTGTCGTTGGCGGTCTTGTCCCGCTGGATCGGCTGCCGCCCGCTGCCGCAAACAAAAAAACACCCGCCGAGCGCAAGCACGTTCTGGCGGGTGTAGGGTTCACGGTCACTGAAAGGTGTAATGCCTGCTGGGAAGGAGCAGTTTCGGGTTTTGATGGCGTAAAAGCCGTGGTCGATGCCAATGATCATGGAAAACCTCGCTTTCTTTGATTTGTATATATTCGTATCTATCTACAAGGCCAGTTTTCCAGCCAAATAGCAATGTGGATAAAGGAAATGAACCCGGTATTCAGCAATGCCAAGCATCGGGTTCTCTGCCTTTAAATACATGTTGTATCAGTTAATTCGTCACAAGAGGGAATGGCGATGGCAGAATTCTGCCATCGCCATTCCCTCTTAATGGGGAGATAACACGCTATGAGATTGATCAGTTCCGCCAATAGTACAGCTCAGTGTCAACGCTGCCTGCACTGTCAGGCGAAGATGTTATAACTCGATTCTCGCCGCTTTCCCATGTGATCGCGCCCGTAGAATCTTTCTTGATGAATTTGAACTCAATTTGGGTTCCAGCGGGGACGCTGACCGGCAGGAACCATTCCGGGTAATTGGGATTCAACAATGCTTCCGTACAGTTATCAGGATCCCAATTGCCGAGTTCCGGGATATTACCAACGATATAGATGTTCTCGCCATAGTTCGTTTCTGCCTGAACATGGAATATCACCTGGTTTTGATCTCCCGACAAAACATTGTATGTAAAACTGTTACTGGTCGCCCCATCCTTTGTGACGGTGATGTCGTTGTACCCAGGCGTCGCATTCTCAGGCACTGTAGTAACGATCTCTGTTGCGCTATTTTCAATGACTGTCGCGGGCGTACCACCAAAATTGACAGTCACATTTCCGTCAAGCCCATCGCCATAGATATATACTTTGTTGCCAGCGCGTCCCATTGTAGAGATCACATTGCCGATCTGTGGTGCGGATGCAGAGCTGTCATACTGCCAGACACAAACCGCGCCGCCAGGAAGCGTGAAAGAGGAAGAATTGTTGATTTCTGTTCCGGAACTAACCGTGATAGACGATCCATCCAGCATACCATTCAGGTAATCGGAATACTCGCCAGCCGGGAGCATTGTCTCAACGCCATCGATGGTAAAACTCGCGTCAGGTTGCCGGTTCACTGCAACCAGCACAACGTCATCATAGAACTGGCGTTCATACACCAAAACATCGTCACTGCTATACCGAATCACGGTCGTTCCGTATGCCAATGCATCGTTATCCTGGCGCAAATCAGACAATTCACCAATCAGCTGATACGCAGTGGTTGTCGTATCAAACGCGCTGTCGGTTTGCATAAAGATCCGGCCGGCAACATCACTGCCATCTGCCGGAACAATATACTGCTCCGTACCATAGTAAATGTTCGGAATGCCGCGGGACGTAAGAAGCGTAGCAAGCGCCGCATTGTAAGTTTTCTGGCTGCGCTGGGTATAGCCGAATCTGCTCACGTCATGGTTGTCAAGGAATGTTACGGTTTGATTTTCGTAATCATAGTCCTCCTGCGTATACTCCATCATGTTTCCAAAATCGGACATCGTGGTCGAGAAATCGCCGAAGGTCGTGGAAGCAGCGCGGTAGTATTCAAAATCCAGATTGTTGATACCGGTCTGCTTTGGGAAATATACATATTCATCGTATTTGGGATCGGGGCGGCCAATAAAGAATTCGCCAAACTGGGTGATGGTGTTGCTGGAGTCAACTGCATCTTTCAGCCCCTTGGCAAACGCTGCATCCATGTGTAGCGTGGCATCGTGCCGGATGCCGTTGATGCCCATGTTTGCCCAGAACAGCGTTGCTTCTTCCAGGTATTCTGCAACTTCCCCATTTTCCTGCGAGAAATCAGCCAGAGACCCCAAGTCTTTATACCGATATCCGAATCTGCTGCTGTCGTCACCTCTGTCTCCCAAGCCGTGGAACCAGCCGTTCGTATCGTTTTGCGGGTCTGCAATCAAATTTTCGACCAGTCCGTCGCCATTGTAGTCATACGGTTCGCCATTTTCGTCAAATGCAAACGAACCATCTTCCTTCCGGTCTGGCTCATAGAGTTTCCCGTCTTCAGGGATATTCCCAGCAGTAGGATTCATTTCACGGCTTGTATGATTTGTCACGAAGTCGATAATCAGTTTGATGCCGTTTTCGTGAAGTGCATCGCGTAATTCTTTGAATTCGTTCAGCGTACCAAAATGTTTGTTGGTGGCAAAATAGTTTCGCACATGGTAACCGTGGAAGCTGGTCCAACGGTCATAGCTGCCGTCGCTCTGATAGTCGATAATTTCGGTGTCACGGTTCTCATATGGAGCGGAAATCCAGACAGCCGTCACCCCCATCCCTTTTAGGTACGGGATCTTTTCGATAATACCAGCCCAGTCGCCTCCTTGGTATAGCTTCAAGTCATCTCCGGTACCATCATAAAGCGTTGCATCAAATCCGTCGGGCACATTGTTACTCGTGTCTCCGTCATAAAAACGGTCGGTAATAATTTGATAGATCACATCCTTCGATGTGACCGGGCCCAGAGCGTCTACGTTTTCTTCCGCTTGGGCAGGCAGCGCCGTCCATAGCAGCATAAACGCCATTAGCAGCGCCAAAATCAGGGAAAGAAGTTTCGTGCTTTTTCTTTGGGTCATAGTACCCTCCTTTACTTCTTCATGGTGGATTGACGTTCAATCAGCAGTGGCAGTGTAGACTGGGATTGCACCACCAGCTGCGGTTTCCGAATTCTTCGGAGAACGATTTTGGCTGCCTGTTCCCCCATGTCATACATATCCAGGTTCACGACGGTAAGCTGCGGTTCCAGTACTTTGGAGAAAGGGAAATCGTCAAACGTGATGACGGCTGCTTTTTCCGGGATCTTGACCCCAGCATCCTGCAGGGCTTTTACGCAGCCGAATGCGATATACTGGTTTGCACAGATGATCGCGTTTGGCGGTTCGGGAAGGGCCAGCAGTTTATGTACAGCTGCACGGCCGCCGGCGCTTGTCGGCTCCCCGCACTGCACATAACCCGCCGGGACATTCTCGTTCAGGGTCGCCAACACGCCGCTCAGACGGTGCGCCGAAATCGTATCCTCCTGCGGTCCGCCGATAAAAGCGATCCGGTCATATCCGCAGTTCCACAAATGCGTGACCGCAATTTGCCCGGCCACACAATTGTTGGTATCGATCCAGCAAAGCTGATTCGAGAAATCCGGCATACCAACCACGATATAAGGCAGCTTCACCTGTACCAGCAGCTTGGCCACCTCCTTCGAGACAACCGAAGCGTGCAGGATCGCCCCATCCACAAACTCGCTGCAGAGCAGCGTGGAAAAGTCCTGCACCAGGGATTCGGCGCTGCTTTGCCGGATGATAAGACCATATCCTTTTTGAGACAGCGCATTCTCCGCGCCGGAAAGGATCTCGAACAGATGCGGATTGTCAAACCCGACGCCGTGCTGCATTTCTGCCAGGAAAAGAATGTTTCTGGTCTGCCTGGTGGCAAAACTCTGTGCCCTCCGATTCGGGCTGTACCCCAGCTCCTGAATCACGGCGCGAACGCGATCCTTGGTCCCCTGAGAAATGGAATACGAATCGCTCAGCACTTTGGATACGGTTGCCTTGGATACACCCGCCGCTGCCGCGACATCCTGGATGGTGACGCTCATTTTCTGATTTCCTCTTTCATCACAGCAAAGCCCATTGGCTGCAGTTGGTTTTCCTGCAGGCCGGTTTGCCACAAAACGGTTTTTCCAGCCGCGTCAACCGGAAGGCTGGCGGCAGTATTCTGGTTGTTGAGAACCACAGTGATTCTGGTTCGGTCGTCCTGGCGGCAGTACGCATAAAGCCCGCCCTCCGCACAGATCGTTTGATATTCACCGCGGCAGAGCACCGGATTTTCACGGCGAAGATGGATCGCCTGGCGGTAAAAATCCTCCAGCGGTTCATGGCGCGAAGACCAGTCCATAGGATGCCGATACTCCGCTTCCTGGATACCGGTAATGCCGCGTTCATCACCGTAGAACACGGACGGTATCCCCACAAAAGTCATCTGGAACAGGACAGCCAGTTTCATTTTTTCTTCGTTACTGCCACAGAGGGAATAAAAGCGGCTGACATCGTGACTGTCCAGCAGATTCAACTGTGCGTATAAAACAGGAAGTTTATACCGCATCCGCATATTGGTCACTCTGCCATCAAACTGGGCTGCGTCGATGGACTGCTCGGCAAAAAAGCGCCGGCAATGTTTGCGGAAATCATAATTCATGGTGGAGTCGAACATATCCCCGCCAAGCCAGTGCTGGGCGGTCTCCCACACCTCGCCGATCAGGATGCAATCGGGGTTTTCCTGCTTGACAGCCTTGCGGAAGCTGCGCCAAAAATCGTCATTGATTTCGCTTGCCACGTCCAGTCGCCAGCCGTCGATGCCGAATTCCCGCACCCAGTAGCGGCCGACCTTGCAGAAGTAGTCTACCACTTCCGGGTTTCTCGTGTTGGTTTTGGGCATCATCCGCTCGTACCCAAAGCACTCGTAATCCGGGTAGGCTTCCGGGTCGTCCGGACGGCGGACGGGAAACGTCAGGCGATAAAACCAATCCTTGTAGGCGGAATCCTCCCCTTTTTGGATCACATCCTCAAAAGCAAAGAAATGCCATCCCACATGATTGAACACCCCGTCTATAATAACGCGCATATCCTTGGCATGGCAGGCATCGACCAGCTGGCGGAATTCCTCATTCGTTCCGAAGCAGGGATCAATATGAAAGTAATCCACGAGATCGTACTTGTGATATTCCCCCGCCGCGAAAATCGGATTCATATAGATACAGTTGATGCCAAGGCTGGCAATGTGATCCAGATTTTCAAGCACGCCGCGGATCGTCCCGCCATGTTTGCCGCGGCAGGTCTCGCCGTTCCAGTCTTTTTCGGTTTCCTTGTCGGAAATATACCGATGGGCGGTAGCAAAGCTGTCCGGGAAGATGTTATACACAACAGCATCCCTGGCCCATGCTGGCGGCGCGGCGATATCGGCAGGATGGTTGTAGGGCAGCTGATAATACTCCGATCGGTCGTCAACGCGGTGGTCCGAAAAGAAATCGCCATAATACAAAAGTTTGCGGTCGCCGTCGTCCAGTTCGAAATAATAGCAGATGCGTTTGTAGGGGCTGTCCAGGATCACCTGATAGTAATCAAACCATTCGTCCTGCGCTTCCAGCGACATCTCGACACTGGAAAAAATCACAGGGGTCACCCGGCACGAGCGATCTGCATAGTACAGGGTACACGCCTTCAGATCGCCCCGTCCTGCACGCAGGCGGAAAACAACATGGCTTGGGTCAAGTCCGTGCGCATCCTGTGACATGGGAATGTGTTTCACGGCTTGCAGATTCATCTATTTCTCACCTCTCTTATCCCTTGACGCCGCCCGCTGTCAGGCCGGAAGTCATATGTTTCTGTATGGAGAAGAACACGATCAAAATCGGCAGGCTGACGACTAGGGAGGCTGCCGCAAAAATCGGCCAGCTTCCGCTAATCTCTGTCGCCTGCAGCGAGTACAGGCCCGCCGCGAGCGTATAGTTTCCCGCCCCGGTCATAAAGGTCGTTGCAAACAGGTACTCATTCCAGACATAAATCAGGATCTGGACGGCCGTAACCAGAATGCTTGGCTTTGCCAGCGGCAGCACGATGCGGGTCACGATTTGTACGTTGTTGGCTCCGTCAATGGCGGCAGCTTCCTCGATTTCCAGAGGGATGGTATCAAAATACCCTTTCATATTCAGCAGCCCGAACTCCGCCATTGTACCGGTGTAGATCAGGATCAGACCCAGCTTGCTGTCTACCAGCCCCATCGGGCTGAGCAGGCGGTAGATGGCAAACATGGACAGGACCGACGGGAACGAATACAGCAAAACCAGTATCTTCAGGATCGGTTTGCGGCCCCGGAAACGCTTTCTGGAAAACACATAGGCTGCCGGCACCGATACGACCAGGCAGATCGCCACCGTGGAAACCGCCAGGATCAGCGTGTTCTTGAACCACAGCATGACTGGTTCTTCGTTAAAGACGGCGATATAATTATCCAGGGTAAAGTGTTCCGGGATAAAACGGAAATTGGAACTTAACAGGCTGTTGTCTGCGTTGAAGGATACCGATAGCGCGTACAGGATAGGGATCAGCGTTCCAAAGCACAGAAGAATAAAGAACAGATGAAGGAATGTGTGTCCAACGGCCTGCTTGACCTTGCGCCTAGTATGCAGCGTCATAAAATCATTCCTCCTTCCGTTTGCGGTTGGTCAGCAGCGAAAAAGCGATCAACACAATAAAGATGATCATGGAAACAGCGGAACTGTATCCGTAATTGTTGGTGATGAACGCATTTTCGTGGGCATAGGTCAGGATCGTATGGATATTTGCCCCCGTTTTGGCTCCTGACTGCTGTGTCAACAAGTAAACAACGTCGAATTGCTTAAATGTTGTGAATATCGTGATCAACACGGAGGGAGCAATGATTCCTTTGATTTCTGGGATCGTAATGTAAATGGCCCGCTGGAACCAGTTGGCACCATCCAAAATTGCGCTTTCGTAGTAACTCTGGTCCACCGCCTGAAGCGCGCCATCCATGATCATAATCATGAATGGGAGTGCCAGCCACAAATTGACGATCGTACAGCAGATGAAAGCAGAGACGTCGTTAGCAAGCCAGCGTACCGCCTGTGATCCCAGCTTTTCCATCCACTGGTTCAAAAGTCCGAACTGCGAGTTGAACATACCCGTTTTCCAGAGCAGGATCGATACATAGCCCGGTATCGCCCAAGGAATCATCAACAATGTCTTGTAAATACGCCGCCCTTTAAAGTTCTTTATGTTGAGCAGGCTGGCCAAGACGAACGCAATCACCAACTGCAGCACCATACTCACAACAGTCCACAGTACCGTTCGCAGCAGAGCTTCCAGAAAGCCCGAGTCAAAAACAAACAAAGCATCCCGATAATTTTCCAGCCCTACAAATGTGAAGTCAAACCAATGGTAGACGTTCATATTTGAAAACGAGATATAGGCCGTATACAGGATTGGAAACACTACGATCAGCAAAATCAGAAGCAGCGAAGGTGCGCTGCAGAGATACGCCATCAAGGTGTTTTTCTTTTTCTTCATAGGGTCCCTTTCAGCCAAGAATATCGGCCTTTACTGCATCTGTGCGATCAGATCCAACGCCTGTTGCTGAGCGGCATCTGCGCTGGTCTGCACATCCGCACCATTCATATTCACGTCCACCAGCAGGTTCTCCGCCACCGTCCACATAACATCCATTTCCGGCACATTGGGCATGGGGACCGCGTTCTGTGCCGTTTCGTACATGGCCATGACCATATCGTCCTGCGATACAGTCGGATCATCGTAACAGCTTTCCTTGGCGGGAGCGCAGCCGCTGGCCTGTGCAATGGAAATACCGATTTGGTCGCCTGTCAGAACTTCCAGCACTTTTGCTATGGCATCGTGTTTACGTTCCGCAGCAACTTTAAGAACTTGAATGCCCTGCACACCGGAATACGGCGCGATCTGTTTGCCGGTTTCGTCCACGGTGGGCATCGGGGCAATTCCCAGATCAATTCCAGCCTCTCTGGCAGTCGGCACCAGCCAGGGACCACCAATGGTAGAGTGCGCCTTGCCTTCCCGGAACAGAGTGTTCACGGTTGCGTATTCTCCCTCCGTAGGCATCAATTCCACAAACTTTTTATGATACTCCAGAGCCTTGATTGTGTTCGGGTCATTTAGACCAGGCTCGCCTGCTTCGTTCAAAATATAACCGTCAAATGCATGAAGCCATCCTGCAGCATAATAGGCCGTGCTATGCTGTTCCACAAATCCGTAATGACCGCCCTGGGTCGTTTCCTGCATATAGCTGTACAGTTCTTCTGTGGTCTGCGGCACCTCGTCATCACTCATATAGAGCCGGTTATACATGAAAAGCAGAGTCTCGAAGTAGAGAGGGAGCTGATATACCTCGCCTTTATAGGTGGCGGCTTCAATCGTCATGGGAAGATACTGATTCAGCGTTTCTTCATCGATAAAGTCGGTGATCGGGGCCAAAATGCCCATCTCTGCATAAACGCCGATCTTATCATGGGCAAAGAAATACATATCCGGCGCAGCATTCGGATCATTGCCGACCATTTTCAACGAGTCTGTCAAACCATCTTTCCGTTCCAGATTCACCACGATGTCAGGTGCAAGCTGGTCCAGTTCCGCCTGGAGCGCAGCCGCCACCTCATCCTCTTTGTCGTGCCAGATGGTAATGGTAACCGGGCCATCCTCCTGTGCGGTGTCCTGTGAAGAAGAACACGCAGCAAGCATGGTTCCGACCATGCACAAGCTCAGCGATAATGCGATCAGGCGTTTCATTAGTATCCCCCTTTTTGTTGATGTTGATTTTTGAGCAAAAGCGGCGCAGGCTTTTTATGCCTGCGCCGCTACAGTTTTACTTCTTCTTTTTCTTCATGTAAATGACAGCGCCGGCAGCAACAACAACCACGATCACCACCACAACGATAGCGGCAACCGGGATTCCGCTCTGTTCCTCCTGCACCGGAGCAGGTTCGGCCGTAGCTTCAGGTTCGATTGGCTCCTCTGCCGCGGGGGCGGTCTCAGCTGTCTCGGCAGGTTCCTCGTAGCTGACTGTTGCGTTCTCCGCATCGGTCACCACGATCCAAACATCCTTGCCCGTTTCCACGGACAGATCGGAAGTCTGAACCGAGCCCTCGTTGCCATTCACAATAATACTGTTGATCCAACCGGGAACGCTCAGCGTCAACCATCCATCGCCGGTATCCTCCAGCGGTTCTCCGGGCCAGGCGGAAAACGCGTTGGTGCCGTCCGGTGCAGACCAGGCCCACAGATTGGGCTCGCTCCAGTCGGCAGGCGCTTTTACACGCACCGTAATGTCCTCCGCCACAGGGGCGTTGGGATCATTATAAGTAAACTCAGCGGTACCATCTTCCGCGACGGTCACCCAAACCTCGGCCGGATCGATCGACAGATCCTCTGTCTGAACCTCACCGCCATTACCGTTGACGATAATTCGGTTGACCCATACAGGCGCTGTGGCTGTGTACCAGCCATCCTCACCGGCGGTCATCGCTTTGCCGGGCCAGGCATCCGAGGCATTGGCACCGTCAGGATCGAGCCATGCCCACAGCCGAACATCCTGCCAGCTTTCAGGAACCTGCGCATGGATCTTGAAGGTTTCAACGTACTCGGGGATATCACCGCTGGTCTGCTGCTCGTAGCTGATCGCCACATTCTCAGCGTCAGTGACCGTAACCCAGGTATTCTGTGCTTCAATCTTCTGATCTGTGGTCTGAACCGTAGAATCGTTGGCGTTGATGATGATGTTGGTCGCGGATTCGGGGATCCAGCAGTAGTACCAGCCCTCGTTGTTTGCATCGGCCTCCATCGCCTCACCAGGCCAGGCATCAAAAGCGTTGGTGCCGTCATCGCTCCAGGCCCACAGGCACGGATTCGACCAGTCGTCGGGGACCTGCGCATATACGATGATCCTTCCATCCGATGCCCCTTCCGCAAATGCTATGGCCGGGGCCATCATCAGAAGGAACATAACGCTCAGCAGACAGGTAAAGATCCGTTTCGTTCTGCTCATCTTTCATGCTCCTTTGTTTTGTGATTCTTCTTAAACGGTTGGGAAGCGCATCCTCGTTGCTTATAGCGTACCACTAGATGACTGTAGTGGCAAGAGTCATCTGCGAAACCGGTTTCTTTCTCTTTTGTTGTTATTGTTATATTTCTTCACCTACTATTTATTTATATTGACCATTATTTTTCACCATTTCCGTTGTTTGTCACCATTTTGTAACCGTTTGTAATGCTATATAAGGAAACTATTTCCTTGCGATTTTCAAATAATCGCTATCTCTCATGACCGGTTTTCTAATAGGATTCGCAGCAAAACTGGCCAATATGAACCCGCACAATCATTTATCAACTATAGCGCATTATACAATGAAAAAGCCCGGCTTCCGGTCTGAAACCAGAAGTCGGGCAATTCTTGACACACCAAATATATGGGTGTTATTATTTTGCGGTCACTGTCTGCACTGCCATTCCATCCGGCAGGAGGTGATGTCCGTTTGTCTTTAGATCAGGTCATCCTTTTATTATCCCTGGTCGGCGGTAGTATCTATGCCACCGCTTCCTTGATGACAAAGATTTTAGAACATTTGCAAAAGAAAAAGGATTGATGCCACAACCATCTGTCCTTTCTTTCCCGTGCAGACAGTGACTAATACACGGAATCATCCTGTGGCGGTTTATCCGGTTCTTGTTTGCGAGTGAAACGATCTTTGGCAACGTCACCTGTTTTCCGCAATGCAAAGAGAACTCCATCTTCCAGATAGGCTTCTCCTTGCTGGACAGCATACTCTTCCATTTCCTGTGCAGAGGTATAGTTGCCACCAGACTTTGTGCGTGTTGCCGAAATTGCTTTTTCCTTACTTTTCAGCCATGCTTGCCGCACAAGGGTTTTCGGCAGCCGATTTGTTACGCGTTCTCTTGACGCGCGTCCAAAGGGTTTCTGCTTGGGCTCTTTGTGGGTATTCTCTTTCATTGAATCACCTGCTTTTTGAAAATATTATATAAAAAGGGCGGCCACCTGCTTTTCCGGCAGGTAGCCGCCCTTCATATATATCTATGGGTTACATCGGCCACAGGCCGTATAGCCTCTGGCAATCAATTCATCTCGAGAAGCATCTGTAAACTCCTTGTTCTTTTCACTCATCTGATCAACGCTGGGACAATCCGGAAAATGAAACTTTTTGGTGTGAGTGTTTAGCACATACTGTGCGGTCTGCGGTACCGTTGTGGCAAGGGGTTCTTCGGGAATGCTTTGATTTCCAGTACTCCAGTCTTTGCAAGGCTCTGTGCTGAACCAGCATTGCTGCCCATCTGAATAGACGGTGACTTCCCCCTGCTGATCGGTTCGGAATAGGGTAACTCCATACTGTTGCAGGGCGTTCAATGTCTGCGCTGTGGGGTGCCCATACGGGTTGTCCTCCCCCACGCTAAGGAAGGCATAGGCAGGAGTTGCCGCGTCCAACAGTTCTTCACTGGTGGAAGAGGAACTACCGTGATGCCCTACCACATATAAATCGCAGGTCAGATCCTGCCTGGAAGCCACCATGTCCTGTTCTGCATCCTGCTCAGCATCTCCGGTCAGAAGGCATTGAAAATCCCCATAACAAATGCGCAGACAGAGGGATTTGTCGTTGTCCGAATCATAGACATAATTTTGCGGCCCCACAACCTGGATTTCTGCCTCGCCGAGAGAGAAGGTATCTCCTTGGGCTAGGTAAATCACCGGAACATTCTTTTCTCCCAGCACGGTTTGCAGGGATTGGTAGATCTGGGTGTCGGTGGTGTAGTCGGGCATCAGAGCCTGCTCCACGGGTGTGGTATGAAGCACACCTACCAGACCGCTGATGTGATCCTCATCATAGTGGGAAGCTGCCAGCCATTCCAGCTTTGTTACATCGTGCTGCTGGAGGTAGGCAACCACATAGGAAGACGTGCCGCGACCACCGCCGTCATAGAGAAGATACTTGCCATCGGCTTGTACAAGAACGGAAAGCCCCTGCCCCACATCCAGCATGGTAAGGGAAAAAGCAGCCTCGTCTGGCTCGCCCGCAGTCGGCGGTACAGGCACAATCGAACTATCTTCAGGAGTTTTGGCACCCAACGGAGTGACGGTTGGAACGGGTTCGACAGGTTCAGAATAAGAAGTACATGCCACACTGTTCAACAACAATGCCACCGCAAAAAATGCTCCGACAGCTCTACGCAAAACATCCTTTACCATACAAAACTCCCTATTTCTTGTGCACTCGCAGTTGGCTTTCAGTGTATCTTAATTGTCTTGCAAAATCAGACGAAAAGGCTCGAACGGACAGTGGGCAGGCGCGCAGAACTACCCGAATACGGGTTAATTACAGTTTACCGGCATTTTCCTGCAAAAGTCAACCCGTATTCGGGTAATTTCTCCTCGGTGCACTGCTATCATTTGTTTAACCCGAAAATGGGTAGCAGGAGGCGCCAAATGGACTATGCAAACATCTATGTAAAACGGATTCGTTCTTTATGTGAAACTCGTGGCATCAGCATCAATAAGCTGGCCACCATGAGCAACGTGAAGCAGTCAACATTGGATAATATCATGCGCGGCCTTACCAAAAATCCACGGATCAAAACGCTGCACAAAATTGCTATTGCATTCAATATGACACTGGCTGAATTTCTGGATTTCCCGGAATTAAATGCCTATTCCTTTGAAGATGACGATGAAGAGGAGTAAACAATAAAGGCACCACACGCGCATTGCAATTCACCATATTTTTATGGTATGCTAATAAAGACGTCGCTCAGTCGTTTATTTCACTTTTATGAATCATCAAAGGAGCGCTTTGACATGAATGTTCTGTTCAGTTCCAAGGAATACGATTTTCATACGCTCATCAAGGTTGCGGAAATAACCGGTCTTGCCGGGGTTGTGAGTTTTCATCAGGCAGGCGATGACTATCTTGTCACATTCCCGGATGTGGAGAAAACTGAAGAGATTGTGAAGGACTACCGGACACGGCTGCGCGATCTGGAAAATAACATCTGGTCACACTGACCTTACTTATGGGGGCCGCCTTGGGCGGCCCCTTATTTTTTTGCTTCATATACCTTATCCTTTCAATTGCTCATCGGGCTTGGTGGTCATCAGGCGGTAGAGCTGCGTATCCCGGGGGAAGCTGTTGGTAAAGGGCACCAGATTACCTGCGCAGCGGATCAGCCCGCAGCCAGCCGGCACGTTGGTGATGTACCCCAGCTGGGTGTCCGAAATGTTCAGAAGTTTGGCCAGTTCCGCCCGGTCGGTGGCGCTCTGGTTGAGCATGATCAGGAACTCCGAGTTGGCCAGCATCAGGCGGGCGGTATCGGAGCGTAGCAGTTCGTCCACGTTCTGGGTCATGCCGGTGATCAGGCCGTTGTACTTGCGGATGCGCTTCCAGAGCTTATAGAAGAAATTGGCGCTGTACTCGTACCGGAACAGGATGTAAAACTCATCGCAGAAGATCCAGGTGCGGTGCCCGCGCTTCCAGTTCTGGATCACGCGGTTGTAGATGGCATCCAGCGTCACCAGCATCCCAAGGGGCATCAGCTGTTCACCCAGTTCACGGATATCATAAGCGATGATCCGTGCCTTGGTATCTACGTTGGTGGGCTGGGCAAAGGTGCCCAGGGTGCCTGTGATAAAGAGTTCCGAGGAAAGGGCCAGCCCCTGCGCTTCCGGTTCCGGCTGCATCTTGAGCAGACGGTAGAAGTCTTTCAGGGTAGGCACCGCTCCCTTGTACCCGTTGCGGACATAGGGCATATAGACCTGCTCCGTGCAGCGGCCCAGGATGGATTTTTCCTTGGCGGTGACCAGCCCGCTGCCGATCAGCTGCTCAAACAGGGACAGCACAAACTCGCTCTTGGACACGATGGGGTTGCGCTCGTCACCATAAGCACGGTCCATATCCAGCGCGTTGATGTGGGTGTCCGACGTAGCCGAAATGCGGATGACCTCGCCGCCGAAAGCTTCCACCAGATGCCCGAACTCAGATTCCACGTCCAGAATCAGGATGTCATCCTCCGTGGACAGGGCAATCTGAGCGATCTCCTCTTTGGCGCTCATGGACTTGCCGGAGCCGGACACGCCCAAGCGAAAGCTGTTGCCGTTGAGCAGCTGCCGACGGTCCACCACGATGCGGTTCTTGCTGACGGCGTTCTGGCCGTAGTACATCCCCTTCTGCTGCATGATCTCCTGGGCGCGGAATGGAATGAGCACCGCCGTGCTTTCGGTAGTCAGGGTGCGCAGCGCCTCGATGCGTCGCAGTCCATAGGGCAGCACAGTGTCCAGTCCGTCCCGCTGCTGCCAGCGCAGCGTGGAAAGCTGGCACAGATGCTTGCGGGCAATGGAAAGCAGCGATTCGGTGTCGTCATCCAATTGTTCTTTGGTATCTGCCATGTGGACGAGGGTGACCAGCCCGAACATCATCCGCTGGTCGCGGGTGGTCAGGTCATCCAGCATCTCCTTGGTTTCCTTGCGCTGAAGTTCCATGTCGTAAGGTACAATGGCCGACCAGTTGTTGTTGGCGTTCTGTTTCCGCTGCCAGTTGGTCACGTTGGTTTCCACCCCCAGCAGCGTGTTCTGCAACTGGCGGGCGGCCTCATCGGTGGGGATGGGCAGAATATCGATGGACAGCATCAGTTCCCGGTCCAGATCGCAGAGCTCCGACACAAAGCTGTCTTTCAGGTAGCTGGCGAAATCCTGAAGATAAAGCACCCGACCCACGCGATCATCGATCTTGAAATGGTCGGCAGAGAACTCCATACTGCTAGGACAAAGCCAGTCTTTGAAATGCTGGCCACGCCGGGCTTTCTGGTAGATATCGAACTCAGCGGCAGGCGGGTCCGCCGGGCGGAAGAAGTCGCGGAAGATCCGCAGGCGCTCATTGAGGGAAAGTTCCTGCGCCACCGAGGACAGTGCCGCCAGCTTGGTGGTCAGATCAGTGCCAACGCGGGCAAAGTAGGTGAGGGCTTCCTCGATGTTGCGCTTGACGACACTGATGGTAAGGTACCGTTCCCGGACGATGCTGTTGTTGCTCTCGGTGACCTGGGCGCGCAGCATCTCGTTGAATTCCTCCCGGTAGTTGTCCAGGCCGTCATCCTTGAAAGGCAGCAGAACGGACCGCTCGAATTCTTCCTTGTTGATCCGCCGGTTGTACAGAGTGATCTTGGCCGAAGCACCGGAGTCCAATGCATTGAGCAGGTCGCAGTAGTCCAGGAACATTGCCGTCTTATCTTCTTTGCCGGCAATGGAATAGTTGATGTCGGTGAACGACCAGGTCTTGGAGAACTGGTGGCCCACCTGGAAGATCCCGTCCGCCCAAATGCGGCGGATGGGAATACAGTCCTGCACGTTGCGCGGAATGCGGAACTTTACACGCTCCTGTTTCCGCGCTTTGGACAGGGTCTTGATCAATGGCGCTTCTCCTTACGGCTGCGCTTTTTCTGTTTGGGTTTCTTCATACGCATTCCTCCCTGGATTGCATCGTAGTAATAGCTGTTGGAACGATAGACCAGCCGTTTGGGGCTCAGAATCTCGGATTTGCACCACGCCCAAAACAGCTGCTCGGCGGTCATACCGTGGTAGGAGAAAAATCCGCAGGCCGCGAAGGGTGCGGCGGCCAGGATGCAGACCCAGCCGATTTCCTCCGTTCCCAGTAGCGGACGGAGCAAAAAATAAACGCCCACCGCCACCCCAAGGGCCAGCAGTGAGCAGATAAACTGCCGGGTATTGAGACCGAAGAAGATGGTCTCATGATAATCCCGGACTTCTTTGGGGATTTTGATTTCCATAGGCAATCACTCCTTTGCTTGAAACAAAAAAGCGGGCAGCCAAAATGACTGCCCGTTCTTGTTGTGATCCCATTCCAGGGTTCATTCTTCATCATCCGGTGCTGGTGTCACACCAAACAAAATCCGCATGAAGTCCCGCCGTCCGTAAAGGATGCGGACAACATAGACAGATTCTTCATCGCCATGATAAAAGATGCGATAGCTTCCACTGGCAACACTACGATATCCCGTTTCGATCCCCGTAATCTGAAGCGGTGTTCCCGAATAGGGAAACTGTTCCAAAACGCGAAGAGATTTGAAAATGCGTGCCAGTACTCGCTTGGCCGCTTCCGGATTTTGCAGCTCCTCGGAAATATACCGTTTCGCATCAGATAGATCTTGTTTGGCCAGTCCTGACAGATACACTTTTGCCATGGCTCACCCCAGAAATTCTGACTCGACATCATCCAGCGCGAGCCATCCGTTCTCCCGACCGGAGCGTTCACCGCGGGCTAGTTCTGCCAGCAGCTTCAGCCCTGCACGTGTTCTTTCGTATTCCTCGATGTCTACCACAGCATAACGGCCTCTGCCGTTTCGGGTCAGAAATACCGGTTCATTCACAGACACGTCCCGCAGTACTTCGTTGTAGTTACGCAAATCCGAGATTGGCTTGATATTAGGCATAGGTACGCTCCTTTCCGCTTCTTATCCATAGTATAGCAGAAAGTGTTGCAGAATTCAACGATGAATTTTACGAAAGATTTGTCACAAGCCCATGATTTCCTTGACGATCCGGTCACACCCTTTGACCGCTCCGACCAGCACCAGCAGATTGAATGCCAGTTCCCCAACATAGGTCCAGACAGCGGTCACCACCGAGACGCTGGTATCCACAGCGGGCGGACTGGAGGACACAGCAGAGAAAATGATGCAGGCAAGAGCAATGACTACGCCCTGCAGACAGACTCCGGCGTAACTGCGCAGGAAGTTCTTGCCCACATTGGACGTGGGTTCTCCGGCAAAGGACGAAAGCGGAATGGGCGCAATGGCCGCATACATCCAAAGGGAAAACATCCGGCCATACACGGTCAGGATCATCACGAAGGATAGTACGGTAATGAGCAGCCCGCCGATCAGCGTCACAGCCCAGAGCGGGATGGAATCCCAAAATCCCACCTGGTTGATGGCGTCGATCAGCTCTTGGGGCAGTGTAACCGCACTCATTCCGGATACGCCGGATTGGTTGATCACCGTGGAGACCATCCCCTGCACGATCTGAAAGATGGTCAGCATCAGATCCAGGCCATAGGTCACAGCAGCCTTGGCAAGTGCGAAGCGGATAAAGAGCTTGAGAGCCTGTTCGGGGCGTTTGGCCTCCACGAAGGTTCCACAGGTCTTGACCACACCGGCTGCGAAGAAGAGCACCAGCAGCCCGTAACCAATGGCTTGCAGAGCCCCGTGGATGCCCACCATCACAGCCCATACCTGCCCGTCCTTGAAGGTCTGCGGGCTCTGGGTCAGTAGCTGCCAGATCTCCCCCAGCTTGTCATTCCAAGTGGTCAGGGCAGCATTGAGGTTGCTTACGATCCAGCTGTCACCCACGGTGCATCACCTCCCTTCCTGATACATTCCGGCACATCAGACTCCGGTGCCGACGATCAGGTCCAGGATCTCTTTGGCAAAGGTGATGATGATGCCGCCAGCCAGCGTCAGGAAGCCCTGGCTGCGCTGGCTGGGGTCGTGGCTCTGCAGCGACAGGCCTACCTGAACGATACCCCACCCCAGCAGGATCAGGCCAACGGCGCGAATCACGCTGAAAATGAAGGTGTTCAGATTGGAGATAACGGTCAGCGGGTCACCGTCGGCAAACACCGGCGTGGCGGCGCAGCAGACCAGAACCAGAGCGGCATACAGCGCGAAGGCGCGGCGGGTCAGACGTTTGGTGCGGGGCATATCAATCTTGTTGCGATGCATGGGCATCCCTCCTTGGATAAGTAAACATGGGTTTCGGTTGTTCGGCTGCCGGCAGGAAATCGTCCATGTCCAGCAGTTCGTAGTTTTCGGCATCACCTGCCAGATCCTCGTGGGCATCCGGCGCAGCGGTGTAGTCATAGGATGGTGCGCCGCCATCCTCCGTAAAACGGATGTTCGGGTGCCGGAGCAGGTTGTACTTCCAGTCCATGACCGGACGTTCACCACGAACAAACAGCAGCGCCTTGTCATTGGAAAGCAGACGCACTTCGTCGGGGGTCATCAGGTCGCGGGCTGCTTGCTGATGGCTGGTACTGCTGCTGCCGCTGCGTCCTCGGGAAAGGCTTCGGCTGGTGGTTTCCACCGTTTCCTTGCCGATCAGCTCGGAAACGTATTTGTGAGTTCCCTGTTCGTTGCCGCCCAGGTAGAGAAACTCATCGCACAGGCCTACCAGCGATTCCCAGCTATCCTTGTACATGGATTTCAGCTGGGCGATGTTCTGCACAATGATGGAACAGAAAATGCCGCGGGAACGCATGGTCGCCAGTGCAGACAGGAAGCTGTCCTTGGGCAAAGCAAATAGCGATAGGTAAGACCTGAGCGGCGCGTCAGCGCCGCTTTCCGTCTTTTCCCCCGCTCCACACCGTGCGTGCGGCTTTCACCGCACACGGCGTTCCATCGACTTTGAAAGAATTGTAAATAGATACAGTTTTCAGTGAGCAATTGCGTTTAGATTGAGAATAAGCCTGCTGTTTTGCGCAAAGTGTTCAACTTCGCACGCTGTCTTACGTTTAACCGCAATGTTTGAACAAGGCGTGCAATTACCTCGCTATCAGTGGCATGAATCAAAATATGGACGGTCTCTGTAACCAGCACCAGATTCCCGTATTGGTCGTTACCGCCTTTCTCTCGCGGGAGCTTGTGGTGACAATGAATGTCCCCGATTTCAAGCGGCTGTTTGGTAACGGCGCAGCACCCATGTTGAGCGCAATACAGTGCCAGTCTGTTGTTGTTCAGTTCCACACTTGCAAACTGTACCGGGTTCCGCATGAGGTAGTGTAAAATGCTCATATTTACGGATTCCAGATTTTTGTGAATACTTCTGCGGCCTTGTTCCGTGTACTGGTTCACTTCCCGCCGTTTGTAGAGCGGTGCTTTGGCTTGGATATATCCAATGGGGATAACAGCCTGACCACTCACATAGCGAATTTGCTTGCTTCTTCCATACCGCTCCGCAATGTAGGCGGGCAGAGGGTTTCCTTGCTTTTGCAAGCGCTCTCTCAATCTGTTCTGCATGGTTCGAGTGATGCCGAAGGCAATTTTACGAATGTCTTTGCTGATGTGGGTAGCATAACGATAGTAGTTGTGAACACCTGAAACATAGGCGTTATAGGCTCCAATGGCTTTGTATTCCTCATTCACATTTGCCGGGGATTGGATTCTTTTCACCATTTCCCGCGTTTGCCGCTTCACTTTCTTGACTGCCTTATCGCTCATGTGCGATTCTACCGCGTACTTTGCTGTGCCGTTGCTCTTGACGCCTTTTCTCACAGCTCTTAGCTTGAAGCCGAGAAAATCGGAGTATTGCCTTTTCAAATTGACAATTCTGGACTTTTCGGGGCTGATGTCCAGCCCCAGCCGTTCCTTTAGCCAATCTCTTGTAGCGGCAAAGAGTTTTACTGCGTCGCTTCGCTTGCGGCAGAAGATTTTGAAGTCATCGGCATACCGGACGATGTAGCACTCTTTTAGGGCAGAGCTTTTTCGGAGCATTTCATACTTCTGGCTTTTGTCAATAACCCCATTGTCAGACCGCGCATATTCACGGTTTTTGCGTGTCGGCATATTCTCCCACTGGCTGGCAATCCACCAATCCAATTCGTTCAAGACGATATTGGACAACAGTGGGGAAATGATACCGCCCTGCGGCGTCCCCTTTTGCGGAAAACCGATTCCTGCAACTTCTGCTTTCAGCATGGCGGATATGATACTCAGCACACGCTTGTCCTGTATCCCCATATTCCACATCTGCTTGAGCAGTTTTCCGTGGCTGACATTATCGAAGAACCCTTTTATATCAATATCAACCACATAATGCAGACCGCGCTTTTGTATCATCGCATAACACTGTGCCAGCGCGTGTTCTGCGCTCCTGTTGGGACGGAAACCGTTGCTCCGCTCATGGAATTTCGCTTCGCATATCGGCTCCAGAATTTGCAGGAAGCATTGCTGGATCAGCCTGTCGGCAATCGTAGGGATTCCCAGAGGGCGAGTTTTCCCTGTGTCTCCTTTGGGGATTTCCACCCGGCGCACCGGCTGGGGCTGGTACTGCTCCAACCGCCTTTTTATATAGTGAATGAGTGCTGTGTTTGTGAACTTTGACAGGTAGCGGACAGTTTTTCCGTCCGTTCCCGCCGTTTTGCTACCCTTGTTTTTGCTGATATTTCGGTAAGCAAGTAAGATATTTTCATCAGCGGCCACCAGCTCCATCAGCACGGTATAGCGTTTGTTTTCCGCACTTTGGGCATAGAGCCTGTCCAATACCTCCTGCAAGCCGAAGTATTCAGCGTTGCGCAGTTTCGCTTTCTTTTGCAATTTCTTCACTGTCATAGTCGGCATACCTCCTTTGGGGTGTGCCTTTCTTAGTCATACTCGAACCTATGAATACTGTTCTTTTATTCTTGCTTTCAAAGCCGACTGGTGCCTGTTCCTCCACCACCATTACAGCAGCTTCAACGGTCGTGGCACCGCTCTCAGTTGGATAAAGGCACGTTATACAGTCTGCTTTCCGTGCCAGCACTTCACAGCGCCGCAATGCACTCCACGCTCCAACCTTTCCACGTTCCAATATTCCTATCTGTGCATATACCTTTAGGTGGCCCCTTTAAGCCAGTGCGCTTGGGCGGCGCCTGTAACGCCGCAGGGAGTTTCATACTAACAACTCTTACTCGTCCCCACGCACACCGCCATAGGCGGCAACCGCATTTCTGCGGCTCATTCGTCTTGACCCGTACATTCAGGGCTTCGTCAGTGCGTTCCACCGCACATCCTCACCATGGGCATTTTATAGCCCCCCGGCGTATCATCTGCACACCCCACCGCTGGGGCGCTTTCCTCGGCTTGACCTGTTAGGGCAGACTTCCGCCGACTTCCGCGCGCTCTCGGACACAGTGCGTCTTTGCGCTTGCACCATGCCCGGCGCAGTCTTAGGGCAGGCGTTTCAGGGCGTTACCCCATCATTCCACCTGTCGGAATATCAGTTCTATGAAACTGATTTGTTCTCGAAACTCCTTTCAATTTTCTTATTTTTTTCTCAGCTTCACGCCTAACCTTTTCAGTTAGGAACGTGTCGCACTGTTGGCGAACTCGTCCATCAGGCAGTGGACCGGCACAGGAAGCCGTCCCCGATGGACACGGTCTGCCTGGTAGAAAAGCGTCTGGATCAGCTGGGTGTAGACCATGCCAACCAGATAGTTCAGGGAACGGTCCGCATCCGGGATGCAGCAGAACAGTGCCACCCGTTTTTCTCCCAGCTCGTCCAGATGCAGTTCATCGGTCATGGTCAGTCGGGCGATCTGTGGTAAGTTGAAGGCAGCCAGCCGGACGCCGACGCTCACCAGGATGGACTTGGCGGTTTTGCCGGCGGCCTGTTTGTAGATGCCGTACTGCTTGACGGCAATGCTTTCCGGGTCACGCATGGCCAGACGTTCGAAGAGGATATCCAGGGGCGACTCGTAGCTCTCGTCCTCCTCCTTGACCTGGGCGCTGCCCAGCAGCTCCATGACCATGCCGAAGTTTTGTTCCTCCGGCGGAGCCTCATGCAGCAGATACAGCATGAGGGCCTGGAGCAGCGCAGTCTCGGATTTTTCCCAAAAAGGGTCGGAGCTCTGTGCATGGGGCGGCGTGGTGTTCTGAATGAGGTTGGAGATCAGTTGCAGCACATCCTTGTCATCCCGCACATACCGAAAGGGGTTATAGCAGAAGGACGCATCAGGGTTGAGCAGATCGAACACCCGGACTTCATACCCAATCTGCTTGAGAAAGCCACCGGTCTTGCGCAGGATCTCTCCCTTGGGATCGGTGATCACCATGGAGCAGCCGGTACACAAAGCTCCCTTCATCGTCAGCCGCCCGGACTCCAACACATTAGGCACTGCATAGGTACGGGTCTTGCCAGCACCTGCGCCGCCCACGATAAGCACATTCGTGTTGTGTTTGTGTTTATAGCCATCCACCCCGATGCGGAAGTTGCGCGTCATCAGCAGGTTGGGTCCTTGGGTATCCCGGTAGCGACGGTTGAGCTCTTTGGCGTTGCCCCAGCGGGCAGAACCGTGTTCCTCCCCCGGGCGGGTGTTGCGGTGTTCACTAGATGCAACCAAGGCAATCACAGCATACAGGCCGGTGAAAATCAGCAGGAAGCGCGGGGTCTGGCTGCTCCACGCAAGGGGAAGCGGCTGCGCCAGCATCTCGTTGCAGGCGCTCAGCAGACCGGACAGGTTCATACCGGGTTGCCAGCGCATGGCCAGGGCAATCGCAGCCCACCAGATCAGCGGAAGAGGCAGCAGCCAAATCCACCATGGAGTTGGCGTTTTCTGCAATCAGCAAACCACCCTGTTTAAGCAGATGATACTGCTTTTGATCAAAAACGCTGCACAGAGCGCAGAATCGGCAAATATGTTCGTTGCGTTGCCATCGATTTTGTTAGTCACGTGTTCTTTCCTCGCTGGAGTGTTTTCGGGATGAGCTGCGGCTTTTCTCCTGGGGTACCGCCTCCTCGATACATTCCATCACTTCCTCCAGCAATTTCTTCTTGAATACATTTTTCAAATCGCTGGAGCTGCAATACATAACTCCATTGCCCTCCACAACACAAAGTAACTTTACGGTTCCGGGAATTTTCTCGTTCCTGACTGCCAGTTTTCCTTCCTCTGTAATGTGCGTGGAGAAGCCTCGTTTCTCCAAACAATCGGATACAGCCACGAAGAATTTCTGCCTTGAAGCGTTGTCAATCATAATCGAATCCCTCTCTTTATCAGCGCTCTGCCTGTTCGCCGCGCGCTGTACCGCTTCGTTGCTGCAGCCGATTGGCTTCCCAGTCTGTCCGCTTCTTCCACAGGGCAGGAAGGGCGTGCGGTAAAGCCGGGTCCACTTCTGCGGTATCGATGGTGAGCGTCTTGGCCAGTTCTTCAGCCAGATCCTCTTTAGGTTCGTCTTTGTGCTGAACCGAAAAGAAATCCCTGGGGATATTGCTTCGATGCAGCCGGTACTCGATCTCGGTCTGCAGCATCTGGTGTTCCAGATCCTGGTCAAACCCACCCACATCGTATCTTCGGATCAGCGCACGGTTCATGCAGATTCGCTCCACCTGCTGCGGCAGATCCTTGCAATCCGGATAGCGGCGGCGCAGCGCCTGCCCGTCGGGGGCGTCCGGTCGGAACAACGCGAGATACTTTCTGCCGGTATAAGCATACATGGCGATATACCCGCACAGCTCCCACTCAGCTTCGCCGAAGGGCACCCGCATCCTGGCCAGACGGTCAGGGGCGGCCAAGGCAGACAAATACACGGCCCGCCCCTGCATGACCAGCCAGGCGCGAAAATCCATAAAGCGGTCATCGGAAGTGCCATAGTTGATGATAGAGGCCGCCGCACACAGCTTGGGCGTGTCGGCCAGCTGCATAAAGGCTTCCTGCAGCCGGTACCAGGCAAAGAATTCCCGGTCAGGCAGCTTGGTCAGTTCCCAAAACAGGGCCTCCATCATGGAGGCTTCATTCTGCGGGTCGGCCACCTGTTGGGCCCGTTCAATCAGGCTCCAGAAATCATCGGTATTCAAGAACATCCCTCCTTTTCGAATCTCTGCCGCAGGGCAGTAAAAAAGGCCCGTCCGGTGATGGGCAGGCCCTGTGCAGTTCTTTCTTCTTCCAAAGCAAAACGTGCCTCCAGTTGTCGGGCAGTGTAGTCGGCGCGGAAAGGCTGCCAGGTATGGGCATCCATTTCCAGAAGCCGCTGCCAGAGATCCGGGCAGTGTTTACGAAGCTTCCGCAGTTCCGACAGCGGCTGCAGAGGGCAGCACCAGCAAGAAACTCTGCGAAAGATATCGTACAACCCGCCCCAGTCGAAGCCGCGGGCATAGCAATAGTTGAGGCAGTCTGCTTCGGTCATCCCCCATTCCACCAACGGGTAGTGCAGATCCTTGCAGCGATGTGCTTCGTCCGCCGCAATGCCCACATACTGTACCAGATGATACTGCCTGCGCAGATCCCGCAGGTGCTTGTTGATGACATGAGTTTTCAGACGCCCGGTACACCAGCGGCAGGAATGGGAAGGCCAGCTGAGGCCCCGGTCCGTGACCAGACGGGCGGTAGATTTGGCAGTATACTCGTAGAAGTATTGCTCTGCTGTCAGCGGGGCTTTCAGACGGGTAATGGGTCGACCGATGTAGCGTTCCAGCCTGGTCAGGTGATCATACATCTGCGGGAATTCCCAGCCTGTGTCACAGAACAGGATCTCATCGATGGGTCGGGCTTCCTCCAGAAGTCGAAGAAGCATCGCCGTCGAATCTTTTCCACCCGACAGCGACGCGATGGTATAGACAGGTTTCAGATTGTTGGGTTCCAACACCTCCCAAAAGAAAAATGCCAGAGAAAACTCCCTGGCAGGATACAGATGGTAATTCAGCGCGTATGGCCGAAGAGATGGAACGGTACTTTGGCGCGCAGCAGATTGGCAAGGGCCGCGTCGGCGGCGTCGGTGTAACCCCCGTTGGCAATGCGCTGGTTGCGCAGGTCATTGAGGGCATTCCTTGCCAGCAGGTATTCGGCATCCCCCAGGCGCAGACGTCCGGGGTCTGTGGCATCGATGCGCAGGATCAGCTGGCCAATTTCGGCATAGGGTTTGCCGCTGGCTTTTTTCTCCCGATACTGCGCATGGAGCGCGCGGATGAGAATACTTTTATCGTTCCGGTCCATCTTCATGACACGTTCACTCATAAGGGGATGCCTCCTTTTCTTTCTGGTGGTTTCTATTACGGAAACCATACCACAGCTATCCTTGAATAGCTATCCCGCAAATGAAAACAAACGGAAAACTTTTACCCGCGGACCGGACCATCCCGGTGGATTCGGATGGGCGACCTGGGCATGGGGGAATGCTCCTTGCGGGCGGCCAGAATGGCACGGATCTCGCCCAATTCCAGTCGGACACTGGGACGCCTACCCTGGGCCCGCACCTGGTCGGCGTGGAATCCGGGCCACATAGGCGGCGATTTCTCGTTGCTGTTCGAGGAATGCATGGACGGAGAGACGGGTTCCGGCTCCGTCTGGCGACGGGCCGGGAAAGGAAAAACCGGCGGCGCTTCCTCCTTCTGAGTCTCTTTTTGCGGAGTGTCCGGTGCTTCAGTGGGCACAGCCTCCATGTCCTGCGCCACCTCGTCCACCGCTTCTGCCATACCGGTGTCCACTACATCCAGCTGCAGGCGGTCAAAGATCCGATTCACCTTGGAGGCATCATCGGCCAGGATTGCGATCTCGATATGGTCGGGATCGGTCTTGTCCCGCATGGGGACAAACAGCAGGCCGTGCATCTTCGCTTCATGGGCGAACTCCCGCATCCGATCTTTCTCCACCGAGAAGAATTTTAACGGCTTGCCTTCCCGCAGCAGGCGAACCAGACGTGTTTTGCCGTGGGTCTTTTTCTGATCCTGAAGCACCGCGGCCACAAACTTGGCAAAGGTGATCGCCGCCGATCCCGAAAGACGCAGGGCAACCTCGGTGCCCTCCAGCGAGTAGCGAACGACCTGATCCGCCGGTTCTGCGCCGTAGTTCATCTGGCTTCTCCTTTGCGCTGATGCGTTTCTTTGGCCTTCGGACGGCTGATCACCTCAAAGGAATCCGTTCCGGGCAGAAGGCTCAGTGACCGGCCGTTGTCCCACTTCATAAGCAGTTGCCCCGCATCATCCACGCCCATCACGGTGCCTGTCGTACCGGGCGGAATGGGCTGGGGATCGTCGGGCATATTCAGCAACCGCACACGGGTGCCGGGCGGGTAGTGATCACGGGCGTACTGGACCCGGTAATTCCATTGATTCGCGTTCATGGGCATAACTCCTTTCCTGTTCGGCACGGCGCTTTTCTTCTTCCTGGCGCTGTGCCATTTTCAGCGAATGTTCTTCGATTTTTTTGCACAATTTGATGGTCTTGCGCAGTTCCCGCAGACGTTGGGTAATCAGCGGGATTTGCTCACTTCCCGGTTTGGTCTTGTACAGGTGATTGCGCTCTGCGTTCAGCTGCCGCACCTCCGCTTCTGTTTGGGCACGGAGATCTCGCAGCTGCGCCAGCGTTTGGATATCCCGGCGCATTAGAAATTCGTACTGCTCAATTCGTTTGTCGAGCTGACGGATTTCCTCCCGCACGGCCGGGGATGGATGCCAAGGTTTACGGGGGAAGACCCCCAGCATATACAGTTCCCGATAATAATAAATATCCCCCGGCGGAGCCGGGGGTTTTGCACAGACGGGTGAAACCCTGGAATACTAGCGCACGCGTCACGTCGCGTTGGTACGGCCTGCCAGCCGCGAAGGATTGCTACTTGCCGCCCGTAAACGAGCTGTTTAGAAGTTTCCCATTGTCAGCTGTTCGCCTGCCTGGTCTTCTTCTAACTGGCGCCGGATGTATTCTGCTATCTTTTTATCGTTTTTTCCTGCTGTATCCACATAGTATCCCCTGCACCAGAACTCCCTATTGCGATACTTGAATTTCAGTTCTGGGAATTTCTCGTACAGCATCAGGCTGCTTTTCCCCTTCAGATACCCCATGAAGCTCGAAACCGAATATTTCGGCGGTATCTCGACCAGCATGTGGATATGGTCCGGGCATACTTCTGCTTCCACGATTTTTACCTTCTTCCAGTTGCACAGTGTTCTTAAAATCTCTCCGATTTCTCTGCGCTTCTGGCCGTAGAACACTTTGCGCCGATATTTCGGCGCAAAGACTATGTGGTATTTGCAATTCCAGCTTGTATGCGATAAACTGTTTACGTCGTTCATTTTTGAATGACCTCCCTTTGCTTGTTTGTGCAGTTGGCAGACCGCACTCCTATTATAGCAAAGGGAGTTTTTATTTCACCATGATCGACATAAGTCTTTTTTGGAACCACTCGCCTAGCGAGTGGTTTTCGAGACACAAAAATGCCCCGCAGGCTGTTGACCTGCGGGGCTGGCTGTTATGGTTATTCTTCTGTGTAGGCATCACCGCTTTCGCCGTACTCCGATTCGCCATCCGTGGCTTCATCGGGGGCTTCCTCGGTGTTGGTCTCCTCGTCCGTATCACTGTCCTCATCGGGGTCGTTGTTCTCCTGATCGACGTCCGGTTCATCTTCATCGTCCGACTCTGCCGGATCTTCCGCGGGATCTTCTCCCACGGTATCGTTCATCTCCGCGCTGGGGTCCTGCTTCTGCGCGGCTGCGGCCTCGGCTTCCTCGTCGACGGCGTCAAGCTCGGCCTCAATGAGCTGGACCATGAAGTCTTTCTGGCTCAGCTTCCGTCCGTAGGTTTCCTCGTAGTGCTTGAGGTAGTCTTTGATACGCTGGTAGAGTTCCTCGGATACCTGGAATGCGATGGTTCTGGTTGCCATGTTGTTTTCTCCTTTCTTGTCTTTCGTGAAGTATTTCGTGACCACCATCTCGATGAACTGGCCGGTGGTGATTCCCTGTTCTTCCAGTTCCTGCCGGATCTGTGCGTGCAGATCATCCGGAAGTGTTACCGTTAATTTGCTCATGCTATGGCTCCTTTCTTGTGCTTTTCCTCTTGGGCTAAGCAAAGCATACTGCAAACACAAGCAGAAAGCTATTCACAGAAACCAACGATAATACATCGAATACGGTGTCAGAAATACATCATAAGCAACAATGGGGATTGATCTGTCAGTCGCAGAGCGATGCCAAAAAATCCAGCGTTTGTTTGGGTACCTCTTTCTCCGCAGTCGGTATGTAATTGCCTGTTTTGCCTTCTCTGGAAGTCAATTCTTCTCGCAGCACCTGACGAATTTCTTTTTTGAGCTGCTCTGTTTCCATCTCGGCTAGAATTGCTCTCACCAAGAAGTCCTTACGCTGGCCTTTTGGTATTTCTTGTAGTCTCTCCCACGCTTTCCGGTGGTCTGGATTGCTCAGTGTGGGTCTGAATACAAATTGTGGCCGTTTCATCCCTCGCTCACCGTGCCCTGAACGCGGCCCAAGGCGCGCTCAAAACCGATGGCGTTCACCCGGTCATCCAGCAGCGGAATCACGCGGCACAGGCCGTCTTTGGGGCTGACGTGGCGGTTTACGATACAGGCTCCACCGCCCAGCATGACCAGAGGCATGGCGTGAAGGTCGAAGCCCGCTTCCATGACTGCGGAGAACAAACGCTCGGTATACAGCCGGCCCTGTTTGTTCACGATGCTGCGTACCTCGTCCGGCAGGCTGCAGGGCTGGCCTGCCAGGATCTGCTCGATCTGAGCATCGGTGAGCGAAAGACCGGTTTCCTGACGGACCCTCTCCCGGATCTCATCGATGCAGCGGATCATTCCCAGTTCCAGGCTGTGCGCCGTTTCCGCTACCGGCAGGGCGTTGTCGATTCGCATCAGATCCACCGTCCAGCCGCCGATGTCCATGAGCAGCAGCGACGGTTCGTCGGTCAGCAGGTCCGGTTCGGCCATCAGGGCCGCAAACCCCTGGGGAAACAACTGCACATCCGCGATGGTGATGCTGTATTCCACGCCCTCGTAACGGAACTGAACCGGCTGGGAAGGACGAAGCAGATAGCTGCGAAACTTCGGCTTATCCCGGCCATAGCTGGTCAGCGGAAGGCCCGCCGCAATTCGAACCGAACACTCGGTGGGTGCGCCTCGGCTGCGGATTTCCTGCGCCAATGCAGCCATCGTCAGCAGGTAGTAGTTGTCGTTGATGGTTTTGTCGCGCTGGATCGGCTGCCGTCCGGTTCCGCAAACAAAAAAACACCCGTCGAACTCAAGGAGTCCCTGGCGGGTGTAAGGTTCGTGGCTGCCGTAGGCTGTAAGACCGGCTGGGAAAGAACAATGCCGCGTCTTGATGGCATAATAGCCGTGATCAATGCCAATGTTCATGGGTTTTGCCTCACTTTCGTTTTTCGTTGAAATTTGCGGATCTATGTAAACGGCTGGTAGATAACTTTTCTTCCCAGCCGGTAAATTTATACTAGGGGGAGAGGTGTGGAGAGGGGGGGAAAGCAAAAAGCCGCTCAGTTCCGGCATTGCCAGAAACCGAGCGGCTAAAAATGGGCGCACTTGTCCTCTGTTATTTTAGCTATTGATAGGTACGAATAGCGCAAGTCATAAAATCCTTCATTGTATCGTCATTATGATTTGTTCCACATTTTGGCACAAACCTTCCAAACATATCTCTGATATTGACAAAGCTTCCAAATACTAACTGCCGCAATTTTCAGAGGTAACCACTTCCAAGAAAGAAGGCGAAAACAAGATAATACTAATCGGTGCCTTTAACGCTTTTCTAAAAACATTCCCAAAGTATGCAGCCATACTGGTTGCCCCTTTTAGTCTAGGAGTAGGAGCAACTGGGTTTACTTATAAAGCAGGTGAATTACTACATCGGAGGATGCGATACAAGGAAACACGAGCACAGTGGTGTCTGGCTGCACATGGACTGCCTCTGGAATGGTTACAGCACAAACCAGTGCCAGACGTTCGTTGTCCCCGGGGGCATATCAGGCTCACACCCATGCAGAAGTGTACCTCGGTAACACTCTTCTGGAGACAGCTGATGCATACAGCAATGTCGACTTCGTAGACCGAGTATAACCATCGTGATTTCAATGAAAGCGGCGGCCCCCCCCTAAACAGGGGTGGCCCGCCGCTTTCATCATGGCTTATTCAAATACACTTATACCTCGAAAGCCACTGCATAAGAAAGACCACAAACGGATTCCCTGAAGATAAACTAAATCGCTCTATATTGCTATTCTTGAAATGTTAAATATGTTATTACTCATTGACGCGAATGTTTTCAATGATAGATTGCTTTTTCAAAGAACGAATAGGCGGGATTGCGACTAGTCCAATTACAATGGCTGCTACAATAATTACTGTGGCGAAAGCCCACCAAGGAACAGAGAAAAGAAAAGCAGCGATGTTTCTCAAGAAATAATATTCTCCGAACAATAATACAAGGCCCAATGGAATTGCCCATTTAATTGCGTTTGCAACATATACAAAGGCTTGGAAATAAATCATTTTTTTCAAGCTTTGCTCACCGACCCCAACGGATTGAAGAAGGGCAAAATCCTTCTGCTGTAAAGTCAGTTCTGTGGAAATGGTTGTTATCATTTGACATATACTAATTAGAGCCAACATAGCGGAAAAACCATAGCAAATGAGATATAGCAGCATACGCACAATGCCAATCAGCATCAGCTCTACACTGTTGTCTGATACAATTAAATAATCTGAAGTGCCAGCAGTAAATAAATCATTGTAACTATAAGGAAGCAATTCGCTTTGTAGCTCCGCTAGTGAATCAGTTTGATAGGAAATCGTTACAGAACGTGCAAAGACTTCACCAGTTTGCTGGTAATACTGCTCAAACATGTGTTCTGCATCAGTTCGTTTGATTAGTACTGATAGCGAGGACAGATCACCTATCCGATCTTCCACAAACCGTTTGTCATCCACATCAACAATGTACAACGATACAGGCAGGCCAGCCAGACTTGTATTTAAGCTGTCCCCTGCATGTAATTTGGTTTGTATTATATCCTCATTTGAATAAAAGAATCGGTTTTGTAAAATGCATCCAATCTGTTCCTCGGGAGCAGAACTAGAATTCGCTAATTTTTCAAATTCTTCATCTGGAATAACGGTGAACTGAATCATGGTGCTGTACTGATCCCCATCTTTCACAGCATTAAGCATATCCATATAATAAAGATTTTGTTCGGTATAGGCGGAAGCCGGAATGTTTTGAATGTCGAAGGATTCGGTTTCCGTAATGGATATAGCCTTTACAGGAGTTTGGGGAGCTGTAAGTTTTTGAAATTCACTCGTCTGTGTCACATTTTCCTTTGTGGATGCATAACTAACAGTAATGGGGCCGGTGGGAATATCTCTTTGCGAGAAATACGCATTGGGTAAGTATATACTTAATCCCGCCGAACCTATAAAGATAACTATACATACTGCCAACGATCTTACAGCACTTTTATAGCCTCTCCAGTTCCGTTTTGCCTCCTTAACAGCCAAGCCCGCTTCTGCACCCAAAAACCGGCTTACGATTCGCCCTTGATGTGTAATGCGGCGTCCAACCATTACTTCACTGTTACCAAACAGATTGTTAATGACAGACTCTTTCTTAAACAACTTCATAGGTCGTTTTGCAGAAGTAAAGAGCACAATTGAACTAAGAGTTACTGTGATAAAAATCCATGCGATGTTAAAATTTAAGTGAAAGGATAGGTCTCCTCCCAGCATTGCACCAGCATTTGCGGTCAATGGACTCAGTAAACGGAAGGCCACAAATAGGCTTCCATATCCTAAAATCACTCCCAAAGGAATTCCGACCAAGCCGATTGACAAGGCTTCAAACAGTAAGCAGTTTCCAACTTGACGCATGGTTGCCCCGATGCTAACCAGTAATGCCAATTCTTTTTTCTTTTGTGCCATACTGATGGAAAAGGAGTTCGATATCAACAATATCGATGCAACAGCGATGATCATTACGAGAATAATTCGTAAAAAGAGAACAACAAGCGGGATAATATTTTGACCTGCGGGGCTGGGATATCCTGAAAATGTAATTAAAGCATTATTATATAACACATACGCCTGGGGGGCTGATTCAAGGACGGTTTTGCTAATTTGTGCTATACTGTTTGAATACGTACTAGTATATGTTTTGGGCATAGAGAAAAAGCGATAGACATCTTCGCCGTGTGTATTTGCCCAGTCAATACTATAAAATGCAGTAACCGATCCATCTACTGAAGGAAATTGAAAATCCAAAGCGGAATTTCCGTAGAAGCCAACAACAGTAATCTCCCGAAGTTCCCCGTGCGAATCGCTTATCTGTACAGTATCTCCTATATTCCAATCAGAGCTTCCCTGCTTGACTGCAATCTCCTCAGGATTCGTAGGCCAACTCCCTTCAATTAAGTTTGCCTGCATCATCTCTAAAAAAGAATCATCGACACCATACAGGGTCATCGAAATTCCGTTATTGTCAGTGGCTTGATATTTACCACCATAGACACTGACAATTTCATCATCACTTGCCGAATCTAACAGAAATTTCGCTTGAGAACCGGGCAACTGTAACATAGACCAGTACCACTCACCCTGTTGGCAGATGGTGTATCTACGCATAACATCCATGGCAGCATCACTGCCTAAGAAAACAGCCAACAGCATAGCCGTTGATAAAGCCACTCCAATTATGGTAAAAAAGAAGCGGCTTTTTCCATTTTGAAACCTCGGTAGGGCCATTTTTTTTAGCGATGTCACTGCGTCCTCACCTCATCTCGGATAATGCTGCCATCTTGCATTTGGATGATTCGGCTTCCCTGTGCTGCTATTCTCGGATCATGTGTAACAAGAACTACGGTTTGGCCTTCCTCTGCGTTCATTTTCTTTATGTACGAGATTATTTCTTTACTGCGAGCAGTATCAAGATTTCCGGTTGGTTCATCAGCCAAGAGAATCGCGGGCTTGCTAATCAGTGCACGTGCAATTGCTACACGCTGTTGTTGACCGCCAGATAGTTGTCGTGGGAGAGATTCGAGTTTGTTTTCGAGGCCCAAACGATGAATCAGTGCATTAAAATATGCTGTGTCAACTTTCTTTCGGTCCAGCTGCAGAGGCAGCAAGATGTTTTCTTTCACAGTAAGAACGGGAATTAAGTTATAGCTTTGATATACAATACCGATATTTTTACGGCGAAAGGCCGCACAGCGATCTATGGATAATCGGGAAATATTAACATTGCCCACAAAAGTGTTTCCAGATGTGGGGCGTTCAACTCCACCTATCATATGGAGCAGCGTTGATTTTCCACAACCAGACGGCCCAATAATTACCACAAATTCGCCTTTGTTAACCGAAAAACTCACTTGGTTAACTGCGACCACTCTGCTTTCGCCATCTCCATATACCTTTGCAATCTGGTCAATCTTAAGGATTTGGGCAACACTCATGATTAGAATCTCCTTACTATTATTTTTTCACAAAGTGCTTTTTATGACATGAACCCCGATTGAGCCAGAGATGCAAGAAAGTTCCTAAAGATTGACAGACAGACATGCAACCCACAGAAAGGCGTAAACTATTTGTTCCTGCACCACTCACCATATTGTTCACAATCGAGCTTTTCTTTTAGGTTCTTAAAGATTATCTCAAAGCCTGAAACAGAGGCTTCCTACTCTTTTAGGGGCTTTTGCTTGCGATCCAACCAAGCCAAATACGGTGTCGGTAAAAATACCGGCACCGTATAGCGATTGTCATAGACGATTAATACGAACTCTTGCGGAAGTGCTCAAAACACCAATTCCTCACATGCGCATCGGGAATTTTGGCGTATCAGACGCCAGAAACAGAGAGGGTCCAACTGCCAGCTGTACCAGTATGGTTATACACCCGAATGGTACATTCGCCGGCATCCCAAGGGATGGTAACTGTCAACAACCCATCTCCATCGGATTGGAAGGCTTTCGAGCCGAGCACGATTCCCAACTCGTTTCTTACCTCAACGTCAATCTTACCTGTAGTGCCGCCTTGCCGACCAATCACCCAGGTTTCTGTGAACAGCGGGTTCCGTGAATAGACCACTTTCGAACTGCCGGCCTCAATGGTTCCGGTTTTGACCGTCGCAATGCCACGAGTCTGCGCGGTCTGATCGCTGCTCATGGGAACAGAATCAACCACCTCAACCGATGCTGCCTCACTTTCAGCGGAACCATCCGCTTCGGCCGCAAATGCACTGGTGGCGAGCCCAAACATCATGACGCAGACAAAGAGAATGGAAATCAAGCGTTTCATGTTATTCACCCTTTCATTTTGTGGTTTTGCAAATTGGGAAACGAATAATAAGCGCCTGTGCACCGACGCATTGCGAACTTTTGATTGGAGGCTGTAACCTTTTCCCTTAAAGCAGCCAACAAACCATGCGAAGAAATTATAGTTTCTCTCATGTAGGACTGATTTAATTTGTATTTATAATATAAACTGTAGTATTACGACTGTCCAGCATATTTGCACAAGTGATGGGAAAATATGTATAACTGCAAAAATGCCCCACCCTGACTGCTAAATCAGAGTGGGACATCTCTAAATGAATTTCTACAACACTTTGACTGTTTTCGAATTCTATAAAAATTGCTTTTACCGCAAAAACTGTTCTATAAGACGAGCAAGTAAATCCTGTTGTCGAGCAGAAAGTCTGAATCCATTCGCATCCGGACTTGCCATTTCTTGCACCAATTCTGTTATGAGTTGGATTTGGTCATCTTTTAAATTCCTTGCAGTGATAATTTTTGCCTTTTCGCCACAAGCCAAGTAGTCCAGGGACACATTAAAGGCATCCGCCATATCTTCCGCAACAGGTAAAGAGGGAAATCCCATATCATTTTCATAATTAGCCAAAGTTGATTTAGAGACTTGAATTCTTTGGGCCAACTCTTTTTGTGATAGGCCATGTTCCTTGCGGAGCCGCAAAAGACGTTGCCCGAAGTCAAACATTTATATCCCCCCTATATCACATTCATATTGTAAAGTTTGACTGGTGCAAAAAATTGGAATAAACTTATTGAATAATCCATATTTTTGCTTCTTCACGAATCTTTATTTGACAAAGGGGACTTTTTGAATTATGTTGAAACAAAGAATTTTACCAATCGCGCACAAAGAAAGCCGTACCTTTAGGGAGGGGCAACATATGCGACTCTTAATATGTGATGACAATATGGATTTTGCGGAGAATTTACGTAACCGTATTCTTGACTATTTTAAGAGGTATAGTTGGAGGGTTTCTATCGAATGTATTTCGGAAACAGAAAAAATGGCGGAAATTGATGCATTACGATACGATGTAGCTTTTCTTGATATTGATATGGGCATAGTGAATGGTATCACTTTAGCCCAAAAAATGCGCAAGCAGCATGCCGATTTGATTCTTATCTTTGTTACCAATTATGTACAATACAGCTTGGAAGGATATGAGGTTCGCGCACTCCGATATTTGTTGAAGGACCAGTTAGAGGAAAAACTTCCTTCATGTCTAGAAGCGGTAATGACAGCGTATCGCAGAGACCGTGACCATGTACGCTTTTCCAGTGACAATGTTGAAGTGGATATTTTACCAACACATATGGTCTTTGCCGAGACGAACGGTCGTCGTTTAAAAATTCATTTAATCTATGAACCACGTCCTTACATAATGGTCAGTATAACAATGGGAAAATTGGAAGATCTCTTGGCACCACGGGGATTTCTAAGAATACACCAGAGTTATCTTGTGAATATGAGCTATATTCAACAAATAAAAAGTACGGGCGTTTGGCTGGTCGATGGAACGCAGCTTCCAATCAGCGCCAGAAGCTATCAGGAATTAAAACGAGAATATTTGCGCTGGAAAGGGCTGAAGCGATGGAATATGTGATCAGTGTTCTGATGAATGGCCTGCAGCTTTTGGCTTTCATCTGGTTTTTCGACGCATGTTTTATCCGAAAATACAAAGGCGCTGTTTTTTATGCCATCGCTTTTGCATGGCTGGTGGTAGAATGCGTTGTTTTAAACCTGGAAGGAAATGTACTCAGTCCATTTAAAGCCCTTCTTGTGCCGGTTCTTCTTTTAGTCCTAAATTTTGTTTTATATCAAGGCCGATTTTTCTTTCGGGTGTTTATTTCTATAGCAATGTACGCAATTTTCAGTGCCCTCGCATATATGATAGAATTTTCTGTTATGAGCATCTTTTCGCTGCAACGTCAAGAATTTGTGTACAACAAAGTACTGTATACAATCACTGCTCTCATTGGAACAGGCTGTATGCTGCTGTTTTCCAAACTCGCAGGACGATTGTATATGCAAAAAAACAATCACAATCAAAAACGCAATTGGACACTCATCACAACTATTTTCCCAATTGCTTCCATTTTGATTTTGCTTCTATTGTATAGGGTGATTACAGGCCATGAACTCAAAAGTTTATTTGCAGTGTTATGTCTTGCCATGGTAGCAGCAGCAGACATAATAGTTCTACTGCTGATTGATGAACTAAAACGAAATATACGGGAGCATGAGATGTTGGTCGCAATAAGCGAACGAGAGCGACAACAGAAGGAGAGTGTGGTGGCGCTTTCTGCTGCATATGAGGCGCAACGCAAATTAACACATGATTTCCGAGAACACCTGTCAGTCTTGTCAGGGCTGTTGCAGTCTAATCAAATTTCAGAAGCTTCTGACTATATATCCCAACTTCAAGAAGCACATACAGAAAGAATTTTGCTTGTAAATACTCATAACGCCACAATAGACGCTATTTTGAACCAAAAAGGGTACAAGGCTCAGAATAGTCATATTGAAATGAGATTTGAAACGAATGATTTGTCAGGAATTCACATTCATCCAACAGACTGCACTATTGTGCTGGGAAACCTGCTGGATAATGCAATTGAAGCGTGTCAAAAGCTGCCAGAGAACGAACGTTGGATACAAGTGAGTATTGTACGCAATTTCCTACCAAACAACCAGATTGGAAGTGTTTATATTTCGGTGCTAAATCCGAGTGCTCCTGTGAAAATCGTAAATCAGAATATTGCAACGACAAAGCCAAATGCTTCTTTCCACGGCTTCGGTCTGCGTAATGTGAAAACAATTTTGGAAAAGTATGGAGCAGAGTATGATATAGCATATGAAAATGGCATGTTTGCTTTCAGTTTGGATTGGCCAGATCGTTCTCTGTAATTTGCACATGCGCACAATATTCCTGCAATTACGCAATAATCATAGCGCCTTCTATGGAAAAGTGGTATCCTGAAAGCAAAAATATAAAGGTCGGTTCGATGGAGAAATTTTCCAACAAACTAACGGATTACTTCCTTCGGAAAGGTTTAATTGAAGCTAAGCAAACCCCCTGGTGCAAGTATATGATCATGCACCGAGTAATGGATGTAATTTCATTGCTGTGGTTGGTACCGATTGGGAGTCTGGTTGCACCTTGGTATATTTCGATTACCTTTGTTCTAAGTTATCGCTTTTTGCGTTCTCGTACAGGTGGGTTTCATGCAAAATCGCCGTTGGGGTGTTTGCTGGCTGCTACGGTAACACAACTTATAGGGACCTCTTTGGTTTCCCGTATAGAAAGTACGCTTCTGCTTTTCTGTATTTTATTTTTTTCTTCCTGCCTGATTATTTACTTAGCTCCCGCCAATAATCCAGAGTTACATTTGACACAAGAGGAAATTCAAGCACTTCTACCACGCATAAAGATGCGGTTGTTTTTATTATGGTTACTGATTGTAGTACTCTTTTTCTTTGTTCCACTAATGGCCACGAGTATACTCGTGGGAGTAGCTACAACAGCATTATTGCTAGTTCTTTCAAAGAGTAAAATAGGAGTAAACTAAATGAAAACCATAGGGAACAGAAATTCCGTTTTGTACAAGGGAGTTAAAGCAGTTATTCAAAAGCTAGTCAATGCCGAGGCTCACGAATGGCCGCCGCTGACAGCTTGTGGCATGTATCAGCCTCATCGTCCGGAGATGTCAAAGCCTAAGGAATGAAATAATGATATGATAAAAAGCCCGTCGCAAAAATGCAGCGGGCTTTTTTGTCGGAAATAGTAAGATACGCATTTATAATCTAATGGATAAATACAAACGAGTAGTTTCCTAGCGAAATTACTCGTTTGAGTTTTTTAGTGTTTTGCATGAAAGGCTTTGCTACTTATTGCTCTGACCCTTTCAGAGAGGCATCCAGGCATCAAAGATCTCTTTTATTTCTTGAGTTTATTCCGCTATTTCAGAGTTATCTTCAATAAATGCCCCAAAGGTATAACTGATGGCTTCAGGCATTGCTATGGTAGGAACTGTGTTCCGACAATATATGATTGCATTACTGTACTCATCTTATTCTGCCGTTAACCCCGGTTGCTTCCAGAGAAAAAATGTGTGGTTGGTGAATCACTCAGGATTGGTTATTGCTACTTACAACATCATCGTAGCCGCCATGTTAAATCGTGCAAAAATTTCAAAGTTCGATGAAATTCGTATCACAAATATTTTAACTACACATTGTGAATAGATAAAAGAATAAATATCCCCCGGCGGAGCCGGGGGTTTTGCACAGACGGGTGAAACCCTGGAATACTAGCGCACGCGTCACGTCGCGTTGGTACGGCCTGCCAGCCGCGAAGGATTGCTACTTGCCGCCCGTAAACGAGCTGTTTAGAAGTTTCCCATTGTCAGCTGTTCGCCTGCCTGGTCTTCTTCTAACTGGCGCCGGATGTATTCTGCTATCTTTTTATCGTTTTTTCCTGCTGTATCCACATAGTATCCCCTGCACCAGAACTCCCTATTGCGATACTTGAATTTCAGTTCTGGGAATTTCTCGTACAGCATCAGGCTGCTTTTCCCCTTCAGATACCCCATGAAGCTCGAAACCGAATATTTCGGCGGTATCTCGACCAGCATGTGGATATGGTCCGGGCATACTTCTGCTTCCACGATTTTTACCTTCTTCCAGTTGCACAGTGTTCTTAAAATCTCTCCGATTTCTCTGCGCTTCTGGCCGTAGAACACTTTGCGCCGATATTTCGGCGCAAAGACTATGTGGTATTTGCAATTCCAGCTTGTATGCGATAAACTGTTTACGTCGTTCATTTTTGAATGACCTCCCTTTGCTTGTTTGTGCAGTTGGCAGACCGCACTCCTATTATAGCAAAGGGAGTTTTTATTTCACCATGATCGACATAAGTCTTTTTTGGAACCACTCGCCTAGCGAGTGGTTTTCGAGACACAAAAAGGGCTGACGTAACCGACGTCAGCCTATCTTTCCTTTGGTAAACAGTGGCAACAACGTAAAAAGAGCCAACAACTTCTTCTGTTGGCTCTTCTTGGTGCGCCATCGGGGACTCGAACCCAGGACCCACTGATTAAGAGTCAGTTGCTCTGGTCGTCGATCTGCAGCAGGTTGCGCACCCCGGGAAAGGACGCCTTGCCCGCATTGGCCAGGTTGGGGTTGAAGAGGTAGGCCAGGGACCGGTCCCCCTGGGACAGCACGGGATACCCGTTTTGCAGGGTGTTCTGCACAATGCCGGTGCGGGGCTTGTCGCTGCCGGTGTAATCGTTGACGCCGCCGTTGGGGTTGCGGGGGGGCGGCGGCGGTGAACTGCAGCAGCTTGCCCGCGTTGATGTCCTGGTCCATATCCGCCGGGTTGACGTTGTCCGGGGCAAAACGGGTGGTGATCCAGTAATCAAACAGGTTGATGGTGGTGCCCACGGGGGATACAGTGTCGGTAAGGATGTTCCCGGCGGCCTGTGTGCCGGTCTCCCCTGCACCTGTCTCATTCTCCACAGCTGCTGTTTTAACAGAAGTTTCGGCGGTGGCGGTCTCCCCGCTGACAGGCACTGCGGCGCTTTGCTGCTGTGTCTGGTTTGGAATGGACGTTTCCGCCAATGCGGGCATCCCCGCCCCTGTGCAGGCCGCCGTCAGCGCCAGCCACAGCGCGCCCAGCCGTCTGACCCATCTTTTTCCAGTGTTTTTCGTCTTGCTCTCCACCTTCCCGGTCATATTCCCGCGGGAACCTTTCCCGCCATGACAGCATTATATTGGGCCGGGGGCGCGGTTTCTGACGGCTTCCTTTATCCCCCCGCCTTGGCGGAGGCTTTTTCTTGCCCCCGGGGACGGGGTTCGCCATACAAAAAACAGCAGCCTCACGCACCGGAAGCGTGAGGCTGCTGTTTTATGCCGCTACGGGATGTAAGGGAGAATGCAAGGTCAGGCGATCATCAGTCGTCCCAATCGTCGTCATCGTCGTCATCGTCATCATTGTCGTCGTGGTCATCATCATCGTCGAAATCATCGTCGTGATCGTCGTCGTCATAGAGGTCATCATCGTAGTCGTCATATACGTCGTCATCATAGAGATCGTCGTAATCGTCGTAAATGTCGTCATCGTAGAGATCGTCGTGGTCGTCGTCGTAGAGATCATCGTCATAGATGTCATCGTCGTAGAGGTCATCATGATCCACGCCGTCCACGTCCATCTCGGTGACCTTGCCGGTCACGGCGTCCACCTCATACTCGTACTCCACGCCGTCCAGCACGAACGCCACTTCATAGTCGCCGTCGTCCAGGTCGTATTCCCGCTCCACAAACTGCAGGTCGTCCCGGCCCAGCTGCGCGACCAGCAGGTCCTCGGCTGCCTGGGCGTTGATGTAATCCTTGCCCGGGTGGGTGTCGTCCAGATCGTCCTCATCCAGCGCCACGGTGCGGCTGCCGATCTGTTCCGCTTCCACGGTGGCGCGGGCGGCGTCGGCCAGGTTGTTCATGAACTCCTCATCAGGGATGGAAGACCCGTGTTCCAGGCGCAGGACGATGTTCTTTTCCTGGCCCGCGATGGTCTTCTCAAAATATCCGTCCTGGTTGATGCGGCTGACCAGCTCGCTCACCACGCCGGTGCAAGGCTTGCCTTCGTAGCCGGTATACCCTTCCAGCACGGCGCTACCGTCCCCGTTCAGGGCGTTCAGGGCCAGCACCTGCCCGGCATCGTCATATTCCATCTCGATCTCGGGGTTCACGCTCAGCAGCACCGTACCGGCCGGGGTCCCGGCGGCTGCCGCCTGGGGCGCGGCGGAACCGGCGGACACGGTGGACGCGGCAGGTGCGGTGGACGCGGCGGTGTTTCCGCAGGCAGTCAGGGAGAAAACAGCGGTCAGGGCCAGAGAGGTCAGGGCAAGCATCGTGGTCTTTTTCATTTGGGTCATCTCCTTGTTTTGTTTTTGTATCTCTGTGGGAAGGATACGGAGCCGGATGCGTAAAACCGGGGTCTTCCGGATTTTTTTCTTTTTCTGCTGTTCAGGTCCGTTTCCTTATCGCTTACACCTGAAGATTACGCAGTCCCGATCCTGAAAACGGGGTCCGCTCCAAATTTTTTTCAAAAAATTTTTCTGCGCCCCTTTTCCCTGCCGCCGGGATCAGTCATCGTCCCCGCCGTCGTCATCATCGTCGTCCCAATCGTCATCCCCATCATCGTCGTCGTCCCAATCGTCGTCCCAGTCGTCATCGTCATCCCAGTCATCCTGCGGGACTGGGGTGGGCACCGGGGTGGGTGCAGGCGTCGGGCTGGGTGTCGGGGTCGGCGTAGGAGTCGGTGTGGGCGTCGGCGTCTGCGTGGGCGCGGGTTCCGGGTCCGGTTCACCCAGATGGATCACAATGGTCTGGGCATACTTGCTTTCCAGGGTGTCTTTCACGCTGTTTTCAGTGTCTGTTTTCCAGGTGTCATCTCCGCCCTCAACGGACAGGGATACCTCCCCGCCTTCCTCCAGAAATCCCAGGTCGAAAGCCCGGTCCACCAGGTCTTCGGCCACTTCGCTGCCCTTTCGGTCGGCAAAATCATATCCCTCGATCAGGTCGGCGCCATCGCTGTTCAGGCCTTCCAGCGCCAGCACCCGGTCGGTGCGGCTCAGGGTCATTTCCACCTGGGGGTTAATGGCCATCTGCAAGGTGCCGTAGGCGGTATAGTTGGGCTGGTAATAGCCGAAGAACACCAGGCAGGCGCAGGCTGCTGCCCCGGCCAGGCCGCCGATAGCGGCGAAGTTTACCGGCAGAATGCGGGGACTGCGCAGCAAAACGGGCTGTTCCACCTGCTGGCCCACGGAATACCCAAGGTTGGCCGCCTTGAGAAACCGCCCTTGCTCGTCCAGCAGGACGGCATAGGCAGGATGAAGTTCCATAACCAGATATTTCATACCTTGTCCCCTCCTTTCTCCGGGGATTTGCGGGGCGCCATCTGGCACAGATGCCCCCGGATGATCTCATAACCGTTGGTAAAGGCCAGAAGGATCGCCACCAGATACCGGCGGTGACGCTCGATGGTCTTTTTGTCCACACCGCTGCCGGCTGTCAGTTCTGCCACCGGCAGGCGGCGAGTCTGCACCAGGCGTTCCAGCAGGTCCGGCGCCGTGCGGGCATAGGCCAGGACCCGGCGGCAGGCATCCAGGGTGCGGTCCTGCTTGGGGCAGTTGTCCGCCACGTCGGAAAAAGAAATGCCGAATTCCGCCAGCTGGGCGCCGAACTCCTCGATTTCCCGGCGGCTGGCCAGCCGAAGTTCACTAGCTTCCACCGGATTCTCCTTTTCGGGCAGAGTCTGCTCCAGATCCCGGTCGTCCGTGCCGGAAGGCGCCTGCAAGGACACATGGCCCCGGTGACGGCGTTCCGCCCGGTACTGGTCGATCAGCCGGTTGCGGATGGCACGGGCCGCATAGGGCACAAAGGCGCCGCGGCTCCGCTCATAGCTCAGGATGGCTTCGTAAAATGCCAGCAAGGCCACGCTCAGGGCATCTTCGTGGCCTGCTTCAATGGCAGCGTGGGTAAATTTGACCGTTTCGCTGCGCACAAAGGGCAGATATTGCTGCACAAGGGCATCGGCAGCCGCCGGGTCGGTCTTGGCAGCATAGACCAATTGCACGATATCATGTTCGGTGCGTACCATGATGATTCCTCTCTCCCCCTTTACAGCAGAATACGCAGCAGACCGCGTCAAAACGGGGGCATTTTAAAAATAATTCATCTTATTTTATCAGTGCGGCGGCGGGCCTATCTACCATCGCATCATCAAATCTATGTAAAATCCATGCAAAATTTCTGCGCTGGGACAGAGGAGCCTCTCGCTTTCGCCGCCAGCCTCCCACGTTTTGAAACAAATAAGCAAATACTATGCGAGGTGAACGCAAACGTTTGCGCAACGCATGCGGCTTCCCCGAAGGGGGTGATGTAGCCCCTCTTTCCGGCTAATCAGGCACCACAGGGACCCGCGCTCTATCTTGTGCCCGCCGGAGCAGGCGGCGGGCACGAGCTGTTCTCGTCCCCGTCTGCACCGGGAAAGTCGTAGCGTCCCGGGATGTTGCAACAAAAAAACAGCCCTACACACTGTGTAAGGCTGTTTCTGGTGCACCATCAGCGGGAGCGTTAAGAAAACGTTCCAGTGGAACGTTTTTAGCGACCGGTCCCCGCGAGGCGAATGCAAGCGCTTGCGCGACGCATGAGCCCGCCCCGAAGGGGATGGTGCATAATAAATATCCCCCGGCGGAGCCGGGGGTTTTGCACAGACGGGTGAAACCCTGGAATACTAGCGCACGCGTCACGTCGCGTTGGTACGGCCTGCCAGCCGCGAAGGATTGCTACTTGCCGCCCGTAAACGAGCTGTTTAGAAGTTTCCCATTGTCAGCTGTTCGCCTGCCTGGTCTTCTTCTAACTGGCGCCGGATGTATTCTGCTATCTTTTTATCGTTTTTTCCTGCTGTATCCACATAGTATCCCCTGCACCAGAACTCCCTATTGCGATACTTGAATTTCAGTTCTGGGAATTTCTCGTACAGCATCAGGCTGCTTTTCCCCTTCAGATACCCCATGAAGCTCGAAACCGAATATTTCGGCGGTATCTCGACCAGCATGTGGATATGGTCCGGGCATACTTCTGCTTCCACGATTTTTACCTTCTTCCAGTTGCACAGTGTTCTTAAAATCTCTCCGATTTCTCTGCGCTTCTGGCCGTAGAACACTTTGCGCCGATATTTCGGCGCAAAGACTATGTGGTATTTGCAATTCCAGCTTGTATGCGATAAACTGTTTACGTCGTTCATTTTTGAATGACCTCCCTTTGCTTGTTTGTGCAGTTGGCAGACCGCACTCCTATTATAGCAAAGGGAGTTTTTATTTCACCATGATCGACATAAGTCTTTTTTGGAACCACTCGCCTAGCGAGTGGTTTTCGAGACACAAAAAAATACCGCAACACTCGTTGCGGTATTTTTGGTGCACCATCGGGGACTCGAACCCAGGACCCACTGATTAAGAGTCAGTTGCTCTACCAACTGAGCTAATGGTGCATATAAGGATTTTCGGCGATGTAGCGTCAAATCCTGTTTTGAATAGTTCAGCGGCTTTCAGCCTTAGTATTGGTTACTAACGCTACCAACTGAGCTAATGGTGCATATGAGGATTTTCGGCGATTCAGCGTCAAATCCTGTTTTGAATAGTTCAGCGGCTTTCAGCCTTAGTATTGGCTACTAACGCTACCAACTGAGCTAATGGTGCATATGAGGATTTTCGGCGATTCAGCGTCAAATCCTGTTTTGAATAGTTCAGCGGCTTCCAGCCTTAGTATTGGCTACTAACGCTACCAACTGAGCTAATGGTGCTTATGAGGATTTTCGGCGATTCAGCGTCAAATCCTGTTTTGAATAGTTCAGCGGCTTTCAGCTTTAGTATTGGCTACTAACGCTACCAGCTGAGCTAATGGTGCATAATAAGCAAACCTCCGGCTCCGGGCTCTTCGCTCGGCCCGGAGGCTGCTTTTTAAGAGAAGCCGGCATCTACCTATTTTCACAGGCCGTCTCCAGCCAACTATCTTCGGCACAAGTGAGCTTAACTTCTGTGTTCGGAATGGGAACAGGTGGAACCTCACCGTCATCGACACCGGCCATGCACATGACCTTGTCATCTGCTTCTCTTTTGTTGAGGATGTACCCTCAAAACTGAATATCGAACTGCTTGCAAACAGAGTATCTGATCAAGATGGGGTCAAGCCCTCGACCTATTAGTACACGCTTGCTGAATGGCTCGCGCCACTTACACATTGTGCCTATCAACCTTGTAGTCTTCAAGGGGTCTTACCTGATTGACTCAGTGGGATATCTTATCTTAAGGCCGGCTTCACGCTTAGATGCTTTCAGCGTTTATCCGATCCGAACATAGCTGCCCAGCTGTGCCACTGGCGTGACAACTGGTGCACCAGAGGTTCGTCCATCCCGGTCCTCTCGTACTAGGGACAGCGCCTTTCAAATATCCTGCGCCCACGACAGATAGGGACCGAACTGTCTCACGACGTTCTGAACCCAGCTCGCGTACCGCTTTAATTGGCGAACAGCCAAACCCTTGGGACCGAATTCAGCCCCAGGATGCGATGAGCCGACATCGAGGTGCCAAACCTCCCCGTCGATGTGGACTCTTGGGGGAGATCAGCCTGTTATCCCCAGGGTAACTTTTATCCGTTGAGCGATGGCATTTCCACTCACATACCACCGGATCACTAACTCCGACTTTCGTCTCTGCTCGACCCGTCAGTCTCGCAGTCAGGCTCGTTTATGCGTTTGCACTCTTTCATCTGGTTTCCGTCCAGATCGAACGAACCTTTGAACGCCTCCGCTACATTTTAGGAGGCGACCGCCCCAGTCAAACTGCCCACCTGACAATGTCCCCCGCCCTGATTCAAGGGCGCAGGTTAGAATTCCAATGTCGCAAGGATGGTATCCCAACGTCCGCTCCACAGAAGCCAAAGCTCCTGCTTCCCAGCGTCCCATCTATCCTGTGCATGCAACACCGAAACCCAATATCAGGCTACAGTAAAGCTCCATGGGGTCTTTCCGTCTTGTCGCGGGAAACCGGCATCTTCACCGGTACTACAATTTCGCCGGGCGGGCTGTTGAGACAGTGCCCAGATCATTACGCCTTTCATGCGGGTCAGAACTTACCTGACAAGGAATTTCGCTACCTTAGGACCGTTATAGTTACGGCCGCCGTTCACTGGGGCTTCAATTCAATGCTTGCACATCTCCTTTTAACCTTCCAGCACCGGGCAGGCGTCAGCTCGTATACGTCATCTTTCGATTTAGCACAAACCTGTGTTTTTGGTAAACAGTTGCCTGGGCCTATTCTCTGCGGCTCACTCTCGTGAGCACCCCTTATTCCGAAGTTACGGGGTCAACTTGCCGAGTTCCTTAACAACCCTTCTCCCGTTGGCCTTAGAATCTTCTTCCTACCTACCTGTGTCGGTTTGCGGTACGGGCACCTTAGATATACACGCAGCTTTTCTCGCCTCTCATTCAGCCAGACTTCGGTACTAAATTTCCCTCGATCACTACCGGAACCAACACCCGGCTCTGACCTTCAAAAAGTGTCCCTGCGCTTAAATCTTTCGGTGGGGACGGAATCTCTACCGTCTGTGCATCGGCTACGCCTTTCGGCCTCACCTTAGCTCCCGCCTAACTTGGAGCGGACGAACCTTCCTCCAAAAACCTGAGGTTTCCGGCCATGCAGATTCTCACTGCATTCGCGCTACTCATTCCGGCATTCTCACTTCTGTACACTCCACGACCGCTTACGCTATCGTTTCTCCGCGTACACAACGCTCCCCTACCCCGCACCTTACGGTGCAGCCTAAGCTTCGGTTTGTATCTTAGCCCCGTTAAATTTTCCGCGCAAAGACGCTCGACCAGTGAGCTATTACGCACTCTTTAAATGAGTGGCTGCTTCTGAGCCAACATCCTGGTTGTCTGTGTATTTTCACATCGTTTTCCACTTAGATACAATTTGGGACCTTAGCTGTAGATCTGGGCTGTTTCCCTTTTGACAATGAGATTTATCTCACACTGTCTGACTCCCATGCATCGATATTCCGGCATTCTTAGTTTGATAGGCTTCGCTACCCTCTCGGGCGCTAGGCCATTCAGTGCTTTACCTCCGGGTATCTAACATGAGGCTAGCCCTAAAGCTATTTCGGGGAGAACCAGCTATCTCCGAGTTCGATTGGAATTTCTCCACTACCCACAATTCATCCGCCGCCTTTTCAACGGAGGTCGGTTCGGCCCTCCATGAAATTTTACTTTCACTTCAGCCTGATCATGGGTAGGTCACCCGGTTTCGGGCCCATTGCACGCTACTTAAACGCCCTATTCAGACTCGCTCTCGCTACGCCTCCGCACCTGAAGTGCTTAAGCTCGCAACGTACAATCGCTCGCCGGACCGTTCTACAAAAAGTACCATATCACACGTTGATGTGCTCTATGTGCTTGTAGGCACAAGGTTTCAGGTTCTTTTTCACTCCCCTCCCGGGGTCCTTTTCACCTTTCCTTCACAGTACTATACGCTATCGGTCACTGGGTAGTATTTAGGGTTGGAGGGTGGTCCCCCCATCTTCCGACCAGGTTTCACGTGTCTGGCCGTACTCTGGAACTCGCGCAGCCCTCGCCGTTTTCGCCTACGTGTCTCTCACACTCTCCGGATGGCTTTCCCACACCATTCGGCTAACAGCTTGGGTCCTAAAAGCGGTCCGTACCCCGGAAGGATTTCTCCTTCCGGTTTGCCCTCTTCCGCGTTCGCTCGCCACTACTAACGGAATCTCGGTTGATGTCTCTTCCTCGCCCTACTTAGATGTTTCAGTTCAGGCGGTTCCCCTCCTGCACCTATGGATTCAGTGCAGGATAACAGAGTATGAGCTCTGTTGAGTTTCCTCATTCAGAAATCCCTGGATCAAAGGATGTTTGCTCCTCCCCAAGGCTTATCGCAGCTTACCACGTCTTTCATCGGCTCCCAGTGCCAAGGCATTCTCCTTGCGCCCTTTGTAGCTTGACCGTTGTTTATCTCTCGATAAACATATCTCTTTTCAGATTCTCCATTTGCCAACGAGATTTTACGATGTTTCGCAATTTTTTCGAAGAAAAAATTCCAGAAGCATCGTATGTCGCCGAATTGATTCCTTTGAACCAGTGGCGACTACCGCTTGGTGAAATTATAGATTTTATAAAAAATCAGGAATTTTACTAGCTTAAAATCTCATTTCGCAGTTCTATATTCAGTTTTCAAGGTACATCTGTCCTTCGGACATCTGTCCGCCTCGCTTGCGCGATGCGGTGTACATCCGTTGGACTCGACCATCGACAGGAGGGTTATGCTCACAAAAACGCGCTCTCGAAGGGGCTTGTTTTTGTTCGCAAACCTTCAGGTCTGCGGTCTTGCATAAGGTTCTGGGTTACCCAGCGCACTGGATAACCAGTGGTGGGCTGAAATGGACTCGAACCATCGACCTCTCGGTTATCAGCCGAGTGCTCTAACCAGCTGAGCTATCAGCCCAAATGGTGGAGATAAAGGGATTCGAACCCTTGACCCCCTGCTTGCAAAGCAGGTGCTCTCCCAACTGAGCTATACCCCCGCGCCTTTATCAGCGTTTCGGGTTTCGCTGTCCCTTATGCTTTTTTGAGGTATCCACCGCAGAATCTACTTCCATCAAGCCACCTGTTCGGTGGCCGATCTGGTAGGTTCGGCTCCGCTTGCGCTTCGCCGCCTGCTGCATCGCGCCTTGCGCGATTCCGAATCATAGATTCGGAGGCATCAGGATCCCTCAAAATTGAACAATACTGAAACTTGCTTCCCTGTCCATCCACTCAAAGACCAGCTTTGACTGAATGTCTGACTCCCTAGAAAGGAGGTGATCCAGCCGCACCTTCCGATACGGCTACCTTGTTACGACTTCACCCCAATCACCAGTTTTACCTTCGGCGGCGTCCTCCTTACGGTTAGACTACCGACTTCGGGTCCCCCCGGCTCTCATGGTGTGACGGGCGGTGTGTACAAGGCCCGGGAACGTATTCACCGCGGCATGCTGATCCGCGATTACTAGCAATTCCGACTTCATGCAGGCGAGTTGCAGCCTGCAATCTGAACTGAGACGTTGTTTTTGAGTTTTGCTCCACCTCGCGGTCTTGCTTCTCTTTGTTAAACGCCATTGTAGTACGTGTGTAGCCCAGGTCATAAAGGGCATGATGATTTGACGTCATCCCCACCTTCCTCCGTTTTGTCAACGGCAGTCTCGCCAGAGTCCTCTTGCGTAGTAACTGGCAATAAGGGTTGCGCTCGTTGCGGGACTTAACCCAACATCTCACGACACGAGCTGACGACAACCATGCACCACCTGTCTCGATGTCCCGAAGGACTTCATGCATCTCTGCACTATGCATCGGATGTCAAGACCTGGTAAGGTTCTTCGCGTTGCTTCGAATTAAACCACATACTCCACTGCTTGTGCGGGCCCCCGTCAATTCCTTTGAGTTTCAACCTTGCGGTCGTACTCCCCAGGTGGATTACTTATTGTGTTAACTGCGGCACTGAAGGGGTCAATCCTCCAACACCTAGTAATCATCGTTTACGGTATGGACTACCAGGGTATCTAATCCTGTTTGCTACCCATACTTTCGAGCCTCAGCGTCAGTTGGTGCCCAGTAGGTCGCCTTCGCCACTGGTGTTCCTCCCGATATCTACGCATTCCACCGCTACACCGGGAATTCCACCTACCTCTGCACTACTCAAGGCCAGCAGTTTTGAAAGCAATTTATGGGTTGAGCCCATAGATTTCACTTCCAACTTGCCGGTCCGCCTGCGCTCCCTTTACACCCAGTAATTCCGGACAACGCTTGCACCCTACGTTTTACCGCGGCTGCTGGCACGTAGTTAGCCGGTGCTTTCTTGTTAGGTACCGTCAATATTCGTCCCTAACGACAGGAGTTTACAATCCGAAAACCTTCTTCCTCCACGCGGCGTCGCTGCATCAGGGTTTCCCCCATTGTGCAATATCCCCCACTGCTGCCTCCCGTAGGAGTCTGGGCCGTGTCTCAGTCCCAATGTGGCCGTTCAACCTCTCAGTCCGGCTACCAATCGTCGCCTTGGTGGGCCGTTACCTCACCAACTAGCTAATTGGACGCGAGTCCATCCTGAAGCGAATAAATCCTTTTCCCTCAGCCCGATGCCGGGCCGTGGGCTTATGCGGTATTAGCAGTCGTTTCCAACTGTTGTCCCCCACTCCAGGGCAGGTTACTCACGCGTTACTCACCCGTTCGCCACTAAGTTAATCCAAAATCCATCCGAAAACTTCATTCGGATTAACTCCGTTCGACTTGCATGTGTTAGGCGCGCCGCCAGCGTTCGTCCTGAGCCAGGATCAAACTCTTTATAAAATGGTATTAAATCACTTTATAAGTGTTTAATCTTGTAAATCACTCAGACACAATCGCTTGCGTCCTGTTTGAATTACTTGTAATTTGGAATTGATTTACGTGGGTTTCCAAACCCACGATAAGGTTCCACAAGTTTCAGTTTTGTTCAATTTTCAAGGTCCTGCTCGCTGTTCGCATCTTGCGTGACAGCCTATTTATTATATCTCATGAAGTTCGTTTTGTCAAGAACTTTTTTGAGATTTTTTTGAAGTTTTTTCGGGAGCCAAGCTCCCGAAAAGCCTTCAAAGGCTGTTGTTATGCGGTTTTCAGCGGCTGTCTGTGTCGCTCTCGCGCCGGACAGCTTGACTATAATACCACCCCGTAAAGCGTTTGTCAACACCTTTTTTCAATTTTTTTGACAAATTTTTCGGGCAGTTTTTGGGCACCCTGTATATTGTTGTGGGAAGGTGTCGATACCACAAGAACCGGGTCCAGGCTGTGTGAAGGAGGCTTTTTTCTATTATATAAGGTATAGAGAAGATTGTACAAAGGTTTTACTTGCGGTTTGGCTCCAGAGAGCTTATACTGGTAAGACAGTATATAGGTACAGGTGGACAGGCCCATGATGAAGATTTACCGCACAAGAGACAAACTGCTGACCCGGGCAGACAATATGGAAGAAGGCAGCTGGGTATGCCTGACGGCCCCCAGCGAGGCCGAGGTGCGTCAGGTGGCCGCCACGCTGGACATCGAGCCGGACGACCTGTTTGCCGCCACCGACCCCGAAGAATCGGCCCGTATCAGTCTGGAGGACGGATACACCGTCATCATCGTGGACATTCCCTACCAGCTGCCCGGCGCCGATGAGGGTTCCTACTCCACCATCCCCATGGGCATCCTGCTGACCCAGGAGCTGGTGGTCACCGTCTGTTCAGTGGAGACGCCGGTGATCGGGGACTTCACCTCCTGCCGGGTGAAGGGCTTTTCCACCCGGAAAAAGATGCGGTTCGTCTACCAGCTGCTCTACCGTGCCGCCACCATGTACCAGCAGGAGCTGCGGCTCATCGACCGCCGGCGGCAGGCGCTGGAGAAAAACCTTTCGGGGGATCTGCGGGACAGTGATTTGGTGGAGCTCCACGGGCTGGAATCCACCCTGGTCTACTTTGCCACCAGTCTGCGTGCCAACGCCACGGTCCTGGACCGTCTGACCCGCTACAAGCGGCTGGAACAGTATCCCGACGACCGGGAACTGCTGGACGATGTCATCGTGGAGATCCGCCAGGCCATCGAGATGACCAGCATCTACCGGGACGATATCAAAGGTACGCGGGAACTGTTCAGTTCCATCCTGGACAACCGCCTGAACAACGCCATGAAATACCTGACCAGCATCACCCTGCTGATGGCTGTGCCCACCGTGGTCAGCGGCCTGTACGGCATGAACGTGTCGTCGGAGGGCATGCCCTTTGCCAGCAGCGCCGCCGGTTTCGGCATCGTGCTGGGGCTGACCCTCATCATCTGCGCGGTGACGGCCTGGTTCCTGCACAAAAAACACATGCTGTAACGCCGAACCCCTGTCCGGAAAAATCCGGGCGGGGGGTTTTCTTTTGGGGGGTGCTGTGGTACAATATACTGATATATGGAGTTTTCTCCGTATGGTAACGTATAGAGGCAACCTGAGGGATGGAAAGGACAATCGACCATGTGTGGATTTGTTGGTTTTACCGGGCTGCGCGAAGGGCGTGAAGCGATCCTGCACAAAATGGCGGACCGCATCATCCACCGCGGCCCCGATATGGAAGGGTATCACCTGAGCGGCGACACCCCCGCCACCGCCGTGGCGCTGGGTTTCCGCCGGCTGAGCATCATCGACCTGGCGGCAGGCCGTCAGCCCATGTACAATGAGGACGGCACCGTCGTCTGCGTCTTCAACGGCGAAATCTACAACTTCATGGACCTGCGCACCGAGCTGCAGGCCAAGGGGCACATCTTCAAGACCCACTGCGACACCGAGGTCATCCTCCACGGCTACGAGGAGTACGGCAACAAGCTGGCCGCCATGCTGCGGGGCATGTTCGCCTTTGTGGTGTACGACACCAAGACCAACGTCATGTACGGCGCCCGGGACATCTTCGGCGTCAAGCCCTTCTACTACACCCAGACCGATGCGGGCGAGCTGCTCTTCGGTTCCGAGATCAAGAGCCTGCTGGAGCATCCCGGCTTCCGCCGGGAGGTCAACCCCGAGGCGCTGCGTCCCTACCTGACCTTCCAGTACAGTGCCATGAACGAGACCTTCTTCAAGGGCACCTACAAGATGCCCCCCGCCCACTGGTTCGAGTACAAGGACGGCAAGATGCACATGGAGCGCTACTGGGACGTGGATTTCCGCCACAAGACCAGCATGAGCTTCGAGGACTGCGCCAGCCAGATCGACGCCCGGGTGCGGGAGTCGGTGGCGGCTCACCGCATCAGCGACGTGAAGGTGGGTTCCTTCCTGTCGGGCGGCGTGGATTCCAGCTATATCACCGCCTGCCTGATGCCGGACGACACCTTCTCGGTGGGCTTCGAGACCCCCGACGGCGGCCACAAGTTTGACGAGACCACCGAGGCTGCCGAGCTGTCCCAGAAGCTGGGCATCCACAACTACCGGGAGATGCTCACCAAGGAACAATGCCTGGACGCCTTCGCGGACATCCAGTACCACATGGACGAGCCCCAGTCCAACCCGTCCTCGGTGCCGCTCTACTTCCTGTGCCAGCTGGCCCGCCGCCATGTGACGGTGGTGCTGTCCGGCGAGGGCGCCGACGAGATCTACGCCGGCTACGAGTGGTACGCCGACACCCACCTGATGCAGGAGTACAAGCATCTGCCGCTGCCGCTGCGCCATCTGGCCAGCGACGTGAGCCAGCATCTGCCCTACTTCAAGGGGCATGACTTCATCATCAAGGGCAGCGGCCGTCCCGAGGACTGGTTCATCGGGCAGGCGCTGGTCTTCACCGAGCAGGAAGCCTACGACATCCTGAAGCCGAAATACCGGGTGGGTCCCGCCGCCCGGGAGGTGGCTGCGCCCATCTACGACCGGGTGAAGGACCTGCCGGAGCTGGAGAAGAAGCAGTATCTGGACCTGAACCTCTGGCTGCCCGGCGACATTCTGCTGAAGGCCGACAAGATGAGCATGGCCCATTCGCTGGAGCTGCGGGTACCTTATCTTGACCGGGAAGTGCTGCGGGAAGCCGCCACCTACCCTGTCAACTACAAGATCGCCGGCGACACCAAGGCCGTGCTGCGGGCCGCCGCCAACAAGACGCTGCCCGACGCCTGGGCCAACCGCACCAAAAAGGGCTTCCCGGTGCCCATCGCCAAGTGGCTGGAAGACCCGGCCTTCTCGGCCAAGGTGCGCGCCAAGTTCGAGAGCGACGTGGCCGCCGAGTACTTCGACCAGGACAAGCTGGTGGCCATGCTGGCCGACCCGCGCCACGACCGCCGCAAGATCTGGACGGCCTACACCTTCCTGACCTGGCACGAACAGTTCTTTGAGAAGTGGGCGTAATTTCTCAAAGTAGGGCAACAGCCGCCCACGCTTCGTAAACCTTTTCCCAGATAATTCCGGGGTAAATCCCCCTGCAGGTGTCGCTGTTGTCGGCGCATGTCCGCCAGCAGCGACCTTTTTACAGCAGATTCTTCTATACCAAGGAGATGCAATTTTTGCCATGAACACCGATCTGATCCCTGTATTCCTGGGTGCCGACCTGAACTGCTACAACTTTGCCCGGGCCTTCCATGAGGCCTACGGGGTGGAGAGCTACGCCTTCGGCCGGTACGCCATGGCGCCCACCAAGTATTCCAAGATCATCCACTTCACCATCGTGCCGGACATCGACAACGAACCCACCATGCTGAAGGTCCTCCACGACTTCGCCAAGGAGCACGCCGGCAAGAAGCTCTACCTCTTCGGCTGCACCGACGACTACGCGGCGATGATCATCCGCCGCAAGGCCGAACTGCCCGAGTATATCGCCCCCAGCCCCGCCGCCGACCTCTACGGCCTGATCCAGAAAAAGGCCGAGTTCTACGAAGTCTGCGACAAGTTCGGCATTCCCTACCCCACCACGAAAGTCCTCACCGCGCCGGCGGAGGCCGCCGAACTCACCGAGGACAAGCTGGGCTTTGCCTATCCGATTATTGTGAAGCCTTCTTCCAGTGTGGCTTACTGGAAATTCCCCTTTGACGGCATGAAGAAGGTCTACACCGCCGCCACCCCCGAGGAGGCAGCCTCCATCGTCAGACAGATCTACGCTTCGGGCTACCCTGACAAGATGATCCTGCAGAAGATGGTGCCGGGCGGCGACGACCACATGCGGGTGCTCACCGCTTTCTCGGACGAGAACGGCAAGGTGCGGGCCATGTGCCTGGGCCACACCATGGTGGAGGAGCACACCCCCCACGGGCTGGGCAACCATGCGGCCATCGTCACCGAGGACACCACCGCCCTGCCCCTGGTGGAGAACATCCGCCAGATGCTGGAAGCCTGCCACTACACCGGCTTTTCCAACTTCGACATCAAGTGGTCGGGCGAGCCGGGGGATTTCCGGGTGTTTGAGATCAACCTCCGCCAGGGCCGCAGCAACTACTATGTGACCGCCAGCGGCATGAACATCGCCAAACTGGTGGTGGAGAAATGGAACGACGGCGGCACCGACTGCGTGCTCAATCGCAACGAGGTGTTCTGGCACCACGTGCCCGCCCAGGTGGCCTTTACCTACACCGAGGACAAGCAGCTGGTGGCCAAAGCCCGGCAGCTGAAAGCCCAGGGCAAGGAGGCCTGCTCGCTGCTCTACAAGCCCGACCTGTGGATGAACCCCATCCGCTACGCCTGCGTGCTGGAACAGCTGCGCCGCCAGTTCAAGAAGTTCAAAACCTACTACCCGAAAGGCTGATGCGCCCCATGAAACTGAACGAACTCGTTCGCCACATTGACCACACCGGCTCTTCCGACGCCGAGATCACCGCCATCACCTACGATTCCCGCAAGGCGGGGCCGGGGTCGCTCTTTGTCTGCCTGGTGGGCGCCTGGATGGACGGCCACACCTTCGCCCGCAGCGCCTACGACCGGGGCTGCCGGGCTTTTCTGGCGGAGCATCCCCTGGACCTGCCGGAGGATGCGGCCCAGATCATCACCGGGGACACCCGGGCGGCGCTGGCCGTCATCGGGGCGGACTTTTACGGCAACCCCGCCGACCAGCTGCACATCATCGGCATCACCGGCACCAAGGGCAAGACCACCACGGCGCTGCTCACCGCCGCCATCCTCACCGAGGCGGGGCTGCCCTGCGCCTACATCGGCTCCAACGGCGTGAACATCGCCGGCACCCACGAGGCCACCGCCAACACCACGCCGGAAAGTCTCGAACTGCACCGGCTGTTCCGCAAGATGCTGGACGCCGATGTGCACCACGTGGTGCTGGAGGTGAGCAGCCAGGCGCTGCGCCACCACCGGGTGGACGGCATCCCCTTTGAGGTGGTGGCCTTCACCAACCTGTCGGAGGACCACATCGGCCCCGGCGAACACCCCGATTTCGAGGACTACAAGGCCGCCAAGCGCCGCCTGTTTGCCGAGTACAACGCCCGGGAGATGGTCTACAACGCCGACGACGAGGCCAGCGACTACATGCGGGCGGGCTTCGGCGGCAAACAGGTCAGCTTCGGCATCGACCATGACGCCGACTACCAGGCGGTGAATCTGGCCCAGTACCGCAGCGAGACGGCGCTGGGCATCGACTTCACCTGCCGCCACGGTGGGGAGGAGACCCCGGTGCGGGTCATGTCCCCCGGCGCCTTCAGCGCTTCGGATGCGCTGTGCGCCATCGCCCTCTGCGGGGCCTTCGGCGTGACCCCCGCCCAGGCCGCCAAAACCCTGGCCCACACCCCGGTGGAGGGCCGCTTCGAGGTGGTGGAGGGGCTTCCCGGCCGCACCTTCATTGTGGACTACTCCCACAACGGGCTGGCCCTGACCAGCGCCCTGAAAACCCTGCGGGCCTACCATCCCCGCCGTCTGATCTGCGTCTTCGGGTCGGTGGGCGGCCGCACCCAGGTGCGCCGCCGGGAACTGGCCGAGGCCGCCAGTGCCTGGGCGGATTACAGCATCCTCACCAGCGACAACCCCGACTTTGAGGACCCGCTGCAGATCCTGCGGGAGATCGATTCCCACATGGCCCCCGATGCCCTGTACACCCTGATCCCCGACCGGGCCGAGGCCATCTCCAAGGCGGTGGCCATGGCCGAGGAAGGCGACATTGTCCTCTTCGCGGGCAAGGGCCACGAGAATTATCAGCTCATCCGGGGCCGGAAGGTGCCCTTTGTGGAGCGGGAGCTGATCCGGGAAGCCTGCCGCGCCCTGCAGGGCTGACCGATATCTTCCATACAATAACAAAAATCCCCCTGCCGGGAATGCCCGGCAGGGGGATTTGCTGTTTACCGATTACTGGGTGCTGGTACTCAGGGTAACGGCCAGGGTCAGGACTTTGCCGTCCCGCTCCACCTGCAGGTTGACGGTGTCACCCACATTCTTCTTGGCCAGGTAGCTCTTCACATCGTTGGAAGTGCTCACCGCCGTGTCGTCCACCGCGATGATGCGGTCGCCCGCCTTGACGCCGGCGGATTCGGCGCCACTGCCCGCGGTGACCTGCACCACATAGACGCCGGTGGCGCTGACGCCCATCTGCTGGGCGGTGTTGGCATCGCTCACATCCACGATGGTGACGCCCAGGGCCGGACGGGCCACCGAGCCGTTCTCGATGAGCTGGTTGGCGATATCCATGGCGGAGTTGATGGGGATGGCGAAGCCGATGCCCTCGGCCTCGGAGTAGCTGCTCTTGGCGTTGACCACGCCGATGAGTTCACCGTTGGCATTGAAGAGGCCGCCGCCCGAGTTGCCCGGGCTGATGGACGCATCGGTCTGGAGCAGCGTCATGTCATTGTCTTCCACCGTGACTTCCCGGTTCAAAGCACTGATGATGCCGTCCGTCACACTGTTGGACAGGGTGCCCAGGGGGTTGCCCACGGCCACCACCGTCTCGCCCACGGCCAGGGCGTCGCTGTTGCCGATGACCGCCGGGGTCAGGCCGGTGGCGTCGATCTTGATGACCGCCACATCGGAGGTGGAGTCGGACCCCACCACGGTGGCGTCATAGCTGTCGCCGGTGCTCAGCTGCACCTTGATGCTGGTGGCGCCGCTGACCACATGGGCGCAGGTCAGGATGTAGCCATCCTGGCTGATGATGACGCCGGAACCGGCGCCGCTCTGCACATAGTAGCCGCCGAACCAGGTCTGGGAGCCGCTCATCTGCTCGGTGGTGATGGCCACCACGCTGGGCGAAACCAGCGACGCGATCTGCTGCACCGACATGGTGGTGCCGTCGGTGCTGTTGGCGTTGGTGGCGTCGGAGGCTTCACGCTGGACCTGCTGCACCACCACCTGGTTACCCACCAGGCCGGTGCGGCTGGCCAGGATGGCGCCGCCGAAGCCGCTGCCGAAGCCCAGCACCACGACGCCTACGCCGGCCAGCACCCGCAGCAGCACCGGATGGTGCTTTTTCTGCTTCTTGGGGGGCTGCTGGGGCGCGCTGGCGTAGCTGTAGCCGTTGTAGCCGCCGCCATTGCCGCCGTTGCCGCCGCTGAAGCTGCTGGTGTAGCCGTTGCTGCTGCCGGTGGAACCGGTGGCGCCGGTGTAGCCGCTGTTCTGCTGCGGGGCGGGGTTGGGGGTGGAGTAGTCGGTCTGGGCGGTGTTGGCGGTGTTCATGCCGCTGCTGCCCACGTTGGGGTAACCGCTGCCTGCCGTGTTCTGGGCGGACTGGGTGTTCTGGGGTTCGGTATGTTCTGCCGGGGAGCTGCCCTGGGGGGCGCCCTCGCCCGTTGTATGATTATAAAGGCCGGAGTAATCAAACTCGTTGCTCATACGGGTCCTTCCTTTCGCTTTCTTCTGAGAGGGGGTCTTTTCGCCTTCTCTGCTAAAGAGTATACCCGCGAATTGTGAAATAGGTTTCGCGTGGGAGTGAAAAGAATGTGAAAAGCCGGGCGTTTCGGGCCCCTTTTGCCCTCGTTTTCACACATCTTATCATTTTTGGCAGCACTTGACAATGCTTTCCGGGGCCTGTATCCTGTTTGGAGAGAGAGGTGTTTTCCCATGCAGATCCGCTGCGAAGGTACGGTGTATACCCTTTATAAAGAGAAGACGCCCATCGGCACGGCACGGCTGGAAGAGGGGACCGTCTGGGTGGAGATCACCCCCGCCTGGCGCCGCCGGGGCTACGGCAGCTATTTACTCAAGGAACTGCTGCGGGGAAACGGCGGCCTGGACCCCAAGGCGGAGACCCGGTTCACCGCGCCCCTGCCCGCCGACGACGCCGCCCGGGCGCTGGCGGCAAAGTTCGATTTCCGCCCCGACGGTACCCGGCTGGTCCGGCGGCGGGTGCCCGATCTGTCGGCGGTGGGGCTCTGCCATGAATTCCTTGCCGCCCACCTGGCCCCGGGCGGCTTTTACATCGACGCCACCTGCGGCAACGGCCATGACACGGAATTTCTCTGCCGTCTGGCGGGGCCGTCGGGCAGGGTGCTGGCACTGGACATCCAGCCCCGGGCCGTGGCGGCCACCAACGAACGGCTGGCGGCGGCAGGGCTGGAGGGCGTCGGCCATGCCATCCAGGCCGACCATGCCCGGCTGGGCGAACTGGCCGAGGCCGGCAGCGCCGACTGTGTGCTTTTCAATTTCGGGTGGCTGCCGGGGGCGGACCACGGAGTGCACTCCACGGCGGCGGGCAGCGTGACGGCGCTGAAAGCCGCGCTGGCGCTGCTCAAGCCCCGGGGCATCCTGGCCGCCGTGCTCTACAGCGGGCAGGTCATCGGGGACAGCGAAAGGCAGGCCGCCCTGGCCTTTTTCCGCTCGCTGCCGCTGACCGAGTACACCGTGCTGGTCTGCGAATTTGCCAACTGGGCCGACACCGCGCCGCTGCCCTGTTTCATCCTCAAACGCTGAAAGGAGGTCCCCGCCCCGTGGAGGAGCAGCAGTTTCTGGAACAGTATATGGCGTCCTTCAACGGCCAGCAGCAGGCGGCCGTGGGAGCGGTGGAGGGCCCGGTGCTGCTGCTGGCGGTGCCGGGCAGCGGCAAGACCACCGTGCTGGTGACCCGGCTGGGGTACATGGTGCTCTGCCGGGGCATTGCGCCGGAGTCCATCCTGACCATGACCTACACGGTGGCCGCCACCCGGGAGATGCGCGGCCGGTTTGCGGCCCGGTTCGGGGAGGCGCTGGCCGGGCGGATGCAGTTCCGCACCATCAACGGGGTGTCGGCGGTGATCCTGCAGTATTACAGCCGCCGCTACCACCGGCAGCAGCCCCAGCTCATGACCAACGAGGGGGAACTGACCCGGCTGCTGACCCAGCTCTACCAGCAGGTAGCGGGCGACTATCCCACCGAGAGCACCCTCCAGGAACTGCGCACCGCCATCACCTACATCAAGAATATGGCGCTGGACGAGGAGGGCATCGCGGCGCTGGAGACCGACCTGCCCGATCTGCCCGCCCTCTACCGGCGGTACCAGGCGGAACTGAAACGCCGGGGCTGGATGGACTACGACGACCAGATGGTCTTTGCCTTGCAGATCCTCAAGGCCGTGCCGGCGGTGCTGGGGTATTTCCAGGACCGCTTCCCCTACCTCTGCGTGGACGAATCCCAGGACACTTCCAAGATCCAGCACGAGATCATCGCCCTGCTGGCGGGGCGTTCCCGCAACCTCTTCATGGTGGGGGACGAGGACCAGAGCATCTACGGCTTCCGGGCGGCCTATCCCCAGGCGCTGATGGAGTTTGAGAAGGTGTGGCCGGGGGCGAAGGTGCTGCTGATGGAGCACAACTACCGTTCCGGGACCGAGATCGTGGACGCCGCCAACCGCTTTGTGGCCCGCAACCGCTACCGCCGTCCCAAGGTCATGCGGGCCACCTGCGGCGACCAGGGACCGCTGGAGATCGTGAAGATCGCCAGGCGGGAGGACCAGTTCAGCTGGCTGTTTGAGCGGGTGCGCCGGGGCGAAAAGCTGGCGGTGCTCTTCCGCAACAACGAGAGCGCCCTGCCCCTCATCGACCTGTGCGAGCGGCACAGCCTGGCCTACCGGTTTCCCCGCAGCGACCTGACCTTTTTCACCGACAAGATCGTGCTGGACGTGGCGGACCTGCTGCAGCTGGCCCGCCGCCCCACCGACAGCGGTCTGTTCATGAAGCTCTACTACAAGTTCGGGCTGCCCATCGCCCGGCGGCAGGCGGTCTACGCCTGCGGGGCCAGCGACCGCAGCGGACGGCCCATCCTGGAGGAGCTGCGGCGCTGTCCCGACCTGAGCCGCCGGGTGCGGGAGGGGCTGGAGGATGTGGTGGCCGCCATGCACCGGCTGCCGGGGCTCACCGCCGCCGAGGCCGTCACCGCCCTGCGGGACGAGGCGGGCTACGGTGCCTATCTGGAGCAGAAGCGGATGGACAGCGGCAAACTGTCCATCCTGGGGCTGCTGGCGGAGCAGGAACCCACCCCCGACCGGCTGCTGGCCCGGCTGGCAGAACTGCGGGAGGTGCTGGCCCACCGGCAGGACCCCGCCCAGGCGTTGTTGACCCTCTCCACCATCCATTCCAGCAAGGGGCTGGAGTATGACAGCGTGGTGCTGCTGGACGTTTTTGACGGCATCCTGCCCGCCCAGCTGGAAGTCTGCTGCCGCACCAGGGAGGACACCCTGCGCTACGAGGAGGACCGGCGGCTCTACTATGTGGCTATGACCCGGGCCAAGCGGCGGCTGGTGCTCTTTGACTGCCCGGCGCTGCCCTCGGTGTTCACCCAGGAGGTACTCTTCAACCTGCCGGAGGCCCGGGCCAGGCGGGAGCAGGAGGCCCAAGAAGCCGCCCGGCTGCGGAATAAGGCCGACAAACTGCTGGCCAGCACCCCAACCACGGCCCCGGCCCCCAAGCTGCCGCCGGTGGACCTGGGGGAGCTGTCCCGGGTGGGGGCCACCGTCAAACACGCGGTATTCGGCCTGGGTTCTGTCACCGAGGTGAGCGGACGGTTCCTCACCATCCGCTTTCTGGACGGCCGGGAGCGCCGCCTGGACGGTCCCACGGTGGCTGAGCATCACCTGCTGGAACCTGCCGACGATTTATAACAAACCGCCCGCTGCTTCGCGCAGCGGGCGGTTGCTTTTATTGGAGCGACCTGTCACTCCCGGCAGACCGACACCACCGGGATATTCAGCAGGCTTTGCCGCACGCGGAGGTCGATGTCCTCCCCCGGCGTGGGCCATGTGGCGGGATCGCCGCCCAGCGGGGTGCGGAACGTCCGTCCCTCCCACCGGAACACCAGGCTGCCGCCGTCCTCTTGCTCTTGGGGCAGCCGTACCTCCACCACCGTGCCGGTATCGGGGACGGCCGGGGCGGTGAGCGCCAGATTCAGGCTGTAGCTCAGCGGGAAGGCCAGCATGGCCGCCAGCATCAGGATCATCCCCCGTTCCCGCCTGCGCTCGGGGGGACGGCGCCGCTCGCAGACCACCGCCAGCGCCACCCCCAGCGCCAGGCAGAGCACGGCCAGCGGCACCGGGCGGCCCACAAGGAACACCCGGGCTTCCAGCACTGCCCACATCAGAGCGCCGCTGACCGGCAGAAGGGTGAGCCACAGCCTCACATGCATCCGCCGCCAGGCCGGGGTGGCCAGGACCTGCCGCAGTCCCCCGAGCCGGGGCCGGAGCGGATAGGCCTCCCACACAAAGATGTCCGGGAAGGCAAGGTAGGCCCCGAAAAAGACCAGCGGCAGCCAGCAGGCCAGCAGCGATGCGGAGCGCAGCCCCAGCACGTTCCGCCCCTGCACCAGCAGCCACCACTGGACCAGCAGCACCACCGGCGGCAGCCAGGCCACCGGGCGCAGCCATTTCATCCAGCGGTGGGCAGGCAGGCGGTCCGCTTCGTTCCAGTCCTCCACGGCCTGCACCCGGGGGATGGGTTCGGTCATCCGCCGTCGCACAGCGGTGCCGGTGTTGGCCACGTTCCGGGCCTGCAGCAGGTCCAGCAGCGCCTTTTCGTGGATCATGCCCTTGTCAAAATGGTAGAGGACCCGGCCTGACCCGTCGCAGACATAATACCGGCCCAGCCATCGCCGGACCCGCACAAAGGCGGGGCGTTCTTCCGCCCGGCGATACCACCCCCAGATGTTCCAGCAGTCTGCATGGCCGTCGGGGGTCACCAGCAATCTTTCGTTGCGCGCCGCCACCACCACGATGGCCATGGCCAGCACGCCCACCGCCAGAAAGGCGCCGCAGGCGATCAGGCCCGTCAGGTCGTCGGCCGAGGCGGCCAGCCTGGGAAGCAGCGCCAGAAAGGCCGCATACAGCAGTTCCATCACGGCGCCAACGGGTGCGGCCCAGCCGGAGTTGCAGACTTCCAGCTCCCCTTCCCCGGGGTCCCGCCGGCTGGGGCAGAAAACCATCTGCCCCAGACCCACCGGCAGGCAGAAGGCCTGCCCCGCCAGCACCGCCTGCCGCATGGCGGCCCCGCCGGGCAGCGGGTGTGCCCACCAGTACCAGAATCCGCCCAGCCCGATGACCAGCACTGCCGCACCGGCCAGCCGCTGCACCACGGTGCGGATCCCCAGCCGTGTTGTTTGCCCGGTCATGGTCCTTCCCCCTTTGCGCTTTATACCAGTATACCATAGAATCTGCCGCTGTGCCCGGCAAAGGAGCACAAAAAACCGCCCCCGCGGCCTTTGCAGGCCACAGGGGCGGTTAGGATTATCCGATCAGCTCGTCAGGCGACGGGGTGCAGCTTACAGCTGGGGACCGGCGGCAACCAGAGCCTTGCCGGCTTCGTTGCTCTCGTACTTGACGAAGTTCTTCTGGAAGCGGGAAGCCAGATCCTTGGCCTTCTCCTCCCACTGGGAAGCTTCGGCGTAGGTGTCGCGAGGATCGAGGATCTTCGGATCGACGCCGGGCAGCTCGGTGGGCACTTCGAAGTTGAAGTAGGGGATGGTCTTGGTGGGCGCGGTCTTGATGGAGCCATCCAGGATGGCGTCGATGATGCCGCGGGTATCCTTGATGGAGATGCGCTTGCCGGTGCCGTTCCAGCCGGTGTTGACCAGGTAGGCCTTGGCGCCGGACTTCTTCATCTTCTTGACCAGTTCCTCAGCATACTTGGTGGGATGCAGTTCCAGGAAGGCCTGGCCGAAGCAGGCGGAGAAGGTGGGGGTGGGCTCGGTGATGCCGCGCTCGGTGCCGGCCAGCTTGGCGGTGAAGCCGGACAGGAAGTAGTACTCGGTCTGCTCGGGGGTCAGGATGGAGACCGGGGGCAGAACGCCGAAGGCATCGGCGGACAGGAAGATGACGTTCTTGGCCGCGGGAGCCGCAGAGACGGGACGGACGATCTTCTCGATGTGGTCGATGGGGTAGGACACACGGGTGTTCTCGGTGACGCTCTTGTCGTCGAAGTCGATCTTGCCGTTCTCGTCCAGGGTGACGTTCTCCAGCAGGGCGTTGCGCTTGATGGCGTTGTAGATGTCGGGCTCGGACTCCTTGTCCAGGTTGATGACCTTGGCGTAGCAGCCGCCCTCGAAGTTGAAGACGCCGTTGTCGTCCCAGCCGTGCTCGTCATCGCCGATGAGCAGACGCTTCGGGTCGGTGGACAGGGTGGTCTTGCCGGTGCCGGACAGGCCGAAGAAGATGGCGGTGTTCTCGCCGTTCAGGTCGGTGTTGGCGGAGCAGTGCATGGAGGCAATGCCCTTCAGCGGCAGGAAGTAGTTCATCATGGAGAACATGCCCTTCTTCATCTCGCCGCCGTACCAGGTGTTCAGGATGACCTGCTCACGGCTGGTGATGTTGAAGACAACGGCGGTCTCGGAGTTGAGGCCCAGTTCCTTGTAGTTCTCCACCTTGGCCTTGGAAGCGTTGTAGACCACGAAGTCAGGCTCGAAGTTCTCCAGCTCCTCGGCGGTGGGCTTGATGAACATGTTGGTCACGAAGTGTGCCTGCCAGGCCACTTCCATGATGAAGCGGATGGCCATGCGGGTGTCCTTGTTGGCGCCGCAGAAGGCATCCACCACGAACAGACGCTTGTTGGACAGCTCGTTGATGGCCAGCTTCTTGCAGGCATCCCAGGCTTCCTTGGAGGCGGGCTTGTTGTCGTTCTTGTAGCCCTCGGAAGTCCACCACACGGTGTCCTTGGAGTTCTCGTCCATGACGATGAATTTATCCTTGGGGGAGCGGCCGGTATAGATGCCGGTCATAACATCGACGGCTCCCAGTTCGCTGACACGGCCCTTCTCGTAGCCTTCCAGGCCGGGCTTGGTCTCTTCTGCGAAGAGTTCGTCATAAGAGGGGTTGTGCACGATCTCGGTCGTGCCGCTGATACCATACTTGGTCAGATCCAGCTTTGCCATGATACATTTACCTCTTTCTCTATACATTTGGCCGGAACGATCCGGCGGCCGGCAGAGCCGCCGACCGTTTGCAATGGGAGACAGCCGGCCCTTGTCCCCCATAGTACTTTTATTATACATGATTCGCCGTTAAAAGCAAGGATAAAAACCTTTAAAAAATTGTGACTTTTCCGCTTTTGGCCGCCCTTTTGCCCCGTTTTCCGTCCGGTGTTTCCGGCCGGCGGACAAGACAAAGGCCCGCCCCGGTTTCCGGGGCGGGCGCAGCGTCACAGTGTAAGGTCCCCCACCAGCATGCTGCCGGCGGTGTCGATGGCATAGACCGTGTATTTGTGGTTTTCCCCCGTGGTGTCCAGCCGCAGACCGCCCTCCTCCGGCTGGGTGAACCGGAAGGTGCGGTGGGCGGTGGTGGCGTGGGGATGGTCGTCCGGCGTGCTCCAGGCCAGGATGCCGCCGTTCTCGCAGAAGTCATCCCCCAGCAGGTGCAGTTCGCCGTTGCAGTACAGCCGGTAGATGCCGGGGGCTGCCGGGCCCGCCGGGCGCACCCACACGCTGCCCCGGGCCGGGCCGGGGGCCGGATGGTCGGTGGTGCGGGGGCGCATGAGCAGCGCCACATTGTCCCACGCCACCAGGAAATCGTCCAGCGGCATCTGGGTCTCGGCGTCGAAGTCGCTCTCGCCGGCCCAGGGGTCGCAGAGCAGCACATGGGAGGTACCGCCGGCCATGCGGAAGCCCCGCACCGCCGCGCAGTACCGCTCGGGGTAGCCCGCCTCCACCTGGGCGGGGGTGGCTTCCAGCATCACCACCGAGCCGAAGCCCTGGCGCACCTCCTCCCGCAACGTGGCCAGGCTGCACCAGCACACCCAGGTGGGAAAGCCCCAGCAGCCCGCGGCCGCCGCTGCGAAGGAGAGGTTGCGCGGGTCCTGGCCGTCGGCCGCGCGCCAGTCCCGCAGCACCTGGGCAAATTCCTCGGGCAGCAGGTCGGCGCCCCAGCGGTTGGTCAGGCTGGCCAGGCTGATGGCCAGATCCATCCAGGGGCGCAGCGCCTGGCAGCGGCGGCTGACCACATAGGGCATCAGGTGCAGCGCGCGGTTCACCGGGCGGCCCCGGGCGGGGATGTTGCCCACCGTCCGCACGCTCACCCCCAGCAGATGCACCGCCGGGGTGGCTTTCTCCTGCTTGGTGTAGAGGTAGATGCGCAGCTGGGCCTGGGTGGCCCGCTTGCTGTCCAGCCGCAGCTGGTCGCAGCCCATCCGCAGCGGGCCCCGCTCCCGGGCATGGGAACCCTCCCGCCGAAGGCTGGGGCTCCATTTGCCGAAGCCCACCCAGGCCGTCCAGTTGCCATCCACCAGCACCCGGGCCTGGGCCTCCACCGCGGTGCCCTGGGGCGAGGTGACGTTCCAGCTCAGCCACAGCGCATCAAAAAGGGGCATGGGGATGGCCGCGCTGGTGTAGCACCCGTAGGGCACATAGCTGCCCTGCACCAGGTCCAGCACGATGCTGCCCCCCGCCACCGTCACATTGTCCAGCTCGCCGCGCATGAACGCCTCGGTATCCTGCAGCAGCAGGGTGTTTTTCTCCATACAGGCACCATCCTCTCCCCGTCCCCGCGCCTGGGCGCGCGGGTCGTTTCTTCCATGATACCGATTTTCCCGCCGGTTTGCAAGGCTGGGAAAAAAATAGTTCACCATTCCCGGCGCGATTTGTGGTAGAATAAGGGGAATCACAAAAAAGGAGGGTCTTTTATGGCCTGGGTCACCAAGAGCAGCGACGAACAGTACGCCCCCGAACCGGCTTCCCGGGAGTACACCAAACAGGAGAAGGCCGCCAACTGGTGGCACTACCACAAGATCACCGTGCTGGTGGTGGTGCTGGCGGCGGCGATGGCGGCGTGGCTGGTCCACGATATGTTTTTCCGGGTGCAGCCCGATGTGCAGATCGGCTATGTGGGCACCACGGTCCTGCCCGCCGAGACCGTCCAGGCGCTGGAGCAGGCGCTGACCCCTTACGCGTCGGACAGCAACGGCGACGGGCAGGTCATCGTCCAGCTGGACCAGTACGCGGTGGATTTTGCCAACGAAAACGCCGACCCGGCCGGCCAGCTGGCGGGCACCACCCAGCTGACGGCGGCCCTGGCGGAGAGCAGCGGAACCTATCTGTTCCTGCTGGAGGACCCCGCAGGGTTTGAGAGCCAGATCCAGGCGCTGCAGTTCACCGACGGCACGCTGCCCGGGGAGGCGGACACCGGCCGCTGGCAGCAGATGGTCTACCGCTGGCAGGACTGCCCGGTGCTGGCGGGGCTGGACCTGGGCACGGTATCTTCCGGGGAGAGCAGTGTCTCCGGCCAGGAGCTGCTGGCGGGGGTCTATCTGGGCTGCCGCGGCAGCTGGGCGGAGGAGGTACCCGACGCCTACACCCGGAATGCCGCATTGTGGGCGGCGCTGACGGCCGGGGCTTCCCCGGTGGAGGAGTGACCCATGCGCACCACCCCGAAGCTGCGGGCCTTTTTGCGGCGGCTGCGCAAAAAGCCGGCGCCCCCGCCGCCCAAAACGCCGCTGCCCGACAATCCCTACCACCGCTGTTTTACCGCCAACCGCAGTTTTGAGGAGCTGGCCCGGGCCCGGAAATATCCGCCCGCCGGTTGCTGACACGGCTTTTTGCGTCCGCCCTGTTTCGGCAGGTTTGGCGGGCGCTTTTTTGTACAATAGGTCCCGTATTCATCTTTTACTTAGGAAAGGGATCTTTGTATGCTGCAAACTTTGGAACGAACCGCCACCTTTGACGCCCGGATGCTGCTGCCCGGCGACCGGGAGGCCCTGCTGGCCCTCTGCGGGGCGGGCGGACTGCCCCAGCTGCCCCGGCAGGCGCTGAACGGTGCGCTGGCCGACGGGCGGCTGCTGGGGGATTTCGGGGGCGGCGACACCCTGCAGGCCGCGGCGGCGCTGCTGCCCCTCTACGACGAGGGGGTGCTGCCCGCCAGTCTGCGGGCCGCCGGGTACGGGGCGGACGGCCAGGGGGCCGTGCTCACCCCGCCGCTGCTGGCAGAGCACTACACCCAGCTGCGGCAGTTTCTGCGCACCGCCCTGCGGCTGGCCACCACCCGCTATGCCAGCTACCATGTCTGGGCCGTCCAGCCGCTGGACACCCAGGACCTGCCCCACTGCGAGGACCTGTGCGCCCAGTATCTCTCCGCCGGGCTGACGCTGCGGGCGGTGCGGCCCATGGCCGGGGCCAACATGATGGTCTTCTCCGCCCGGGGTCTGCCCCACTGGCGGGAACCCTACCGTCACCTGCACCTGGCGGACCCCGCCCTGCCCCGCATGCTGGAGCGCGGCTACGCCGTGGCGGACTTCGGCTGGGGGCCCCGCGGCATGGAACTGGTGCTGCGGGCGGCGAGCTGATCGCCTCAAAAGGGGGGAACATTCCCCCGCGACGGTGCCTGACGGAATTTGATAAGCAACAGAACAAACCGGGCGTACCCTTTCGGGTACGCCCGGTTTTTTGCATCATTTTCTCGCTTCCAGAAAGGCCGTGAGGAATTCCTTTACATAGTCGTCCTTGCCCTGCTTGCGGCAGGCCAGCCCGAAGGTCACCACGCCGTAATCCGGCTCAAAGGGGCGGCAGACCAGCGTGTCGGGCAGGTCCTGGGTGTAGAACTCCGGGAAGAGCGCCACCCCGTAGCCGCACTCCGCCAGCAATATGCCCGCCCGGTCGCTCTCGCAGTGGATGTCCATGTGGTTCATGCCGTGCTCGATGATCCACCCCAGCACCCGGTTGGGCCGCTCGAAGGGCACCATCTTGGGATGCAGCGTCAGCAGCCGCTCCCCCTGCAGGTCGGCGAAATGCAGCGTTTCCCGGGCCGCCAGCGGCGAATCCTTGGGCATCACCGCATAGAACACCGCCTCCGCCGCCGGGTGGAACTCACAGTCCGCCATCTTGCGGATCATGTTGCGGGTGCAGAGCAGAATGTCCAGCTGCTCCGCCTCGAACATCTTCTTCAGACTGAAATAGTCCTGCATGTGCACGATGGGATTGAACCCCGGGTACTTTTCCCCCAGCATCCGCAGCGGCGGCTTGAGGTACTGCAATTCGGTGCTGCTGGTGCAGCCGATGTGGAACAGCCGCACCGCCGTGTGGGTGTTGTCCCGCAGCTTTTTCTGGGCGATCTCGATCTTGGCCAGGATCTCCTTGGCGTCGTTGTAGAACCCCCGCCCCGCCTCGGTGAGGCGCACCATCTTGGAGTTGCGGATGAGCAGCGGGGTGCCCAGCTCCGCCTCCAGCGTCTGGATGTGGTGGGTCACGGTGGGCGGCGAAAGGAACAGCTCCTCCGCCGCCTTGGTGAAGTTGAGCCGGTCCGCCACACAGACAAAACAGAGCAGCTGCTGGGTATTCATGGCTGTTTCCCTCCCGCGGATCATGTCAGGTACAGTATACGCCATCTTTTTGTTTTTTGCAATATATCATTCGATATTTGCTAACGTCGAACAAGGTTTTGAAATTCTCAATTCAGACAAGAGATGCTATAATTTTGGGGTAATGAAAATGTCCCTTTTTAAAGGAGTGAAGAAAGTGAAGACTGTACTGCAGCAACTCAAGCAATACAAACGCACGGCGTGGACCTGCATCGGGTTCACGGCGCTGGAGGTCGTGATGGAGATCTTACTGCCCTTCGTCACGGCCCGCATCATCGATGACGGCCTGGAGGCCGCCAACCTGGGCGTGGTCTACCGGTACGGCGCCTTGATGATCGTCATGGCCCTGGTGAGCCTGGCCTGCGGCGCCCTGGCCGGCAAGGCGGCCGCCGCGGCCTCCTCGGGCCTGGCTGCCAACCTGCGGGAGAGCATCTACGCCAGGATCCAGACCTTCTCCTTCTCGAACATCGACAAGTTCAGCGTGCCCGGCCTTGTCACCCGTATGACCACCGATATCACCAACGTACAGAACGCCTTCATGATGGTCATCCGCGTGGCGGTGCGCAGCCCGCTGACCCTGGTGTTCAGCTACGCCATGTGCCTGTACATCAGCCCCCGGCTCAGCGCCATGTTCCTCATCGCGGTGGTGTTCCTGGTGCTGGTCATCGGCGGCATCATGGTGGTGACGCTGCGCATCTTCAACGAAGTGTTCCAGAAATACGACGACCTGAACGCCAGCGTCCAGGAGAACATCTCGGCCATCCGGGTGGTGAAGGCCTTCGTCCGCGAGCCCTACGAGAACGAGAAGTTCAGCAAGGCTTCGGGCAACCTCTACCGCCTCTTCGTCAAGGCCGAGGGCCTGCTGGCCTTCAACAACCCCGCCATGATGGTGGCGGTCTACTTCTGCATCATCTCGGTGTCCTGGCTGGGCGCCCACTCCATCGTGGGCGGCTCCATGACCCCCGGTGACCTGACGAGCCTGTTCAGCTACATCATGGCGCTGCTCATGAGCCTGATGATGCTGTCCATGGTCGTCGTCATGATCAGCATGTCGCTGGCCAGCATCCGCCGTATCAGCGAAGTGCTGGTTGAGACCCCCGACCTCCACGACCCCGAGAACCCCGTCACCGAGGTGCCGGACGGCAGCATCGACTTCGACCATGTGAACTTCTCCTACAAGCACGGCAGCGGCAAGAACGCCCTGTCCGACATTGACCTGCACATCCGTTCCGGCGAGACCATCGGCGTCATCGGCGGCACCGGCTCGGGCAAATCCAGCCTGGTGAACCTGATCTGCCGCCTCTACGACGTGGATGAGGGCGATGTGAAGGTGGGCGGCATCGACGTGCGCCGCTACGACATGGAAGTGCTGCGCAACCAGGTGTCGGTGGTGCTGCAGAAGAATACCCTCTTCTCCGGCTCCATCCTGGACAACCTGCGCTGGGGCAACCCCGACGCCACCGACGAGGAGTGCATCGCCGCCTGCAAGGCTGCCTGCGCCGATGAGTTCATCGACCGCATGCCGGACGGCTACAACACCCGCATCGAGCGGGGCGGCAACAACGTTTCGGGCGGCCAGAAGCAGCGCCTCTGCATCGCCCGGGCCCTTCTGAAGAAGCCCAAGGTGCTGATCCTGGACGACTCCACCTCTGCGGTGGACACCGCCACCGACGCCAAGATCCGGGCGGCCTTCGCCAGGACCATTCCCGGCACCACGAAGATCATCATCGCCCAGCGTATTTCCAGCGTGCAGAATGCCGACCGCATCCTGGTGCTGGACGGCGGCAAGATCAACGCCTTTGACACCCACGAAAATCTGCTGAAGACCAACGCCATCTACCAGGAGATCTACGAGTCCCAGGTGAAGGGCGGCGGCGACTTCGACCAGCCGGCCTGAAAGGAGGAAGCCTTATGAATCAAACCAAACCCAGCCGCAAGGCGCCTCTGAAGGTGCTGAACCGGGTGCTGCGCTATATGCTGCACTACTACGCCCTGCCCTTTGCCCTGGTCATTGTATGCATCCTGATCACGGCGGTGGCCACCGTCACCGGCGCCACCTTCCCCCAGAAACTGGTGGATGACTACATCGTCCCCATGCTCAATTCCGGCTCCACCGACTTTTCCGGCCTGGCTGCCAGCCTGTTCCAGCTGGCCGCCATCCTGGCGGTGGGCGTCGTCACGGCCTTCTGCTACAACCGCATCATGGTGTCGGTGAGCCAGGGCACCATGCGCCGGCTCCGGGATGATCTGTTCCATCGCATGGAGAGCCTGCCCATCTCCTACTTTGACACCCACGCCCACGGCGACATCATGTCGGTGTACACCAACGATATCGATACGCTGCGCCAGCTGCTCAGCCAGAGCATTCCCCAGATCATCAACACCAGCGTGACGATGCTGGCCACCCTGATCACCATGCTGGTGCTCAACCCGGCGCTGACCGTCATCTCCATCCTGACGGCCTGCGTCATGGTGACCGTCACGGTGAACTTCTCCAAGCTGTCCGGCAAGTATTATGTTTTGCAGCAGCGGGACCTGGGCATTGTGGACGGCTTCATCGAGGAGATGCTGGACGGCCAGAAGGTGGTCAAGGTCTTCTGCCATGAGGACGCCGCCCTGCGGGATTTCCGCAAGGTCAACGACCAGCTGCGGGACAGCGCCGACAAGGCCAACCGCTACGCCAACCTGCTCATGCCCATCAACGCCAACATCGGCTGGATCAGCTACGTGCTGGTGGCCATCGTGGGCGCCGTGCTGGGCATCAACGGCCTGGCGGGCGTGACCCTTGGCACCGTCATCACCTTTGTGGGGCTGAACAAGAGCTTCACCAACCCCATCACCCAGATCTCCATGCAGGTCAACTTCGTGGTCACGGCGGCCGCCGGTGCCCAGCGTGTGTTTGATCTGATGGACCAGACCCCCGAGGCGGACGACGGCTATGTGGAGCTGGTCAACGCCCAGGAGGATGCCGACGGCAACGTGCATCCTGTGGATCACCGCACCAACGTGTGGGCCTGGAAACATCCCCACAAGGCGGAGGGCACCGTCACCTACACCAAGCTGGAAGGCAGCGTGGTGCTGGACGATGTGGACTTCGGTTACACGCCGGAAAAGATGGTGCTGCACAACATCAGTCTGTGGGCGAAGCCCGGCCAGAAGATCGCCTTTGTGGGCGCCACCGGTGCCGGCAAGACCACCATCACCAACCTGATCAACCGCTTCTACGACATTGCGGACGGCAAGATCCGCTATGACGGCATCAACATCAACAAGATCAAGAAGGCCGATCTGCGGCGGAGCCTGGGCATGGTGCTGCAGGACACCCACCTGTTCACCGGCACCGTGATGGACAACATCCGCTACGGCAACCTGGAAGCCAGCGACGAGGAGTGCATGGCGGCGGCCAAGCTGGCCAACGCCGATGGATTCATCCGCCGCTTGCCCGACGGATACCAGACGATGCTCACCGGCGACGGTGCCAACCTGAGCCAGGGACAGCGGCAGCTGCTGGCCATTGCCCGCGCCGCCGTGGCGGACCCGCCGGCGCTGATCCTGGATGAAGCCACCTCCTCCATCGATACCCGCACCGAGAAACTGGTGCAGGACGGCATGGACGCCCTGATGACGGGACGCACCACCTTCGTGATTGCCCACCGTCTTTCCACCGTGCGCAACGCCGACTGCATCATGGTCATGGAACAGGGCCGCATCATCGAACGCGGTACCCATGACGAACTCATCGCCAAACACGGCAAGTATTACCAGCTGTATACCGGCAACTTTGCCGACCAACCGGCCTGAGCGTGTGTGTGTTCTTTTCTTGCAAGAAAAGAACCAAAAGAACTCTAATTAAAAATCTCCCGAGGGGGTTTCACCCCCTCGGGAGATTTTTGTTTGGAATTTCTTCGGTTCCTTCTTTGCAAAGAAGGAACACACACATCACTTGCCGGCCAGGAGGATGGCGAGGACGGCCTTTTCCACATGGAGGCGGTTTTCCGCCTCATCGAAGATCTCATTGGCGTGCTTCTCAAACACATCGGTGGCGATTTCCTCGCCGCGGCGGGCGGGCAGCGGATGCTGCACCATGCAATCCGGCTTGGCCAGGGCCATCCGGTCTGCATCCAGCGTGAACCCGGTGAAATCCCGGTACCGGCGGTCCCGCTCCCGCTCCATGCCCATGCTCACCCACACGTCGGTGAAGAGCACATCGGCGTCCCGGGCGGCCTCGTCGGGGTCATGGACCAGCTTAAAGGCATCGCCGTAGGCCTTGGCCTGCATCAGCACATCGGCCGACGGACGGTAGCCCTTGGGACAGGCCATGGTGACCTGCATGCCCACGGCCAGACACCCCACGATCAGGCTGTTGGCCATGTTGTAGCCATCCCCCACAAAACCCATGCGCAGCCCTTCCAGTTTGCCCTTGTACTCCCGCACCGTCATCAGGTCGGTGAGCACCTGCAAGGGATGGGCGTAGTCGGTCATGCCCGACACCACCGGCACACCGCTGTACTGGGCCAGGGCGTCCAGGTCGGTCTGCTTGTAGGTGCGGCAGACGATGGCGTCATAGTACCGTCCCAGCACCCGGGCGGTGTCCTGGATGGGCTCGCCCCGGGCGGTCTGCAGATCGTTGGCGCTTAAGTAAGTGCCCAGGCCCCCCATCTGGTAGATGCCCACCTCCAGGCTCGTGCGGGTGCGGGTGGAATGTTTGGCGAACATCAGCGCCACCGCCTTGCCCTGCAGATCCTTGGGGTCGATCCCCTGCTTGTGCAGCCGCTTGTACTCGTCGGCCACATCCAGGATGTGCAGGATCTCGGCGCGGCTCAGTCCGCCCAGTTTCAACAGATGTTTCATCACAGTTTCTCCAACACGGTGCGCAGGATGGCGAGGGCTTTGTCCACATCCTCCTGCGTGAGGATGAGCGGCGGCAGCAGCCGCAGCCGGGTCTTGGCGGTGAGCACCAACAGGCCCTGCTGCTCGCAGGCGGTGCGCACGGCGGCGGCACCGATGCCCTCCTCGAAGGCGATGCCCACCATCAGGCCGAGACCGCTCACGTCGGTGACGTGGGGCAGCTTTTTCAGTTCCGCCCGCAGATAGTCCGCCAGCGCACGGTCCCTGGCCAGCAGCTCGTCGGTGAGTTCGTCCATGACCACCAGGGCACCGGCACACACCACCGGGTTGCCGCCGAAGGTGGAACCGTGGGAACCGGGTCCCATGTGGTCGGCCACCTTTTTGGTCATGACCACGGCGCCGATGGGCAGACCCCCGCCCAGGCCCTTGGCCAGGGTGACGATGTCGGGATGCAGGTCAAACTGCTCGCAGGCCAGGAAGGTGCCGGTGCGGCCCACGCCGGTCTGCACCTCGTCCACCAGCAGCAGGATGTCGTGTTCCTTGCAGAAGGCGGCCACCTTTGCCACATACTCTTTATCCAGGGCGACGACGCCGCCCTCGCCCTGCACCAGTTCCAGCAGCACGGCGCAGGTCTCTTCGTCAGCGGCGGCTTCCAGGGCGGCGAAATCCCCCGCCGGGATGTAGCCGAACCGCTCGGGGAAGGGTCCGAAATCGTGGTGGAACACATCCTGGCCGGTGGCGGTCAGGGTGGCCAGCGTGCGGCCGTGGAAGGAGTTGACCAGCGTCAGCACCTTGTTGCGGTCGGGGCCGTAGGTGTCCACGCTGTACTTGCGGGCCGCCTTGATGGCGCCCTCGTTGGCCTCGGCGCCGGAATTGCCGAAAAACACCGCGTCCAGCCCGGTGCGGCGGCAGAGTTTTTCCGCCAGGGCGCCGCAGGGCTCGGTGTAGTAGAGGTTGGAGGTGTGCTGCAGCTTGCCCGCCTGGGCCGTGACCGCCGCCACCCAGGCCGGGTGGCAGTAGCCCAGGGAATTGACGCCGATGCCCGAGGTGAAGTCCAGGTACTGCTTGCCCTCGGCGTCGGTGGCGACCATGCCCTGGCCGCCCACCAGCGCCACCGGGCTGCGGCCGTAGGTGTGCAGGACGTAGGTGTCGTCCCTCTTCATGATGGACTGGGTATTCATTGGCTCTACCTCCCTTTAGCGGTTGCCGCGGCGGTAGAACATGGTACCGGCGCCGCGGTCGGAGAACATCTCCAGCAGAATGGAATGGGGCACCCGGCCGTCGATGATGACCGCCTCGTGGACGCCCTTGTAGATGGCTTCGGCCATGCCCTCGATCTTGGGCAGCATGCCCCCGGCAATGACCCCCGCCTGCTTGTAACCCTCGATCTCCGAGACTTCCACCTCGGGGATCAGGGTGGATTCGTCGTCCTTATCATAGAGCAGACCCACAATGTCGGTCATGCTCACCAGCTTTTCGGCGTGGAGGGCGATGGCGATCTCGGCGGCGGCGGTGTCGGCGTTGATGTTGTAGGGGATGCCGTTGCTGTCCATGCCCACCGTGGCGATGACCGGAATGAAGCTGTCCGCCAGCAGATGGTCGATCAGGGTGGTGTCCACCCGCTCGATCTCGCCCACGTAGCCAAGGTCCATGTCCGCCTTGCGGGAGCAGGTGATCATGTGGCCGTCCATGCCGCAAAGACCCACGCCGCGGCCCTTGAGCAGCGCCACCAGGTCCTTGTTCACCTGGCCTGCCAGCACCTGCTGGACGATGCCCATGGTTTCCTTGTCGGTGTAGCGCAGGCCGCCCACAAACTTGGACTCCTTGCCCACCCGCTTGAGCATCTGGTTGATGGCCGGGCCGCCGCCGTGGACCAGCACCACCCGCACGCCCAGCAGCGTCAGGGTGACCAGGTCGTTCATGACGGCCAGCTTCAGCTCATCGTTGACCATGGCGTTGCCGCCGTACTTGACGACCAGCGTCTTGCCGTGATATTTCTGGATATAGGGCGTTGCTTCGCTGAAAAGCAGCGCCATCTGTTCGTTTTTCATCAACCTGTCCCCTCGCTTCTCAGGTGCGGTAGTCGCCGTTGATCTTGACGTAGTCGTAGGTCAGATCGCAGCCCCAGGCCTTGGCCGTGGCATCGCCGGAGCCCAGGTCCACCAGGATCTGGATCTCGTCCTCATGCAGGACCTTGGCGGCCTCCTCCTCGCTGTAGGGGTGGTAGGCGGCGTTCTCGCAGACAAAGACCTCCCCCGCCCGGCTCTTGAGGCGGACGGCGGTCTTGGAGATGTCGAAGTCTCCCGGGGTGTAGCCGATGGCGCAGAGCACCCGGCCCCAGTTGGCGTCGGCGCCGAACATGGCGGCCTTGAACAGGGTGGAGTGGATGACGCTCTTGGACACCGCCCGGGCCGTTGCCAGGTCGGGCGCGCCGGTGACGATGCACTCCAGCAGCTTGGTGGCACCCTCGCCGTCGGCGGCCAGCTCCCGGCAGAGATGCTCGGCCACGGTGGTCAGCGCCGCCACGAAGGTATCGTAGTCGGCGGTGCCCTCCGCCACCGCAGCGCCAGACAGGCCGGATGCCAGCAGCAGCACGGTGTCGTTGGTGGAGGTGTCGCCGTCCACCGAGATCTGGTTAAACGTGGCCGGCACCACGGTGGACAGCGCCTTCTGCAGCACGGCGGGCTCCACCTGGGCATCGGTGGTCATGAAGAGCAGCATGGTGGCCATGTTGGGGTGGATCATGCCGGAGCCCTTGGCGATGGCGCCGATGCGGCAGGTCTTGCCGCCCACAGTGAATTCCACCGCGAATTCCTTGGCGTGGGTGTCGGTGGTCATGATGGCGGTGGCGGCGTCGTGGCTGCCCTCCGCCGTGGCGGCCAGCTTGGCGGCCGCGGCGGGGACGCCCTTCTCGAAGGGGGTCAGCTCCATGGCCTGGCCGATGACACCGGTGGAGGCGGGCAGCACGTCGCCGGCATCGATGCCCAGGGCTTTCGCCACCAGATCACAGGTATCCTTGGCCAGCTGGATGCCGTTGGGTGCACAGGTGTTGGCGTTGCCGCTGTTCACCACAATGGCCTGGGCGTAGCCGTCCTTCAGGTGCTCCCGGTCCACCGTGATGGGCGCGCCGTACACCTTGTTGGTGGTGTAGCAGCCGGCGCCCGCACAGCGCACATCCGCCTTGATCAGCGCCAGGTCCAGTTTGCTGTGATTGTGCCGGATGCCGCAATGCACACCGGCCGCCGAAAACCCTTTGGCGGCACAGATGCCGCCTGCAACAGGCTGAAATGTTTCCATCTTCGTTTTCCTCTCCCATCCCACGATCTCAAGAATAGTTTACAGGGCCAGACCCGCACATTCGTCCAGTCCCAGCATCAGGTTCATGCACTGCACCGCCGCGCCGGACGAGCCTTTTCCCAGGTTATCAAACAGGCTGATGAGCTGCATCTGGGTGCCGTCGGGGTTGGCCAGGCAGAAGATTTCCAGCCGGTCGGAGCCGGCCAGCTTGTTGGCGGCCAAAAAGCCGCCGTCGGTGCCCTCGTTGAGGGGATGTACCGAGATGATCTTGCCCCCGGCGTAATAGTCCGCCAGCGTGTCGGCCACCTGCTGGGCGGTCAGCCCCAGGGCCGCCAGGTCCAGGGGGATCATCGTCTCCATGCCGGCGTAGTAGTCCGCCACGATGGGCACGAAGTTGGGGGCGGTGTCCAGCCCGGTGATCGCCTTCATCTCGGGCAGGTGCTTGTGGTGGAGCGCCAGGCCGTAGGGCCGGGGCGCGTTGAGGGCCGCATCCTCCCGGGGGGCCTCATACTGGGCGATCATCTTCTTGCCGCCGCCGGAGTACCCCGTCAGGCTGTAGCAGCAAAGCTGCGCCGTCCTGGGGAGCAGACCCTTTTCCACCAGGGGTGCCACCGGGGCGATAAAACCGGTGGCATGGCAGCCCGGCACCGCCACACGGGTGGCGGCGGGCAGTTTTGCCTTGGTATCCCCCAGTTCCGGCAGGCCGTAGAGCCAGTCGGGGCTGGTGCGGTGGGCGGTGGAGGTGTCCAGCACCCGCACGTCGGGCCGCAGCAGCGGCACCACCTCCCGGGCGGCATCGTCCGGCAGGCAGAGGAAGGAGAGATCACTCTCGTTGATCACCGTTGCCCGGGCGTGCACGTCCTTGCGGTCTGCCTCGGAAATGGTCAGAATTTCAAATTCCGGCCGCGCCGCCAGTCGGTCGGCGATGCGCAGCCCCGTGGTGCCGGAGGAACCGTCCACGAAAATCTTGTACTTTGCCACAAAAACACCTGTTTCTGTTTATTGGTTTGTAAGTTTCTGCCGTACCTGTTCGATCTGCTGGAGCACGCTCGCCCTGGTGGGGCCGCCGTAGCTGGTACGGCCCTCGCAGCAATTCGTCAGGTCGATGGCCTGATACACATCCTCCTCGAAGAGGTCGCTGTACTGTTTGAACTCGTCCAGCGTCATCTCTTCCAGCGTCTTGTCGGCGGCGATGCAGGCCGCCACCATGGTGCCGGTGCACTTGTAGGCATCCCGGAAGGGCATGCCCTTCTTGGTCAGGTAGTCGGCGCAGTCGGTGGCGTTGATGAAGCCCTTGGCCGCCGCCCGGCGCATATTGGCGGGCAGCGGGGTCATGGTGGCCAGCATGGGGGTCACGGTGCGCAGGCAGAGTTCCAGCGTGTCCACCGCGTCGAAGATGGCCTCCTTGTCCTCCTGCATGTCCTTGTCGTAGGCCAGGGGGATGCCCTTCATCATGACCAGCAGGGTGTTCAGGTCGCCGTAGACCCGCCCCGTCTTGCCGCGGATCAGCTCGGTGACATCGGGGTTCTTCTTCTGGGGCATGATGGAGGAACCGGTGGTGAAGGCATCGTCCAGCTCGATGAACTTGAACTCCCAGCTGCACCAGAGGATGATCTCCTCGGAAAGACGGGAGAGGTGCATCATGCAGGTGGCGATGGCCGCCCCCAGCTCAATGCAGAAATCCCGGTCGGAGACGCCGTCGATGGAGTTGGCACAAGGGGCGTCAAAGCCCAGTTCCTTCGCCGTATAGAACCGGTCCAGCGGATAGGTGGTACCGGCCAGGGCGCCGGAGCCCAGGGGGCACTCGGCGTTCATCCGTGCGGTGGCGTCCTGCATGCGGCCCAGGTCCCGCAGCAGCATCCAGGCGTAGGCCATGAGCTGGTGGCCGAAGGTCACCGGCTGGGCCCGCTGCAGATGGGTGTAGCCCGGCATGACGTAGTCGGCGCCCTTGGCGGCCTGGTCGCAGATGGTCCCGATCAGTTCTTTGATCTGGCCCTGGATGTGGGCGGAAGCTTCCCGCAGGTTGAGGCGCAGATCCAGCGCCACCTGGTCGTTGCGGCTGCGGCCGGTGTGCAGCCGCTTGCCCGCATCCCCCACCCGGGCGGTGAGGGTCTGTTCTACGAAGGTGTGGACATCCTCGGCGGCGGGGTCGATCTCCAGCGCGCCGCTGTGCAGATCATCCAGGATGCTGTGCAGGCCCCTGTGGATGTCCTGTACGTCCTTTTCCGAGATGATGCCCTGCCGTCCCAGCATGGCGGAGTGGACCAGGCTGCCCTGGATATCCTGCTCGATCATCCGCGCGTCGAAGCGGATGGAGGAGTTGAAGTCATTGACGCGGCTGTCGACGGCCTTGCTGGCGCGCCCCTGCCAAAGTTGCGGCATAAGAACCCTCCTTAGGGTGGTAACAACAAAATCCGCCGTGGGCTTACAGCCCGCCCACGGCGGTACGGAATGGTTGCGATAAAGAGGAAATTACTCCTCGGTAGGCCAGCTCTTGGCCAGCTTGGCGCGCTCGGCGATGGGCAGGCCAAACAGGTTGATGAAGCCGCTGGCGTCGGCCTGGTTGTAGTCGTCATCCTCGCCGAAGGAAGCGGTCTGCTCGTCGTAGAGGGTGTAGGGGCTGGTGACGCCGGCGTTGATCATGTTGCCCTTGTAGAGCTTGAGGGTCACATCGCCGGTGACGGTCTTCTGCAGATCGTCGGTGAAGGCGCAGATGGCCTCCCGCAGCGGGGTGAACCACTGGCCGTTGTAGACCAGCTCGCCCATCTTCTGGGCGATGATCTCCTTGAAGTGGAAGCTCTCCTTGTCGAGCGTGATGGTCTCCAGGACATTATGGGCCTTGTAGAGGATGGCACCGCCGGGAGTCTCATAGACGCCGCGGCTCTTCATGCCCACCAGCCGGTTCTCCACGATGTCCAGCAGGCCGATGCCGTTTTCGCCGCCCAGCTTGTTCAGGTACTCCACCAGCTCGACGCTGCCCATCTCCTTGCCGTCCACAGCGGTGGGGATGCCCTTCTCGAAGTGGATCTTCACATAGGTCGGGGTGTCGGGGGCCTGCTCGGGGCTGACGCCCAGCTCCAGGAAGCCGGGCTTGTTGTACTGGGGCTCCAGAGAGGGCTTCTCCAGGTCCAGGCCCTCATGGCTCAGATGCCACAGGTTCTTGTCCTTGGAGTAGTTGGTCTCCCGGTTGATCTTCAGGGGAATGTTGTGGGCTTCGGCGTAGTCGATCTCCTCGTCACGGCTCTTGATGCTCCACTCCCGCCAGGGGGCGATGATGGTCATATCGGGGGCCATGGCCTTGAGGGTCAGCTCAAAACGGACCTGGTCGTTGCCCTTGCCGGTGCAGCCGTGGCAGATGGCGTCGGCGCCTTCCTTCTTGGCGATGTCGGCCAGCGCCTTGGCGATGCAGGGACGGGCATGGGAGGTGCCCAGCAGATAATCCTCATACTTGGCGTCCGCCTTCAGGCAGGGCCAGATGTAGTTTTCGATGTAGTCCTTCTTCAGGTCCAGCACGTAGAGCTTGGAGGCGCCGGTCTTGATGGCTTTCTCCTCCAGGCCGTCCAGCTCGGTGCCCTGGCCCACGTCGCCGGAAACCGCAATGACTTCGCAGTTGTTGTAGTTTTCCTTCAGCCAGGGGATGATGATGGAGGTATCCAGGCCGCCGGAGTAGGCCAGTACGACTTTCTTGATGTCCGCTTTGTTCTTTTTCATATTCTTCCCTCTCCTGTTCTGCCAGCGCCGGGGATCGGTTGCTTGCCGTCGCTGAATATTTATTCATTCAATGATGTATATTATACAACTTTTACGGCAAAAGACAAGTGGAAAATCCCACAAAGGAGTTTCCACTTTTCCGTTGTTTTTGGGCATTCTGTACAGGAGCGCATGCCCTGTATGCGATTTTCTGCATGAATATTCATTTTTACTTGCAGAATTCCCGCTGGTCACCGTCCTTTTTCCGCCTTAGTATTTATACAGCCGTGCAATTTTGCAGGACCGATTCAATTTCCGCCGCCTCCAGATGCAGCCGCACCGGGGCGGGCGGGTCGGCGGGCGGGTTCAGCGGGCAGGCCCAGTAGCCCAGGTCCAGCCAGCGGCCGAACTTGTAGCCGCTGTTCTTTTCCACCCCGTAGCGGGTGAAGCCCAGCGCCTTGTGGAAGGCGTCGCTCTGGGGGTTGGGCCGGGTGATGAGGGCGAAGGCGTTGTGGTAGCCCTGCCGCCGCAGCAGTTCCAGCAACGCCGTGTAGAGCTTGCGGCCGGTGCCCTGGCCCAGCACGTCGGGGGCACAGTAGACGGTGGTCTCCACGTCCCAGGCGAAGGCCCGCCGGGTGTGCCAGGGATGGGCGCAGGCGTAGCCCGCCAGCCGCCCGTCGGCGGTGTAAGCCACCAGGAAGGGGGCTTTTTCCAGCACCTCGGCGATGTTCTGCCGGTATTCCTCCTCGGTGGACTGTTCATACTGGAAGGTCTGGGTGCCGTGGGTGACGTACCAGTTATACAGTTTCACGACCGCCGCCGCGTCGTCGGGGGTGGCCATCCGCACGGTGAGGCGGCTGCGTTCCGCCCACCGGGCGGCCAGGGCCTCCTTGTCGGCCTTGGACAGTTTTTTCAGGGCCGCCTCCCGCTTGAGGGCCGCGCTCTTGTCGGTGCAGCGCTGGGCGTAGGCCAGCTCCACGGCAGCCTTGCCGTGGCTTTTGGTGTACTTGGCGCCCCCCGCCCCCGTGCGGTGGGCGTGGAGCCGCCGGGCCAGGTCGTTGGTCCAGCCCGCATAGAGGCTGCCGTCGGCGCAGCGCAGCAGGTAGACCCAGGCCGGGGTGTCGGGCAGGCGGTCGGACGCCAGGCTGGCCGCCGGACCCAGAGTTTCGGCGGTCATTCGCTCACCGGGCGTCCGGCGGCCCGCAGCGTGCGGCGGCAGGCCTCGATGGCGGTGGCCTTGTCGTCGGCGGTGATGAGGAACCGGCTGGGATGGCAGAACCGCAACCCCAGGCCGCTGATTTCCCGCAGCTGGGCTTCCGGCTTGCCGGCCCAGGCCGGCGGGAAGGGCAGCTTGCTGCGCTTGGTGCGGTGGTCGGTGACGCACTGGGCGCTGTAGCCGCCCCGCTGGCTGGGATACACCACAAAGAGGGCGTCGGTCTTGTAGAGGCCGTTCTTCCAGGGCATGTAGGCGGGCAGCACCACAATGCCGTCCCGCATGTGGGCGTATGCCCGGCGCACCGTGTCGTCGGCGCGGTTCACCGCGTTGGCCGCGGCGATCTCGTTTTCCAGGATCTGCTTCGCCACCGGCACCGCCCGCCAGAAGCACTCGTCAGGGTCATCCTTGGAATCCCACAGCGGGTTGAAGCTGCCGATGGCATCGGCCAGGGAGTTCTGCTCGCCGGTGTTGTCGTTGAGGTCCAGGGGCTGGATGAAGTTTTCATCCAGCAGCCGGGCCTGGTGCTCCCCCACCAGCTGGGCGCCCAGCACCCGCCACAAAAGGCCGAAGGCCGCGTAGGGCACCCCGTTGGGACGGGTCTCCCGGGGTTCCGCGTGGTGGTCGAACATGCCGCCCCCCACATCGTAGACGATGCCCTGGAAGCCGTCCGGCACCGTGAAGCCCCGGGTCACCTTGATGTCGGGGCGCACGATCTGCAACAGTGCCGTGGAAAACACATCGTCGGCATGGAACTTGCCGCCGTGGGTAAAGCCGTTTGCGGGTATCTTCATAACAGTAGTCTCCTGTTTCGTTTTTCTGCCATTATACCACAACCGGCGGGCCGGTGCACAATATTTCAGACAGAAAAAAGGCGGGCTGCACCTCTGTCTCCCCGTGCAGTCCGCCTTTACGGCCTTATGAAATCAGTGGCCCGGCTGGGGGCCTATGTATCCGCCCGCGCGCCGGAAACTGTGCAGCACCTGACGGCACGCCTCGTTGGCGCGGCGCAGGTACGCCTTGCGGCGCTCCCGGTCCTCCTGCTGGCGCTGCTGCAAGGCGCGCCAGGCAGTACAGGTCTTGTGGCATCCCGCACAGTAGCGGGGACAATCGGTCTGACAGGGCAGCATGGGCGAATCCCTCCCGGTTCATGGTCGTTGATTCCAGTATACCGCGGGTATAGCGCGAAATCTATCGCATTCCGGTCATATTTGCGTAAAGATTCGGTCAACAGGCCGACACAAAGGCCGCGAAGATTTTGCGGCTCTCGGCGCTGACCTTCCAGGAAAATTCGGGGTGCCACTGCACCGCCCAGACAAACCGCTTGCCCGGCTCGTACACCGCCTCCACGATGCCGTCCGGCGCGGTGGCCATGGCGGCAAGCCCCGGCGCCAGTTTGTGGATGGCCTGGTGATGGTAGCTGTTCACCGGCAGGGTGTCCACCCCCAGCAGGTCGGCCAGCGGCGTGCCGGGCAGCAGCCGCACCGTGTGGATGGGCTGGTCGTAGGCGCCGGTCTGGTGGTGGTTGACCTCCGAGGGATACTCCACCGGCAGGTCCTGCCAGAGGGTGCCGCCCAGCGCCGCGTTCAGGAACTGGATGCCCCGGCAGATGCCCAGCACCGGCTTGTCCTGGGCCCGGGCCAGCGCCAGCAGCTCGGTTTCCATGGCGTCCCGCTCGGGGCTGGTCTCGCCGCAGAGCGCCGTCTGGGCCGCCCCGTACACCGACGGCGTCACATCCTGCCCGCCGGTGAAGAGAAACCCGTCGCAGGTATCCGCCAGCCGGGCCAGGGCGGCCTTGTCGGCGGTGAGGGGCAGCATCACCGGCACGCCCCCCGCTTCCTCGATGCCCTGCATGTAGCCGGGCAGCATCCAGTAACTGGCCCGCTGGTAGTCCATCAGCGGCACAAGCCCGATGAGCGGGCGCTTGTTCTCTTCCATTCCCGTTCTCCTCTCCTATCAAAAAAGGCGAAGAACCCCCATAGGGCTCCTTCGCCGTGTCTCCAGGTTATTGTACCGCGCCGGGCGGCCTTCGTCAAGCGTCAGAAGGCTTCCACCTTGAACACCGCCGCGCCGCTGGCCCTTGCCGCCTCGAGGCCCGGGGCGGAATCCTCGAAGATCATCGTCTCCGCCGGGGAAAATCCCAGCTTTTCCATGGCCTTGCGGTACCCTTCCGGGTCGGGCTTGCTTTTTTCCACATCCTCGCTGGTGAGGATCAGGTCAAACCAGCACACACACCCGAAATGGCTCAGCACCTCGGTGGCGTTGCGGCGGCTGCCGGTGGTGACGCAGGCCAGCCGGTGCCCCGCCGCCCGCATGCCCTGGAGCAGTTCAAAGAGCGCCCGGTTGGGCCGCACGGTGTCGAGAAAATCGCCGTACAGCTCCTTTTTGCGGTCGTGCACCCGCTCCACGTCGGCGGGGTCGGGGTCTCCGCCCATGAGGGGGCGGAGAAATTCCTTGTAGTAGCCGCCGTTGCAGCGGGCGGCGTAGTATTCGTCACTGACGGTGAAGCCCAGCTCCTCCAGCGCAGCCCGGTAGGAGGCCGCGTTGGCGGGCACGGTGTCCAGCAGGGTACCGTCCAGATCGACGCAGATCAGCATGGGGGATAAACTCCTTTCAGCGTTGGGCGTGGTCGGCGGCGTCGTTGGCCACCATCACCAGCCCCGCGTAGAACATGGCCGCCCGTTTGCGGTCCCGGGACAGCTTGTAGGGCATGAGCCGCAGCCAGTGGATGACCTCGTGCATGAGGATGCTGTCCAGCTGGTCGGGGTAGCGGCGGCCCAGGTCGGCCATCAGGTTGGCGAAGAGGGCGTCGTAGGCCGCCGACCGGGTGAGGGCGAAGTCGATGTGGCTGCCCTGCACGCTGACCCGTGGAGTCATCATCATGAACTCGTACCCGCCGTGCAGGCTCTGCAGCAGCTTGCCGTAGTCCAGGAAGGGGCTTTCGTGCAGGTTGCCGGTGTTGGGGTCGATGAGATACCAGCCCTTGTCGTCGGTGCGGCATATAATATTCTCGATGGTCAGATCGCCGTGGATGGTGGCCACCGGGTCCCGGGCAAAGAGCTTCTCCAGCCGGTCGTGGTCGAACAGCCAGGCCAGCTGGGACAGGTTGCGGTACTCCTTGCCGTTGATCCACAGGGTGGGATACTCCATCAGCTCATGGAGGCTGCGGGCCTCCCGCAGCTTGTGCAGGTTGCCGTCCACCTTGGTGTGGATGTACTGCCGGATGGTTTCGGGGTCGGCGGCCTTCGCCGTGGGGCGGTAGAGTTTTTCCTCCAGCGTGTCCAGCACTGCGTGGAGCACGGCGGCGCTCTTCTCCACCGGGTTGGAGTGGAGATACCGGAACATCCCCACCGCCTGGGGATCGTAGGTCATATCGTACCAGCAGCAGTCGGCATCCTCGCCGGTGCGCAAAATCTCGCACAGCGGCAGCCGGTCCTGCTGGGCCCGCAGCCAGTGCAGCTGCTCGGCCAGCTTCTGGCCGTCGGCGCCGAAGGCATACTTGCGGTAGAAGGTGCGGGTCTTGTCCATGCAGAGCATGGTGGTGGCGTTGGAACCCGCCGAATAGTCCTGCAGGATCGTGATATCCTGGTTCATCTGGAGGAAGCGGTCCACCCAGGCCTTGTTCTGCAGCCCGAAGTACTGGCTCAGGAAGGCTGCCCGGTCCTGGGGGTCGGCCTGGGGCAAAAGGTTCAGGTAACTTCCCTCCACCGGGGCCGCGGCGGTGGCCTGGTTGACGGCCCCCCGCACCCCCTCGGGCAGCAGGGTGGCCAGCCACATGACGGCCAGCGGCAGCAAGAACCAGGCCAGCAGCAGTCCCTGCACCATGCCCGGCGCCCCGGCCAGGGTGCCGCCGGGCAGCACGGCCCGCAGGTCCCCCGCCGACCGGCCGAAGAGCAGGTCAAAGACATCCACCAGGGCCATGGGCTGTCCGGCGGCGGTGAGCGCGGCGGCCAGCGCGGCGTAGGAGCCGAGATAGGCCGCCCACATGATGACGGTGTTCACCGCCAGCCGCAGCAGATTCACCCGGCGCAGGTCCTTGAAGGTGTTGATGAGGCTCCAGCAGAAGACCATGCCGTCCAGCTTGAGGGTATCGTTGAAGATGCCGCAGACGGCGAGGCACCCCCGCTTGATGGCGTCCCGCAGCACGACCACCACCACGAGGGCCACGGCCAGCACCACGGCGAAAGCCAGATACACCCGGGCCGCCAGCAGCGCCGAAGCGCCCCCCTGCCCGGCCAGGGCGAAGGCCGCGAAGCCCAGCGCCACGAACCAGACATCCAGGAAGCGGTCCATGATGACGGTGGCCAGGGCAAAGCCCACGCCGGATTTCATCCGGCGGCCCACAAAGACCGCCCGGAAGATATCCCCCAGGTGGAGGGGCAGCAGCGTATTGATCACATAGCCGCCGGCCATGCCCCGCAGCATGGTGCCGCGCTGGGGCCGCTCATAAATGCGCACGAACTGCTCCCACCGCAGCAGGCGGAAGGCATGTCCGGCCAGCACCAGGGCGATGGCCAGCAGGAAGAACGCCAGCATCATGACACGATTCCTCTTTCCTGTTTGTTTTTCTGGCGGCGCAGCACCCCGTAGACGATGGCCACGGCGGTCAGGATGTAACCGGCCATGTAGGGGGACAGATAATACATGAAGTAGGTGTCCGGCGCGGTGAGAAAGACCAGCGGAATGCGGGCGGCCAGCGCCCCGGCCGCGAAAAAGAGCATCCACCGGCGGCGCACCAGCAGCACCAGGATGGCCGCCGCCAGCAGCCCGAAGGAGGGCAGCATCCACCAGGTCGCCGCCGGCAGCCCGCCCAGGAATTCGGTGCGGTAGCTCAGCGACATGATGAAATCCTGCCGCAGGGTCTGGTTCACCGGCCAGGCGCCGATGCTGTTGTAGAGGAAGTCCTTCTGGTTGTCCCGCATGGCGGCGGGGTCGTCGGTGTAGACCAGCACCGTGGCGGCAAAGACGATCTTCTGGTTGGACTCCGTCTGGTTCTGGTGCACGGTGTTCAGAAAGACCCCCAGCCGTTCCCGCAGCAGCGAACCCGGGTACTTGAGGGCCAGCCGGACGATGGCCTTGGTGCAGGCGCTCCAGTCCTCCTGGGTCACGTCTCCCCCGATGCGGCACACCGCCGCGCGCAGGGCGGGACCGTGGAGGGTGGACTGGGCCCGGCAGGTATCCACGTCGAAGAATTTGTCGATGCTGGCCAGGGCCTCGGCGTCCGCCTGGGGGTCGGCGTCCTGGACCAGGGCGGCCGCCTGATAGCACAGCGCCACCTGCTGGTACGCCCAGCCGCCGCCCATCAGGCGGTTGGTGTAGGCGTTGGCGGCCAGGGTGCCCCCGGCGATGACCACCGCGCAGAGCACCGCCGCGGCGGCCCGCAGCAGCTTTTTGTGGACCAGGAAGGCCAGCAGCACCGGGAAGGCCGCCACATAGTAGATGTTCTCGCTGCGCCAGGCTGCGGTGAGGATGCCCAGCACCGTGAAGGCGGCCAGCTGTTTTTTGCCCACCGGCCTGCCGCCCAGATACCACCACACCAGCAGAAACACCGCGAACAGTTCACACCAGGTGGACCAGGTGGCGCGGAAGGGCTGCATATCGTGGAGCAGCACCGGCGGCAGCAGGAAGGGGATGTACAGAAGGGCGAACCAGCCCCGGGCGGGTGCCCTGGGCATTTTTTCCCGGGCCAGGGTCTCGGCGGCGGCCAGGAAACAGCCCACCGCCCCGGCGATGAGCAGCGTCTGGATGAGCACGATGCCGCCGGGCATCGGCAGGAACATCAGCGACAGGATGAAGGCCGCGCTGGTGAGGAAATGCTGCCAGGCCGAGGGTTCCAGCGTGCGGGCCAGCTGGAGCACGTCCAGGTCGTCGCTGCCCCAGCAGCCCGGCCAGACGATCACCAGCACCACCAGCGTCACCGCCAGGTAGGGCAGCGCCCACTGAAGCCACCGCACCGCGAAATCGTCCCGGCGGCGCAGTTTTTCCACCAGCGTGACGGCGCCGTGGATGACGGCCAGGGCCGCCAGCACGAACAGCGCCTTGTACACAAAGAAGGCGGGGGTCCGCCAGTCATAGCGGAAGAACAGCCGGTCGGTGGCCAGCGTCACGAGGCACCAGGCCAGGGCGGCCAGCACCTCCAGGCCCCACCGTTTGCGGGAATGTTGCATAGTTTTCTCCTTCACCGGGGCCGTCGTTTACAAAAGTGCTTCAAACCCGGCGGCGTTTTCGGGGGCTTCGGCGGCGCGGTACTCGTCCGGCGTGCCGAAGGGCAGATGCAGGTCGGTGGCAAAGCCCTTCACGGCGGCGCCCCGGTCGGCCAGCACGTTGTAGATGCCCGACACAAAGAATTCCTTGTACTGGCAGGCGTGCAGGTAGGCTTCGCAGGCGTCGGCGTAGGTCTTTTTGTCCTTGAAATAGTAGGCCCCGCAGATGGCGTCATGGCTGACCACCTGCTTTTCCACCGTGTGGCAGACGTTGCCGTCGGCGCCGTACTGCAGGTAGCTGTAGGCCGGGGAATCGCTCTCAAAAGTCAGCAGCGCCCCCGCCGGGCCCTGGGCAAATTGCCCTTCGGCGCAGAAATCATAGAAGGATTTGCAGAGGAACAGATGGTCGCAGTCGTTGAAGAGCAGCGGCTCGCCCTCCGGCAGGCCCTCGGCCCCCTTCAGCGCCGTGATGGCCGCCCCCGCCGTGACCTCCGGCAGGGCGATGACCCGGGCATCGGGCCAGAAGGCGCGGATCTTTTCGTCGATGGCAAAGTCCCTGATATGCTCCTCCAGCACCACAAAGGTCAGGTCGGCGCAGTCCACGAACTTTTCCACGCTGCGGGCCGCCCAGTAGAAAAAGGGCTTGCCGTGGATTTCGATCAGGGGTTTGGGGCAGACAAAACCGTTTTCAAAAAAGCGGCTGCCCCGGCCCGCCATGGGCAGGATCAGATGCAGTTTGCTCATAGGGCCGCTCCTTCACTGCTGGGCTTTGTCGTGCTCGGCCAGCATCCGGCACTCGGTCTCCACCACACGGGCCAGGCCGGTCTCGATATCCACCTGGGGCACCCAGCCGTAGGCTTCCTTGGCATGGGTGTTGTCGCAGAGGCTGAACTTGTTCACCTCGTGGTCGAGGATCTCCGGCTTGATGCCGTAGGCCCCGCCGTACAGCTCGGGGTACTTGGCCCAGTAGTGGCTGGAGGGGCAGTACTTGGCCTCGATCTCCTTGCCCATCACCTTGCAGGCGATGGCGTAGAGCTCCCGCACCGAGTAGCTCTGGTTGCTGGAGACATTCACCGCGTCAAAGCCCTTCTGGGGATGGTCCACCACCCGCAGGGCCAGGTCGATGAGGTCCTCCACATAGATGTAGTCCCGGCGCTGGTTGCCGTCCGAGTGGAACTCCGGCGTGCGGCCGTAGTACAGTTCCCGGATCATATACCCCACAAAGGGCGGCTGCTTGCGCAGGCAGTCGATGTGGGGGCCGTAGACGTTGGCAAACCGCAGGCAGGTCACCGTCATGCCGTAGGTATCGGCGAAGCTCTGGCAGAACCGCTCGCCGCAGTACTTGGTGTTGGGGTAGATCAGCGTGGGGGTGTGGAAGGAGGTCTCCACCGTGGGGAACTCCGTCTCGTTTTCATACATGGCGTTGGTGGAGGCCTGCACCAGCTGCTTCACGCCGGTGCGGCGGGCGCACTCCAGCAGGTGCACCAGACCCAGCGTGTTCACCTCCACCGCCTGCACGGGGTCGCTCTGGCAGTCGGGCAGCGGGGCGATACCCGCAATGTTGTACACCACATCGAACTTTTCTGTCTCAAACAGGGCCGGAATGGCTTCCCGGTCGCGGATATCCATCCGGCGCACTTCGGGGCCGAAATCGTGGTCGTCGAATTTCAGGTTGTCCAGGTTGCCGTAGGAGAAGTTGTCGATGCCCACGACCTCATCGCCGCGCTTCCACAGCGCATGCCACAGCTGACCGCCGATGAACCCGGCGGCACCCGTTACCAGAACCTTCATAAGAAAACCTCCTTATTGCTGCACCGGAATCTCGGTGTAGGTGTAATCGTCAATGACATTGTCCCGCCATTCCCGGGCCACAAAGGCCTTGGGACTGCGCAGATACCGCCCGCAGAGTTTCAGCAGGCTGATGCCGAAGCTGGTGAGCTTGTTGTTGCTGACTTGGTCCTCCTCCCGCCAGCTGATGGGGAAAAAGAGCACCTTCTGCTTCAGCTGGCAGAGGGCCAGGATCATGCAGTCGTTGAAATAGAGGGTATCGGGGAATTTTTTGTAGTATCCGTTTTTCAGGGGCGCCACGGCGTAGAGGTTCAGCCCGCTGCCCAAATCGGTGATGCGGTGGCGCGCCACCAGCGTGAAGAGGGCGTTGAAGCCGTAGTTGCCCACCACCCGCAGTGTGCTGTAGCCCTGGATGCGGCTGCCCTTCATGAAGCGGGAGCCGAGGCAGCAGTCGTACTTTTTATAGGTACCGTCCTCCAGAATGGGCAACAGGTCGGCGATGGCGCCCTGGTCGTCGCCGTGGAGCACCACCAGATGGTCGTACCCGTGGGCGGCGGCGTAGCCGAAGGCCACCTTGTGGCTGCCCCCCAGGCCGTAGTTGCGGTCGTTGCGCAGCAGATGCACCGGCGCTTCGGGATGGCGGCGGCACCAGTCCTGGACGGCATTCTCGGTGCCGTCGGTGGAGCGGTTGTTCACCACGATGCACTCCCCCACCCAGGGGGCGATGCGGGCGTCCAGCAGCTGGGACAGCACCCGCGGCACCTGCTTTTCACAGTTGTAGGCCGGAATAAAGACGAGCAGTTTTTCCATGGCTCAGGCTCCTTTATGACAATTCAAGTTCAGCATAGCACAAAATGCCCCCGCCCGCAACGGGCCGGCGGCCTATTTTGCCCAGCCGTCCACCACCAGCACCTGCAGGCTGGCGGTGCCGTGGGTGACGGTGTACCGCTTGGAGATGGCGAAGTGTTCCTCGATCCAGGCGTGGAACTGGGCCATATCCCGCACCTCGGCGTCGTCATAGAGGATAACGTCGGGCAGCTGGCCGGGCACCATCCTGTAGTACTCCTCAAAGCGGGGGTCGCTGTCGGTGCCGGAGATCACCGACGCCTGGGCCACCGTCAGGGTGCCGTCCGCCATGAGGAAGCCAAGGCCGTTCTGCTCCCCGATGGCCTGGAGCACCGCCTGTCCCCGGTAGGGCGCCAGCACTTCATAGAGGCATTCCTGCATGTCGGCGGCCTTCCGGTCGGCCAGGATGCCCTTGGCGGGGCCGTTTTCAATGACCACCAGCGGCGTGTCGGCCACGGTGGCGGACTTCCAGCCGGTGGTCTGGACGCACCAAACCCGGCAGACCGCAAAAAAGACCAGCATGCCCGCCAGCAGGGCGCGGCCCATCCGGGGCTGGCGGCGCAGCAGAACCAGCAGCCCGCAGAACGCCGGCCAGGTCAGATAGAGAAAAGTGGCGGGCAGTCCCAGCACGGTGGAGCGCAGGATGAACAGGTAGGCAGCCAGCCCCGGCAGGCAGCCCAGCCAGAAGAGCGCCGGTACGCCGTCCAGCCGCCGGGCACGCCAGAAGGCCCACGCCCCGGCCAGCACCAGCACCGGCACAAACTGCCGTTCGTCCAGGCTGCCGTCCCGCACGGCCCGCAGAATGCACTGCATGGTGGCCAGAAGGGCCCACAGCCCCAGCAGCAGGGATATACGCTCCCGAGAGGATGCCTTGCGGCGGAAAAGCCAGGCGCCGATCACCAGCGCCGCGGCCAGCGGCCACATCCAGCCCCGCAGCACCGACAGCGACTGCCGGGCCAGCTGGGCCAGCTTTTCGGCGGCGGTAAAGCCGTACTGGGGGTCGTTGAGAATCAGACCGACCCGTTCCAGGAAAGCGGCCACATCAAAGCCCATGCCCGCCAGCGCCCAGAGAAGAAACGCCCCGCCGCAGACAGCGCAGCTGCCCAGCAGCACCCAGGCGCCCCGGGGAATGCCAAGGAACCGGGGTTCGCCGCCCCGGCGGCCCAGCAGGAACAGTCCCAGCCAGAGCACCGGGAAGGCCGCGGCGCTCTGGGGGTAGGCAAGAAAACTCAAGCAGGCGAACACGCCGCCCACCGCCACCAGCCAGGGGCGCCGGAAGCCCCGGGTGACATAGTGGTGGAAGCAGAGAAAGGCCGCCACCGTAAAGAGAAACTGCTGGCCGATGTAGTCGGGGCCGAGAAACCACTTGGGGGTGTAAAGAAAAAGGACCAGCGCCGCCAGCCCCGCGCCGCTTTTGCCCAGGTCCCGGACGAATTCCCGGTAAAAGGCCCAGCTCAAGGCGGCCTTGCAGACCAGCAGCACCGCCCGCACAAAGACGAGCAGCCCGGTGGTGGTGCCGGTGAGGCCCAGATAGGCGGCCACCAGCAAGGCCGGCGGCAGCGAACAGAGCTGGTGGGGTTCCCACATCTGGGCAAAGAGGCGGTCCCCCTGCACCAGCCGGAAGCCCAGAGCCAGGGCGTAGGGCTCGTCGATCTCCAGCCCCACAAAGATCTGGCGCACCATGATAAGGGCGCAGACCACCGCCAGCGCACCCCAGCCGGCGCGCACCATCCGTTTGGACATGGTCAGTCTCCCTTCAGCTGCTTGTGGAGCAGCGCGTCCCGGGCGTACCACAGGTAGGGCAGCCAGTTTTCCCGGAAGGCCTCCCCCTTGCGGACCAGCCAGGGCCGGGGCCGCGCCGCCTGGTGCTTCACCGCCGCCACATCAAAATAGCGGGCCTTGTCCCGCACCACGATCTTCGCCTCAAAGGGCAGGTCCCACCCCTCGGGGTACCAGTAGGCGGGGGTCAGCAGCCGGTAGTCGCTGCGCTCCGCCGCGTAGCGGTTGAGCTGGCTTTCGTCGTGCCACCGGGCGATGACACCCCGGGCCAGGTCGTCCTCGGTGCGGCGGGCCAGCTCATGGCAGAGCTGCAAAAAAGCCGCCGCCGTGCCGCCGTTGAGCCCGCCCGACACATAGTCTTTGCCGCAGTTGTAGGGGATGTAGGCGGTGCTTTTGGGGTTGCGGTCGTAGGTGTAAAAGATGGGTTTTTTGTTCCAGAATCCCGGCTGCTGCACCAGCAGCAGGTTTTCCCCCATCTGGGGCCGGGGCAAAAATTCCTCCGCCGTGACGGTCTTCTGGCAGACCAGGTTGGCGTTGAAGAAAAAAAGGAAATCGCACCGGGCCAGCAGTTCCTCCCGCCGCAGGAAGATGGAAAACCGCCGCAGCGTGCTGTAGGGCCAGTCGTAGGCCTCCTGGCAGAGCCGGTGGACCCGGGGATTGTCCTCCCCTTCGATATGGTCGGCGTCGGTGAAGACAAAATATTCCTTCTGGCACCCGGGCAGGAAGTTGGCCTCAAAGCTGTGGTAGAATTCCGGCCAGAAGACGGTGTATTTCCCGGTGCAAAGGTAGAGCATCCCGATTTTCGGCATCACGCGCTCCTTTTATGTCTGAGTTTTTGCAGCAGGGCGGCGCCGTACTGCCGCAGATAGACGGCATCCCGGCCCCAGCCGTAGACAATGAGGTTGAAGAGGTTGGGCACCACGCAGACGATGACCGCCCGGGGCACAAGGCCCAGCCAGCCGCCGACGGGCACCGCCTCACAGAGGGTCCAGGTACCGCCCATGCAGACGGCCAGCGTAATAAGATGCAGCGCCTGGGCCCGCAGATAGTGCCCGAGGCTGCCCTGCATATACCGGCGGAAGACCACCACGATGCGCCCCGCCCACATGATGCAGTGGGCCACCACGGTGGCGATGAGGGCGCCGGTGATATCGAACAGCGGGAAGAGGGCGAAGCTGAGCAGCAGGTTGACGGCGGCGGAAGCCACCATGAACCACTGGTCCTGCTCAAAGTGGCCCAGTACCGCCCGGTAGGACCCCAGCATGCGGTGGTTCCAGCCCACATACTCGTTGAGGCAGAAGACCAGCACGAAGCCCAGGGGCAGCAGCCAGTCGGCGCCCATCCAGGCCGCCATGAAGGGCTGGAACAGGCAGAAATAGGCGGTGGCCACAAAGCTGGCAAAGAGGTAGCTGAAGAGGTCCATCCCCCAGAAGACCTGTTTGTCGTGGTCGTTGGCGGCGGCGGATTTGTCGTAGACGATGTTGCCGATGGCGGCGGCAAAACTGTCCATGATCTTGTTGCCCAGGTCGGTGGCGCTGGTGGAAATATTGGTGTAGTTGCCCAGCAGGGTGGTCTGGGTGGAGCCGCCCATGCGGGAGGTGACGATGGTGTCCGACGAGCCGTAGATGGTGTTGGACAGCCGGTGGACCAGATAATACCGCAGATCGTGGAAAATGCCCAGATCCTTGAAGTCCTGCAGGCTCACTTTTACATCCCGCACATAGGGGAAGTCCTTGCGGAAGCGGCGGGCGATGACCAGATTGGCGCAGACATTGCAGACGATGGCCACGCTGAAGTAGAGCACATAGTTGGGAAACCACAACGAGACGGCGATCTTGGCCAGGGAGGTCAGGACGTTGAAGCAGAAGTCGATGCGGGTGCAGAGGTACCCCTGCTGGGTGCAGGTGTACATGAGCCGCCGGGTCACAAGGAAGTAGCTGCACAGGGTGGACACCACGTTGAGGCCGTACACCGTGTACCCGGTGACCAGGGGCACATCGGGCATGATCCAGGGCAGGGCAGCAGCACCCAGCAGGGCCAGCAGGGCGATGGCCAGGCCCACGGCGCGGTAGGCCCACTTGTACATCGACATGTACTTGCTGATCTTGTCGGCGTTTTTGGCGGCGATCTGTTCATACAGGCGGTAGCTGATGACGCTGCCCACGCCGAACTCGGCGATGGAGAAGAAGTTGAACAGCTGGGTGACCACCTGGGAGGCGGTGCTGATCTGGGTGCCGAAGTTGTAGACCAGCAGCCGCCGGGTGACCAGCCCCAGCAAAAGCAGCAGCAGGCTGGACCCCACCGCGTAGGCCATATTGATGAGGGTACGTCTGGTTCGCAAAACGGGTTATCCTTTCTTGCGGCGGGCCGCAGCCCAGAGGGTGAAGCGGGGGCCGCACAGCCGCATCATGGTTTGGAACATCCGCCAGTCCCGGCGGGTGTTCACCTCGGTGCCATGGGCGTAGAGGGGCCGCAGCTGCCGCAGGTACTTGAGGCATTTTTTGCGGATGGCGGCGTCGGGCACGGCGGCGGTGCGGGCCTGGGGCCAGAAAACGTCCGCCGCGGCGTCCCGCATGACGGCGTAGGTGGCGCTGTCGATGTGGCCGGCGGCGGCCAGCGCCGCCAGATGCCGCTGGGCGGCGGCCAGCGCCTTGAACCGCTTGGGCAGGTTTTTGGCGTCGGTGAGCAGGCTCCCCTGCCGCCCCACCCGATAGTGGGTGAAGACGATGTCGAGGAAGTAGATGCCCTGGCATTTGGTCAGCAGCCAGAGATCAAAGGGCCAGTCCTCGGCCCAGCGCACGTCGGGCCAGAAGTGGAGATTGTGCTCGGCCAGCCAGGCCCGGCGCAGGCAGTACTTCCACACCGACCAGTGCCCCGCGGTGTAGAGGGCCCGCAGCCGCTCGCCGTAGTCCGAACTGTCAAAGGGGCCGGGCAGCAGCCGCAGCCCCGCGTGCTCGGTGAGCTTGCCGTCGGGCTGCCATTCCAGGTGCTTGCCCACATACCAGTCGTAGCCCGGATGTTCCTTGAGCGCCCGGCGCAGTGCCGCCAGCAGCCCCGGGGCCATGGCGTCGTCGCTGTCGAGAAAGAGGATCCACTCCCCCCGGGCGGCCCCCAGCCCGGTGTTGCGGGCGGCGGCCAGACCGCCGTTTTCCCGGTGGATGACCCGCACGCCGGGGATCTCGGCGGCAAAGGTGTCGCAGAGCTGGGGGCCCATGTCGGTGGAACCGTCGTCCACCAGGATGCACTCCCAGTCCCGGGGGCCATCCTGCTCGGCCACGCTCTTGATGCAGGCCGAGAGATAATTCTGCACATTGTACACCGGCACAATGATGGAGAAGAGCGGCACGGTTTGCCTCCTTTCGCGGGTTATCGGGTTTGGATGAGATGCCAGCCGGGCTGGTAGAGGGCTGTCTCTTTGGTGTGGGCGTACCACCGGTCGGGGGCCCATACGGTGCGCCCCGCCCCCGCCAGATACTGGGCCCACCAGCTGTAGGTGGAATTGCTCAAAACAAAGCCCCGGCAGAGGGCCATGAGGTTCATATCCGCCACCGCCTCGCCCCGGGGCATAAAGACAGCGGGCAGTCCGGCGGTGTCGAGATTTTCCTTTGCCCAGTCCGGATCATCCGAAAAGACGAAAAGGGTCGCTTCGGGATGGGCAGCCGCCGCGGCGGCGGTGGCCCGGGCGTAGTAGGCCGGGGTGCAGACCTGGAGAATGGCGTTTTCCGGCTTGCAGTAGTCCCCCCGGCGCAGATGCACGGCCACCGGGAAGGCCGCAGCCCGGATCTCTTCCGCCAGCGGTCCGGCGGGAGATTCTTTCGCCCGCAGCTCCGCCCGGATGGTGTCGGCATAGTCCGCAAAGTAGGCCTCCCCCTGGAAATACCCCCAGGCCAGAAAGTCCCTGGACGGGCCCCGGTGCACCGGCAGATAGCCGTCGGTGGCAAAGTGCAGCCCCAGCAAATTGAGCAGCGGGGCGCAGCGGCGCTCCCAACGGTTCCAGTCCCGGGCCAGCAGGCCTTTGCGCTGTTCATACTTGATCATCAGCGCCTTGGCGGCGTTCTGCCGGGGCAGGTGGGCCTTGGCAAAGCCCGGCTGGGCCAGGATCTTCACTTCGGGGGCGATGCGCAGCGCCTCCAGGGCGCACACCGTGTGGGCGGGGGCGCCGTCCCGCCAGTCCTGCCGGTCCAGCAGGGTGACAGATTCGCCGCACCGCAGCCCCAGCGCCCGGGCAAAGGCGTAGATGAACATCTGGTTACCCAGCCCGCCGGCCAGTTCCGCGTAGATCATTCCTTGCCTCCCAGCTGGTCGTAGAGTTGTTCCATCCGGGCGGCGGCGGTGTGCAGCTCGTACCCGGCCACCGACAGTTCCGCCCAGTGGTCGGCATGGGGGCCATGCCCCGCGATGCCCTCCGCCGTGGCCGCCCACTCGTCGAGAGGTGCCTCCAGCGGCAGGAAGTGCACCAGGTCGGTGACGGCGCCGTCGTCCGGCACGTTGGTGGAGGCCAGGCAGGGCACACCGCACCCCTGGGCCTCCACCAGGGTGACGGGGCTGCCCTCAAAATTGCTGGGCAGCAAAAACAGGTCAAAGGCGTTCATGTAGGCGGGCACATCGCTCTGCACCCCCGCGAAGATCACCCGGTCGGTGAGACCGTGGCGGGCCGCGGCGGCGTGCATCTTCTCTTCCATCTCGCCGGTGCCCACCAGCAGCAGCTTCCAGGCAGGGTCAGCCCCGGCCATGGCGGCGAAGACCTCCATCAAAAACAGCGGGTTCTTCTGGTGGTTGAGCCGCCCCACAAAGCCCGCCAGCCGGTCGGTGTCGGCGATGCCGTACCGGGCGCGGGTGGCGGCCCGGGCCGCGGCGTCGGGATGAAACCGCCCCTGGTCCACGGCGTTGCAGGCCACCGCAAAGTCGGGCTTGCGGTCGATGTGGTCACCGAAGACGAACCGTCCCGCCGCCACGCCGCAGCCGAGGAAATAGTCGGCAAAGAGCTGGTAGACCCCGTGGGCCACCCGCCAGGTCAGCGTCAGGGGCGGGTAGACGATATGGCTGTGGACGATGATCTTTGCCCGGGGGCAGAGCAGCCGCATCATGGCGCAGACCGGCGCGCCGATCTTGCTGGCCGTGTGGTAGTGGATGATATCGTAGTCCTTGTGGGTGCGCAGATGCCGCCACAGCGCTTTGATGCGGTCCTTTTTGTGGTCAGGCACCGCCAGAATGCGCACGCCGTGGGCTTCCAGCGCCGGGGCGGTGCTGGCCTGGTCGGGCGGGCACTGCCCCACAAAGAGGTCCACCTGATACCGGGCGGTGTCCAGGTGGAGCAGCAGATTCTGCACATACCGCTGCACGCCGCTCTGCACGCCCAGGTGGTTGCTGATCATCAGAATGCGCATGCCGTCTCCTCTTTCCTTTACCAGTAACTGCCGCCCTCCACCGCTTCCCGGTGGTCGATGCCCTCGTCCTCCGCCGGGCGCACCCAGGCGTCGTTGTAGAGTTTGGAGATCACCGGGTGGGTGTCCCACCGCTTGCCTTTTATGCCGAAGAGCAGCTGGGTGGCGCCGCTCATCTGGATGGCCGTGTGGCCGGTATCCCGGGCGTGGGCCGCCAGCGGCAGCCCGTAGGCTCCCGCCCCCACGATGGCCACCTCGTAGTCGGCGGCGTCCATCTTTGCTTCCATGGCCGCCAAAGCGTCAAACCAGCTGGCGTAGCCGGTGTCCTGCCCCGCCAGCCCCTGCACGGCCCGGATGACCGTCAGGCCGGAAAATTCCGGCAGCACGCCGGTGCCGGGGAAAAGCCGGGCCCGCTTTTCGTACTGGCGCAGGATGGTGTTTTTGAAGGGATGCACCACCAGCACCTTTTTGCCCGCCAGAGCGCTGCTCCAGGGGTGGGGGTGGTAGTAGGGTTCCAGCGCCCGCAGCTTGCAGAAGGCCGTGTTCCGGCAGCCCCGGATGACCTCCCGCTCCGCCCCCACGTCCCAGAGGGCCAAGAGATCAGCGCTTTGGGCACAGGATACGTACAGTCCGCAGAACCGATTCAGCGTCTCGTCATCGGTGGGGAACACGCCGGACAGGTTGCGGATATCCTGCCGGGTGCGGTCGGTGAAATGCCCGCCGTGGGCCAATTTATCGGCCACGGTGCGCATCTCGGTGGCGCCGCACCGGGCGAAGAGGTACGGCCCGCCCTTTTGGATGGCCGCCCGGGCCAGGTCGTTGCCCGCCTCGGCATCCAGCACCCGGACGCCCCGGTATTTCCACCCGAAGCGCCAGCCCTTGTAGAGGTTGCGCGCCGCTTCCAGCAGGGCGTTATCGTTGTCCATGGGCAGCCTCCCGCTTGTGGGGCAGCAGCGTCAGCGCCAGCTCGGCGCTGTTCTGCCACAGAAAATGTTCGTTGATCCGCTTCTGGGCGGCGGCGCCCATGGCGTCGTCCACCTTATTCAGCGCCGCGGCCATCTCCTCCACCGTGTCGCAGAGCAGGCCGCTGACCCCGTCCTCGATGATGAGGTCGGGGCCCGGGGCATGGCGGGCCACCGGCGGGCAGCCCGCGTACATGGCCTCCAGCAGGCTCATGCCGAAGATCTCCTGGTCGTTGAGGTTCACAAAGGCGTTGCAGGCGTGGTAAAAGACATGCACCGCCGTGTTGGGCAGTTCGGGGATGAGCCGGCAGCGGCCCGTCAGGTCCGCCTGGGCCAGGGCGGCGGACAGCGCCCCCGCCTGGCTGCCCTGGCCGATGATCACCGCCTGCCAGTGGGGGGCGGCTTTGAGCAGCGGCACCAGGTCCAGCGGCCGCTTGTAGGGGTCCAGCCGCCCCACAAAGACGAAAATCTTTGCATCCGGGTCCAGCCCCACGGCTCTCCGCAGCTTGGTGCGCTCGGCGGGCACATCGGGGATGATGGCGGTGTCCAGCCCCACCGGCATGAGCCCTGCGCAGGGCACGCCCAGGCTTTCCAGCTCGGCGGCCACGGCGGGGGTTTTGGCGTAGGTGGGCGTTTTTTTGTAGATGGCCAGGTTGCGGCAGAGCAGCAGGTCCATGACGAGGCGCACCGCCTTGTGGGAGGAGGTGCTTTTCAGCGCCCCCAGCTGGCTGTAAAAGAGGATGCCGTGCCGCTGGCAGAAACGGTAGAGGGCGGGCACCCCGGGGGAATTGTCCCCCATCACGTGGACGGCGTCCACATGCTCGTCCATCAAAATCTGCCAGCTTTTATAGAACGCCTGGGAGCCCAGGGCGCGCACCGGCAGATAGTAGACCTTCACGTTGGGTTCCGGTTCCTCCACCGTGGGGGCGGCGGCGCCGGGGTCGGGGTAGAGCACGATGCCCCGGGCGCCCAGGGCGGCAAAGGCCCGGGCCAGGCCCACTTCCTGCCGGTTGTACAGGCCCTTGCGGCCCGAAGGCCCGCAGTAGAACTGCGGGATGGCAATGGTTTTCATGAATTTGTCTTCACCTTTGCAAGATACCGCGCGTCGATGATTTCCAGGTGATCGTCGCGGCAGTAGGTGTGAATGCCGATCATGTCCTTGGGGTCCAGCCCCTGGATGCGCACGGCGGCGGGCAGCGCGGCGCACATGGGCACCTCGGAACTGCCCCGCCGGGCGGAAAACTGCAGGTAGACGCCGTAGTCCACCGTGGTGCTGACCTGGGTGGGATGGATGACCTGCTCCCCCAGCACAAAGAGCGGCCCGGCGTTGCGGCTGGTAAGATCAAATTCCCGGTGCTGCAGGTTGAAGGCTTCGTCGGGCAGCAGCTGGAAGGGCTCGCCGGAGGGTTCCGGCGGCTCGGTGCCGGGCAGGGGTTCGGGGGCGGGGACCGTTTTGCGCAGGGTGAACCGCCGCCACCGCACATAGAGCTGGTTTTCGGGGTTGGTCTCGCTGCAGAGCAGCGTCAGGGCGTCGGGGGTGCGGTCCACCAGGATGGCGTCGCACAGTTCCCCCTGGTCCCCGAACCGCTGCACCAGTTCCCACTCGGTGGGGAAATTCTTGCAGCGGTAGAGCCGCAGGCTGTGGTCATTGCCCGATTCGGGGATCATCCAGGTCTCCCCGTTCCAGTCAAAGACGGTGGGGAAGGAGAGGTGGAAATCCTCCTCCAGCGCCACTTGCCAGCCCTCGGTGGTGCCGTTGTCCAGAAGATGGCACACCTCGATGCGGCCCTTGCCGGCGGCCAGGTCCATGGCCTCGGCGAAGAGATAGCGGGCGCCGTTGCGGCGGTAAAGCAGCGGGTCGGCGTACCAGAAGCCCTCCCGCCCGGGGAGTTGGGTGTAGGGCGCACCGCCCAGGGCGGGCAGCGGGTCGGCCCCCTCCGCCGTGGGCACCGGCCGCACGGCGATGGTATAGATTTCCTTTTCGCCCGTGAGTTTGCGCAGCAGCCGTCCGGGCGGCATGTGCAGGGCGCGGTAGAGTTGATTCATCGTTCTTCCTTTGTATATAAGCGCAGCAGGGCGCGGTAGTTTTCTTCCTCGTTGTAGGTGCGGCGGGCCGCGGCGGCGATGGCTTCGCAGTCAAAGGAGCTGGCCAGCAGCGCCCCCACCGCCCCCGCCAGGGCCCTGGCGTCCCCGGGGGCAAAGCGCAGCCCGTCGATGCCGGGGCGCACCGATGCCCCCACGTTGCCCAAGTTACTGGCCAATACCGGCGTGCCGAGGCAGTGGGCCTCCGCCGGGACGAGGGCAAAACTCTCGTAGCAGAGGCTGGCCGCCAGCACGCCCTTGCTTTCGGCCATATGGCGGTGGAGTTCCGCCGGGGTCAGCTGGCCCAGGAAGGTGACCTTCGGCCCGGCGTGGGCTCTGGCCCAGTCCCCCAGGGGGCCCTCCCCTGCGATGAGCAGGTCGGGAGCGTTTTCCCCCAGCAGCTCCCAGGCCTCCAACACGGTGGGCAGCCCTTTCAGTTCCTCCAGCCGTCCGGCAAAAAGGAACTGCTGTTTGCGGGCGTTCCAGGGCTGTACCGGCTCCTCCGCCACACAGACGGGGTTGGGTTTGACCACCAGCCGGTCGGCGTCAAACAGGGGGCGCAGGCGGTTGAATTCCAGCAGCTTGTCCCGGTCAAAGCCGGTGAGAGCCACCATGGTGACACCCCGCCAGGTGCCGAGGCGCCGGTGGAGCGCGTAAGCCGCCGCCACCACCAGTGTCTGCAGAAGGCTCCCCCGGTAGCACCGGTGGCGCACCGCGCAGGAAAGGCCGTGATGGGGGCAGTCCTCGCAGACCCTGCCCTGCCGCAGCAGAATGCCGTTGGGGCAGAACAGACGGAAGTTGTGCAGCGTCTGCACCACCGGCAGGCCACTCTGTTTGGCAGCCCGCACCACGGCGGGGCTGAGCAGCAGCAGGGTATTGTGGATGTGGACGGCATCGGGTTTTTCCCGGGCAATGAGATCCCGCACCTCCCGGGCGGCGCGGCGGTTCCAGACGGCGTGCAGCGGCAGCAGCAGTTTGGCCAGCCCGTGGGCCGCCTCCTCGTTGCTGCGCTCATACACCACCACCCTGTGGCCGCGGCGCTCCAGCAGGGCGCGCTCCGCCGCAAAGACGGCATCCTCGCCGCCCGGCAGGCGGTAATGGCAGTGGATGAGCAGGATCTTCACGGTGGTTTTCCCCCTTGTTGCGACAGTTCGCCTATTTTGCTATTATACCCTTTTTAGACGGTCTGCGCAAGGACGGGCAGCAAAAAGCCGGGGCCCCGCGGCAGGCGGAGTCCCGGCGAAAATTCACTGATCCTTGTACTGTTCGTCCCGCATTTTTTTGACGGTTTCCTCCACGTGGAAGCTCTTGTCCAGCACGGGATAGATGGCCATAAGGCTGAGCAACGTGGGCAGCCAGCAGCCGGTGATGACCAGCAGCACCGAGCTGAAGGGCCAGAACAGCGCCACGATGAGCCAGTAGGCCAGCTGCCAGACAATGCCCAGCGCCGTGCGGGGCAGGTAGCCCAGGAAGAGCAGCACGGCGTTTTTGAGCATGCCGCCGAAGGGCAGTTCCAGCAGCGCCACCTGGGCGAAGATGTACTGGGCCAGCCCGGTGAGGAAGACGATGCCCACCAGCAGAGCCACCAGCATGCCGGCCTCCTGGCCGGCCATGTGGTAGACCGTGAAGATCTGCATGGCGAGGATCAGTCCGCCCAGGGCGCCGGGCAGCACCGCCGCTTTGGCGTTGCGCTTCCACGCCCGGCGGTAGGTGGTCCACCAGTAGCCCGGCTCGTCCCGCAGGCTGCGCAGCATGGTGTCCTGCATGCCGCAGAGCTGGGGCGCCGCGATGATGCCCCCCACCACACCGGCCAGCAGCGCCGGAAACACCGCGTGGCTGACGATGGAAAACCAGATGCCGAACACAAAGGGCACCGAGCTGAGCATGGTGAGCATGCCCGCCAGCCAGAAGGAGGTCATATCCCGGCCCAGCACCTCCACCAGGCGGGCGGCGCCCTTCTTGCGGGGGGTGTCGGGGTCCACGCCGGGACCCGGACGGTCGTAATGCATATTGAACAGTGGCATGGTGTTTCTCCTTATTTTATATTCCGTACCGGGCGGCGCCGGTCTCCACCAGCAGGTCGGGTTCCAGCCGCAGCCCGGGACGGCGGCCCTTCTGGGCCTCGGTGACAAAAAGCCAGGGGGTGCTGCCCGGCCGCTGGCGGGCAAAGGCCAGCCGTTTGGGTTCCAGCCGGGCGGCCCGCAGGGCGCAGAACACCTCGGCCAGCTGGTCGGGCCGGTGGCAGAGGGTGAACCTTCCCCCCTCCCGCAGGGCCCGGGCGGCGGCGTTCACGGCGTCGGCCAGGGTGCAGCTGTCGGTGTGGCGGGCGGCGGCCCGCACCGGGTCGGGGCTGCGGGGTCCGGCGGCAAAGTAGGGCGGGTTGCAGGCGGCAAAATCGTACCACCCCTGCTCGGGACCCGCCCGGCAGAAGTCCCGCAGGTCGGCGCATAAGGGGGTGATGTGATCGGCGCCGTTTTCCCGCACCGCCGCGGCGCAGAGGGCGCTGGCATCGGGGTCCAACTCCACCGCCGTGCAGGGGCCGCGGTGGCCCTCGTCGTGCCAGACCAGCGCCACGATGCCGCATCCGCTGCACAGGTCCAGCGCCCGCTGCCGGGGTTTGGGCAGGGCGAACCGGGCCAGCAGCAACGCGTCCGACCCGAAGGTGGCCCCCGGCGCCGTGAAGACCCTGGTACCGTGGTCGAGGATCTCGGGATTACCGGGCATTTTTCTTTTGCAGCAGGGCGTATTTCATCAGGCCCACCTGGGTCTTGGAATCCCGGATGGTGCCGTCCAGCACCATGGCCAGAGCTTTTTCGAAGGGCATCTTCACCACGTCCAGGAATTCGTCGGGGTCCAGGTGCTGGTGCACGGGGTGCAGCCCGTCGGCGGCCCAGAGATAGATCTTCTCGCTGTCATAGCCCACCGTGGCGTAGACCACCCCCAGGTCGGTGAAGTGGTCGGCGGTGAGGCCGCACTCCTCCCCCAGTTCCCGCTTGGCGGCTTCAAAGGGGTCCTCCCCCGCTTCCAGCTTGCCGGCGGGCAGCTCCCAGATCTCCTCGCCCATGGCGTAGCGGAACTGGCGGACCATGTAGACGTTGCCCTCGCCGTCCACCGGCAGGATGCAGGCCCCGCCGTGGTGGTGGACCACCTCCCGGGTGCTGGTGTTGCCGTTTTCCAGCCGGACGGTGTCCAGCGTGACCCGGATGACCCGACCCTTGAAGATTTCCTTGCTTTCCAGCATGGTTTCGGTATGCGCCATGATGCAGTGCTCCTTTGCGGTTGATTTGCCCCTATTGTACCGCAGCGGCGGGCAGGAATCAACCAAATTCTGCATACAATTGCACCGCCGTGCAGGGCTGTTCCCCCTCTTTGAGAAACAGAAACCCAAAGCGGGGTCCGCCAAAAGGCAGACCCCGCTCTGGTTGGTATAGGAAAATAAGGGAATGGTTCGGGAAAGGGCGCGCTTTACACGATCTTGCGGGATTTGTGCACGCCGGTCTTGAGGAACTCCACCCACTCGGCCACGTTGACGGCGTGGTCGCCCAGGCGTTCCAGATACTTGCTGATCATAAAAAGGTCCAGCGCCGTCTCGGCGTCGCCGGGATGGGCCGCGATGTAGTTGGCGATCTCGGTGCTGATCTTGCTGAACATGGCGTCGCAGTCGTCGTCCTTCGCGATGACCTGGGCCGCCATGGACAGATCCACCTGCACATAGGCGGCGATGGCGTCCTTGACCATATGCAGCGCCACCGCGCCCATCTTGTCCAGGTCTTCCAGCACGCCCACGCTGCGGGCCCCCTCGGGGTGCAGGTGCAGCGTGATCTCGGCGATATCGCTGGCCTGGTCGGCGATGCGCTCAATGTCGGTGACCATCTTCAGCGCCGTGGAAACCTTGCGCAGGTCCCCCGCCACCGGCTGCTGGCGCAAAAACAGGGTCAGGCAGCGGTGTTCGATCTCGTGTTCGGCGGCGTCGATCTCGCTGTCCCGGTCGATGACCCCCCGGGCCAGTTCGATGTCCCCGTTGCGCAGGGCGGTCATGGCGCTCTCGATGGCGCCGCCCGCCGCGTGGCCCATCCGGGCCAGCATCGTGTCAAGCTGCATGAGCTCGGCGTCGTAAACCTTGCGGCTGCTGTAGGGCATAGTAAAAGCCATAATCTTCTCCTTCCATCAACCGAAACGGCCGGAGATGTAATCTTCGGTGCGTTTGTCCACCGGGGTGGCAAAGACGCTCTCGGTGGGGCCCATCTCCACCAGTTCGCCCAGCAGGAAGAAGGCGGTCTTGTCCGAGATACGGGCGGCCTGCTGCATGTTGTGGGTGACCATGATGATGGTGTAGTTTTCCTTCAGTTCCATCGCCAGCTCCTCCACTTTGGAGGTGGAGATGGGGTCCAGTGCCGAGGTGGGCTCGTCCATGAGCAGCACTTCGGGCTCCACGGCCAGGGCGCGGGCGATGCAAAGGCGCTGCTGCTGGCCGCCCGACATGCCCAGGGCGCTCTTGTTCAGCCGGTCCTTCACCTCGTCCCAGATGGCGGCGCCCCGCAGGCTCCGCTCCACGATCTCGTCCAGCTGGGCCTTGTTGTGGATGCCGTGGGTGCGCGGACCGTAGGCGATGTTGTCGTAGATGGACATGGGGAAGGGGTTGGGCTTCTGGAACACCATGCCCACGCGCTTGCGCAGCACGTTGACATCCATTTTGTCTTTATAGATGTCCACGCCGTCCAGCAGGATGTCGCCCGAGATGCGGCAGCCCTCCACCAGGTCGTTCATCCGGTTCAGGCTCTTCAGGAAGGTGGATTTGCCGCAGCCCGAAGGTCCGATGAAGGCGGTGATCTCCTTCTCGGGGATGGAGATGTTGATATTTTTCAGGGCATGGAAGCTGCCGTAGTACAGATCCATGTTTTTCACTTCAAATTTATTCACGGTAGGTCCCTCTCGTTTCAATGTTTGGCCAGTTTGCGCGCGATGAAGCTGGACAGGCAGTTGATGGCCAGCACCAGCACCAGCAGCACCACGGCGGTGCCGTAGGTGGCGTCCACGTGCAGGCCCTCGTTGGAGAGCAGGTACATGTGCACGGCCAGGGTGCGGGTGGAGCTGAAGACGCTTTCGGGGATCTTGGCCACCGAGCTCGCGGTGTAGATCAGGGCAGCGGTCTCGCCCACGATACGGCCCGTGGCCAGGATGACGCCGGACAGAATGCCGGGCATGGCGCTGGGCAGCACGATGGTGAACACCGTGCGCAGCTTGCCGGCGCCCAGGCCGAAGGAGCCTTCCCGGTAGGAATCGGGCACGGCGATGAGGGCTTCCTCGGTGGTGCGCATGATGACGGGCAGCACCATGATGGCCAGCGTGAAGGCGCCGGCGATGAGGCTGTAGCCCCAGTGGAGCTGGGTGACGAAGAACAGCATGCCGAACAGGCCGTAGACGATGGAGGGGATGCCCTGGAGGGTCTCGGTGGTAACGCGCACCACCCGGACCAGCCTGTTGCCGCGCTTGGCGTACTCCACCAGCCAGATGGCGGCGAAGATGCCCAGCGGCGTGGCGATGACCAGGGAGAAGGCGGTCATGAGCATGGTATTGATGAGAGCAGGCATGAGGGAGACGTTTTCGGAGTTGTATTCCCACTCAAACAGGGAGGGTTTGAGGTTGGGAATGCCCATGACCAGGATGTAGCCGATGAGGAAGAGCAGCACGGCGGCGGTGAGCAGGGCGGCCAGCCGCACCAGCCACCGCAGGATGCCGGCCTGAACGCGGGCCGCACGGCGGTTGCGGTTGCCCTGGGGGAAGATCATGCGGGCGTTGGCCCGGGCCATACCGGCGGATTTTGCGCCGCCCACGGTGATCTCAGGCATTCTTGCTGCCCCCTTTCACGATGCTGAAGCAGAGGTTGATGAGGAGAATGAAAACGAAGAGCACCACGCCGGTGGCGATGAGGGCCTCCCGGTGGAGGTCGGCGGCATAGCCCATCTCGATGACGATGTTGGAGGTCATGGTGCGCAGGCCCTGGAACAGTCCCTTGGGCATCCAGGTCTGGTTGCCGGCCACCATGACGACGGCCATCGTCTCGCCGATGGCGCGGCCGATGCCCAGGATCACGGCAGAGAGCACACCGCTCTTGGCGGCGGGCAGCACGGCGAAGAAGACGCTGCGCTCATGGGTGGCGCCCAGCGCCAGGCTGCCTTCATAGTAGCTGGAGGGCACGGCGTCCAGGCTCGTTTTGCTCACCGTGATGATGGTGGGCAGGATCATGATGCCCAAAAGCACCGCGGCGGTGAAGAGGCTCATGCCCTTGCCGCTCTTGACGCCCAGCACATGCTTGAAGAAGTCGCTCTTGACCATGGCCTGGACGGCAGGCACCAGCACGATCATGCCGAAGAAGCCGTAGACCACCGACGGGATGCCGGCCAGCAGCTGGACGGCGGGCAGCATGACCCTGTTGACGGCCGGGGAGGCGAACTTGGACATATAGATGGCGGTGAGCAGGCCGATGGGCACGCCCACGATGATGGCGCCCGCCGTGACGTAGATGGACCCCAGGATCATGGGCAGAATGCCGTAGATATCGTTGCCGGGCTTCCAGGTGGTGCCCAGCAGGAACTTCAGGGGGCCGATCTCAAAGATGGTGGGCAGGCCGTTGGCGAACAGGAAGATACAGATCAGCGCGACGGCCAGAATCGAGATGCAGGCGCATCCCGTAAAGACGCCCTGCATGACCCATTCCCGGGTCTTGGCGGTTTTCGTTTTCATTTTCCTATACACGCTCCTTGGGTTCTACCAGAAAAAGCGGCTGTCGCTGCCGGAGCTGCAACAGCCGTTGGATGCGAGGTTTACTGCAGATCAGACCAGACGGTGGCTTCCCCGGTGTAGATGCTCTTGATCTGGTCAACGCTCAGATCGGAGACGGAGTTGGCGGGGTTGACCACCACCGCGATGCCGTCCATGGCCAGCACGGTGGCCTGGGCGCCCTCGGCGGTCTCGGTGTCCTTCAGCTCACGGCTGGCCATGCCCACGGTGTAGGTGCCGTCCAGCGCACCGGTGACACCGGTGGTGGAGTCGGTGGTGAGCAGTTCCACGGTGGCGTTGGGGTTGACGGTCTTGTAGGCCTCGATGAGCTTCTCCATCAGCGGAGAGACCGAGGAGGAACCGCCCACCGTGATGCTGCCGCTGGGCTGGGTGGAGGTGTACTCGGTGCCCTCACCGCCGATGTAGCCATCCTCGGTGGCCAGGGCCTGGCCGTCGGGGCTCATGCAGTAGGCGATGAAGTCCACGGCCACGGGGTCGGTGGGCTCACCGTTGGTGACGATGTTGAAGGGACGGGCCAGGGTGTAGGTGCCGTTGGAGACGTTCTCGGCGGTGGCTTCCACGCCGCCCACCGTGACGGCCTTGACGGTATCGTTCAGGGAACCCAGGCTGATGTAGCCGATGGCGGTCTCATCGTTGGCCACGGCGGTCATGACGCCGTTGGTGGAGTTCTGGGTGGCAGCGGCCTGGGTGGTCATGTCCTCCTTCTCGCCGGCGTCGTTCTTTTCCTCCACGCCGGTCAGCTCAATGAAGGCGCCACGGGTGCCGGAACCATCCTCACGGGTGATGACCGTGATGTCCTGGTCAGTGTCGAAGTCGGAAGCCTCGGTGGATTCGGAAGCGGCCTCGCTGGTGGAGGCGGCGGTGCTCTCCGAGGAGACAGCGGTGCTCTCCGAGGAGGCAGCGGTGCTCTCGGAGGCGGTGCTGCCGCAGGCAGCCAGGCTCAGTGCCATGCTGGCGGCCAGCACGGAGGCAACTACAGAAGTACGTTTCATAACTGTTTCTTCTCCCTTTTTACCAAATCTCTCAATGTATCTTTGGTGGTTTTGCTGCTCCCTTTCCTCCGGGAGCAGGTTTATTGTACCGCGAAGATTTTCTTGAATCGACCATAGTGAGGTACAATCGGCGTAAAGAATGCGCAAAGTGCACAGTTTCTATGCAAAGAAATTGTAAAATAGGTAAAATTTTTGCAAAGTCGGGCCCGTGGGAAGCGCAAAAACGACGATAACCGGCACATTTTACATGGATTTTACAAAACCTTTACCATTCCCTGCTGGTGCAGCGGCGAATCCATCCATTATAATAGAGAACGGTATAGGGCGCGGGTTGGGTCCGCGCGGTTTTACAAAAACCTGAATAAGAGAAATGGATGTGTACTACGAGATGAGCATTTTCAACGTGTTCACCCTCATGGGCGGCATTGCCATGTTCCTGTATGGCATGGACCTTATGGGGAAAGCTCTGGAACAGACCGCCGGCAGCAAGCTGCAGGGGATCCTGTCCTCGATGACCTCCAGCCCCATCCGGGGCCTGCTGCTGGGCATGGCGGTCACCGCCGTCATTCAGTCCAGCGGTGCCACCACCGTCATGGCCGTGGGCTTCGTCAACTCCGGCCTGATGGAACTGCACCAGGCCATCGGCGTCATCATGGGCGCCAACATCGGCACCACCGTCACCGGGTGGCTGCTCTCCCTGTCCGGCCTGGAAGGTGAGAGTTTCTTCATCAACATGCTCAACCCCAACGCCTGGAGTCCCATCCTGGGCTTCATCGGCATCTGGATGTTCATGATCGGCAAGGACCGCAAGCGGGGCATCGGCCAGATCATGCTGGGCTTCGCCATCCTCATGGCCGGCATGAACACCATGTCCACCGCCATGGCTCCCCTGGCCGACGAGCAGTGGTTCATGGACCTCTTCCTCAGCTTCTCCAACCCGATCCTGGGCGTGGTGGCCGGTGCGGTGCTCACCGCCATCCTGCAGTCCTCCTCCGCCTCGGTGGGTATCCTGCAGGCGCTGAGCAGCACCGGTGCCGTCACCTACTCCGCCGCCGTGCCCATCATCATGGGCCAGAACATCGGCACCACCGTCACGGCGCTGATCTCCTCGGCGGGCGCCAACAAGAACGCCAAGCGCACCGCCTTTGTGCATCTGTATTTCAACGTCATCGGCGCCATCGTCTTCCTGTGCGGTTTCTACGGCCTGAACGCCCTCATCGGCTTCAGCTTCTTTAACGAAAACGCCAACACCTTCGGCATCGCCATCGTCCACACCGTCTTCAACGTGGTGACCACCGCCATCCTGCTGCCCTTCAACCGGCTGCTGGAGCGTCTGGCCATCATGACGGTGCCCGACACCGCCGCCGACCGCGGCCCCGAAGAGCACGCCCTGCTGGACCAGCGCCTGCTGACCACCCCCTCGGTGGCGGTCAACCGGGCCATCCTGGTGGGCGGCGACATGGCCGAGATCTGCCGCACTTCCCTGTTGCAGGCCATGTCCACCACCCGCAAGTGGGATGACGCCCTGGCCGACGAGGTCCGCCGCAAGGAGGACGCCGTGGACCACTACGAGGACGCCCTGGGCACCTACCTGGTACAGCTGTCCAGCCGCACCTTAAGCAAGGAGGACACCCGCGCCACCAACACGCTGCTGCACACCATCGGCGACTTCGAGCGCATCTCCGACCACTCGGTGAACCTGCTGGAGACCGCCGAGGAGATCCGGGACAAGAACATCCGCTTCAGCGACGAGGCCCTGGACGATCTGAGCGTGCTGGAAGCGGCGCTGCAGGACATCGTCAACCGCACGGTGGACGCCTTCCAGAAGCACGACTGCTACGCGGCAGGCAAGATCGAACCGCTGGAGGAAGTGGTGGACGGCCTGGTGCGGGAGGTCAAGACCCGGCATATCGCCCGTCTGCAGGCGGGCACCTGCACCATCGAGTACGGCTTCGTGCTGGATGACCTGCTCACCGATTACGAGCGCATTGCCGACCACTGCTCCAACATTGCGGTGGCCATGATCGAGGTGGCGGACGACAAGTTCGACACCCACGAATACCTCAACAGCATCAAAAACGGCGGCAGCGTGAAGTTCGAGCAGCGGTACGAGAAGTACCGCGGCCGCTACACCTTCCCCCCGGAGGGGTCCGCCGAATCTGAGCCTGTTCCCGCCGCTGCCGAGGCCGGACAGGCGTAAAAGGAGTTTGGAATTTTCATGATCTATATCGTCGAAGATGACGCCAGCATCCGCGAGCTGGAACAGTACGCCCTGCAGACCAACGGCTACGAGGCCGCCGGCTGCGAGGACGGCGCCAGCTTCTGGGCCGCGCTGCGGGATTCCGCCCCCGACCTGGTGATCCTGGACGTGATGCTGCCCGACGAGGACGGCTACCAGATCCTCAACAAGCTGCGGGCCGACCCCGCCACCCGGACCATCCCGGTCATCATGGTGACGGCCAAGACCAGCGAGATCGATGTGGTGAAGGGGCTGGACCACGGGGCCGACGACTATCTGTGCAAACCCTTCGGCATCATGGAGTTCATTTCCCGGGTGAAGGCGGTGCTGCGCCGGGCCCAGGCGGCCGCCCCCGCCCCGGCCCCCAAGACGCTGCACTTCGGCCCCATCGTCATGGACGACGTGGCCCGCACCGTCCGGGTGGACGGCGCCCCGGTGGAGCTCACCTTCAAGGAATACGCCCTGCTCCATCTGTTTCTCGAACACCCCGAGCAGGTGCTGGCCCGGGATCGCATCATGAAGGAGGTGTGGGACACCGACGATCTGCTGGAATCCCGCACCATCGACATGCATGTGCGTACCCTGCGCCAGAAACTGGGCGCCGCGGGGGAATCCATCCGCACGGTGCGCAAGGTAGGCTACAAGCTGAGCACGGAGGGCGCCGATGAGTGACGAGGAACGCCGGCAGATCCGGCCCCGCAGCATGACCCGGCGCTACCGGCGGGGGCTGATCCTGGTGGGAGTTCTCTGCGTGGTGGCCACCCTTACGGCGGCCACCTTGCTGTTCCAGCGCAGCTACACCGGGCACGTGGACCGCTACCTGCAGGCGCTGTGCACCACCCTGTCGGACGCCTACCGCCTGGCGGGGGACGGGAACGCCGACGCCCTGGCCGATCTTGCCGGCGATACCGGCGTGCGGTGCACCCTCATCGACGGGGACGGCACGGTGCTCTACGACAGTGAGAGCACCGCCCCCCTGACCAACCACGCCGACCGGCCGGAGGTGCGCCAGGCGCTGGAGAGCGGCGCCGGCAGCTCCACCCGCCAGAGCCAGACGATGGGCCGGGAGACCCACTACTACGCCCTGCGGCTGGACACCCCTGCCGGGACGCAGATCCTGCGGGTGGGCGAAGAGGTGGATAACCTGTGGGGCCTGAGCGCCGACACGCTGCCGCTGCTCATCGGGGCGCTGGTGGTGATCCTGCTGGGCGCGGGGCTGCTCTCCGCCTGGCTGACAAGGCTGCTGGTCCAGCCCATCAACCGGCTGGCCGAGAACCTGGACACCATCGAGGCGGACGTGCCCTACGAGGAACTGATCCCCCTGGCCCGCACGGTGCAGACCGACCGCAAGCTGCGGGAAAATAACGAGACCATGCGCAGGGAATTCACCGCCAACGTGAGCCACGAGCTGAAGACGCCGCTGACCAGCATTTCGGGCTACGCCGAGCTCATCGAGACCGGCATGGCCAAGAGCGCGGATGTGCCGGCCTTTGCGGCCCGCATCCACAAGGAAGCCAAGCGGATGATCGCCCTGGTGAGCGATATATTGCAGCTCAGCGAGCTGGACAGCACCCAGGCGGCCCGGGGCACCCCGCCCGACATGGGGCCGGTGGACCTGGCGGCGCTGGTGAAGGAGATCGCCCAGACCATGACGGTGAACGCCCGCAAGGCCTATGTGACGCTGCAGTACGACGCCCGCCCCGCCACGGTGGAGGGCTGCCGGGACCAGCTGGTGGAGCTGACCACCAACCTGTGCGACAACGCCATCCGCTACAACCGTCCGGGGGGCCATGTGGACCTGCGGTGCGGCGTGGGGCCGGACGGCTGCCCCTACCTGGAAGTGGAGGACAACGGCATCGGCATCCCCCAGGACAGCCAGTCCCGGGTGTTCGAGCGGTTCTACCGGGTGGACAGGAGCCGGTCCAAGGCCACCGGCGGCACCGGACTGGGCCTGGCCATCGTCAAGCATATCGCCCTGCTCCACGAGGCACGCATCGACCTGCAGAGCCAGGTGGGCACCGGCACCACCATCCGGGTCACATTCCCCCAAAAAAATTGAGCCAACGGAGGAACTTTGTAAAGTTCCTCCGTTGTTTTGTGTGGATCAGCGTGGTATACTACCCTGTGTACAATTGTCAAAACAGGTACGGTCAAAGGAGCAATCTTTCATGAACGAACAGTGGCTTGATCTCTTCCGCAACGAGATTCAGGAATTCACCCAGAAGACCCGGGCTTTCGCCGCAGGCGAAATGTCCCGCAAGGACTACAAGGGCGCTTCGGGCGGCTTCGGCACCTACGCCCAGCGGGACGGCACCAAACACATGCTGCGCCTGCGCATGCCCGGCGGCCGCCTGACCGGCCCCCGGCTGCAGTTCCTGGCCCGCATCGCCAGCCAGTACCGCATCGCCCCCATGAAGCTGGCCACCTGCCAGACCATCCAGCTGCACAACCTGGCCCCCGAGCTGATCCCCATCCTGATGGAGGGCGCCATCGACTGCGACATCATCACCCGCGGCGGCGGCGGCGACAACCCCCGCAACGTCATGGCCAGCCCGCTGACCGGCGTACAGCCCGGCGAGGCCTTCGACGTGCTGCCCTGGGCCGAGGCGGCCAGCAACTATCTGCTGTCCATCTGCCGGGACATCCACATGCCCCGCAAGCTGAAGGTGGCCTTCTGCAACGGCGTGGATGACTGCGTCCATGCCACCTTCCGGGATATGGGCTTCATCGCCCAGCCGGACGGCACCTTCCGGCTGTATATCGCCGGCGGCCTGGGCAACAACCACCGCATGGGCGTGCTGGCCGTGGAGAGCCTGCCCGCCTCCGATGTGCTCTACGCCATCCGGGGGATGATCGACGTCTTCTGCGCCCACGGCAACTACGAGAACCGCGCCAAGTCCCGTACCCGCTACCTGCAGGAGACGCTGGGCGCCGAGGAACTCTGCCGTCTGTTCAACGAGGCCCTGGCGGCCCGCAAGGCCGAGGGCGGCCTGGACCTCAACCTGACCCCCGCCGCCGTCACCAAGACCGGCGAGGGCAGCCTCACCGACGCCCGGGCCATCCCCCAGAAGCAGGCCGGCCTCTACGCCGTGGTGTACCATCCCATCGGCGGCATCCTGCCCACCGACAAGCCGGCGGAACTGGCGGCGCTGCTGGGCGATATGCCCGCCGCCGAGTGCCGCGTGGCCCCCAATGAGACGCTCTACGTCATCAACCTGACCGCCGACGAGGCCCGCCGCGTGCTGGCGGCCACCGCCGACGGCGCCAAGACGGTCTTTGAGACCAGCGTGGCCTGCATCGGCGCGTCCATCTGCCAGCAGGGCGTGCGGGACAGCCAGGGTGCGCTGCATGCCTGCGTGGAGGCCGTGCGGGAGGCCGGTATCCCCGACGGTGCCCTGCCCAGGATCTGCATCTCGGGCTGCCCCTCCAGCTGCTCCGGCCATCAGGCCGCGGCCATTGGCTTCCAGGGCTGCGTCAAGCCGGTGCCGGGCAGCACCCCCGCCCCCGCCTTCCGGATGTTCCTGGGCGGCAGCGACGCCCTGGGCGCCGAGAAGTTCGGCGACGCGCAGGGTGTGGTCTATGAGAGCGACCTGCCCGACCTGCTGGTGGAGCTGGGCCGCGCGGCGGCTGCGGCCGGTGAGAACTGGGAGACCTGGCACACCGCCCACGCCGACGAGATGAAGGAGATCCTGGCCAAGTACCTGTAACTTAGTAAACGGCAAGCCCCGCGGTGTAAAAGGCAAGCGCCTTTTGCCCTGCGGGGCTTTTGGTTGACTTGACACCGCCCACCGGGCAGGATATACTGGGCAGACAAACCAACTGAAAGGAAACAAAACCATGATGAATCGTATTTTTCCTGTCCTGTGCACGGCGCTGCTGCTGACGGGCTGCGGAGCCTCCACGGTGGCGGAGAGTTCCGCCCCGGCCCCCGGTAGCGAAACGGCGGAATCCGCCCCGGCCAGCCCCGAGACGGCGGTCACTACCCTGACCTTCACCGACGATCTGGACCGGGAGGTCACGGTGCCGGCAAACCCTGAGCGGGTGGCCGTGCTGCTGGGCAGCTACGCCGACGTGTGGTGCCTGGCGGGCGGCCAGGATTCCCTGGTGGCCGCCGCCTCGGACGCCTGGACGGATTTTGACCTGAACCTGGGCGACGATGTGGCCAACCTGGGCAGCCTGATGGAACCCAACCTGGAGGAGCTCATCGCATCGGCCCCCGACCTGGTCATCGCCAGCAGCAACACCACCTCCAACGTGGAGCTGCTGCCCAGTCTGGAACAGCTGGGGGTGCCGGTGGCCTACTTCGGGGTGAACAGCTTCAATGATTATCTCGAGATGCTGGATGTCTGCACCCGGATCACCGGCCATCCCGAGAACTACCAGACCTACGGCCTGGACGTGCAGGCCCAGGTGGACAAGGCCAAGGAGCAGAACGACGGCAGCGCCCCCACGGTGCTGCTGCTGCGGTCGGCCAGCACCAGCTGCAAGGTGAAGAACAGCAAGGGCACCGTGCTGGGCGAGATCCTGGCCGACCTGGGAGCGGTGAACATCGCCGACAGTGACACCGGCCTGCTGGAGGATCTGAGCCTGGAGCGGATCATCGCCGATGACCCCGACTACATCTTCGTGGTGTTCCAGGGCAGCGACCAGGCCGCCGCCCAGAAGACGCTGGACGCGGCACTGACCTCCAACCCGGCGTGGGAGACCCTTTCCGCCGTGCAGAACGGCCGGTTCTACATCATGGAGAAGGAGCTCTACCACCTGAAGCCCAACGCCCGCTGGGGCGAAGCCTACCAGAAGGTGGCGGATATCCTCTATCCGGCGGGCTGACCTTTCTCTGATACAGCAAAACCCCGGCGCCCTGGCAGGCGTCGGGATTTCTTGTTGGGCAAACGGCGGGGTCAAGACCCCGCCCTACGGGCTCCACGTCCCATTGGCTGTAGGGCGGGGATTCATCCCCGCCGCGGACACCGGTCGGCGCATGTCCGCTGGTGCAGACCATTTTGAACCATGCGCAAAAAACCGCCCGTCCGGGAAGTCCCGGGCGGGCGGTTTGCGTTTTACAGGAACCGGCGGATATCCTCGGCCAGTTTTTCCTCCAGGGCGATGAGCCGCTTGGTAATGTCCTTGGCGTCCTCGCTGGCGGCCTCGTACTGGTTGAGGTAGCGGTTCAGCGACTTGACCCCCATGTTGCAGCCGTCGGTGATGAGGTCGGCGATGGTGGCGTCGCTCTCGTTCATCGTCAGCATGGCCCCCGTCTTCATCCAGGACATGCCCTGGGCGATGGGGTTGGGCTCCTTGCCCTCGTCGTGGAAGCGGTGGAGCGCCTCCACGACCTCGCTTTGCAGCTGCTCATGTTCGGTGCGGCAGCGGGCCAGCGCATCCCGCAGGGACTGACTTTTGGCCGCGTCCATCACCTGGTCGATGGCCGAAATGCCCATGGCCACCCCGGCGTCACACTCCCGCAGCAGCCGGATGGTATCCTCCTGAATCATCGGTATCTCTCCCCTTCCGTTTTGGCTAGGATGCCCCGGAAGAGGCGGCGTTATTCACCGGCCCAGGCGGACTTTGAAGTCCCGGTAGCCGAACTGCACCAGCGCCCGGCAGGCGCCGTCGGCGCCGCGCACCCATATGGCGGGCAGCGGCATGCCGTTGAAGGTGTTGTTCTTGCAGGTGGTGTAGATGGCCATATCCCCGAAGACCAGCAGGTCGCCGGGCCGGGGCACCGCGTCGAAGCTGTAGTCCCCGAAGACATCCCCCGCCAGGCAGGTGGGACCGGCCAGCCGCACGGTGCAGGGCTTTTCCCCGGGGTCGGCGGCAAAGAGCAGCGGCGGGCGGTAGGGCATCTCGATGACATCCGGCGTATGGCAGGCGGCGCTGGCGTCGAGAATCGCCACCGTGGTATCGCCGTTCTGCACCACGTCCAGCACCCGGGTGAGGAAATACCCGGCGTTGAGGGCGCAGGCCTCCCCCGGTTCCAGATACACCGTCACGCCCCAGTCGGCCTGGGCCCGGGCGATGCACCGTTCCAGCGTGGCCAGGTCATACCCCGGCCGGGTGATGTGGTGCCCGCCGCCCATGTTGAGCCATTTCATGCGGGGCAGCAAATCGCCGAATTTTTCCGCCACCGCGTCCAGCGTCACCGCCAGGGCGTCGGAATCCTGCTCGCAGAGGGTATGGAAGTGAAGCCCGTCCAGCAGATCCGGCAGGGCGGGATTTTGGGCCACCGCGGCGTCCCACTGGGCCCGGGTGGTGCCCAGACGGCTGCCGGGGGCGCAGGGGTCATAGATGGCGTGGCCCTCCTGGGTGGAGCATTCCGGGTTCACCCGCAGCCCCACGCTTTTGCCCGCGGCTTTTGCCATGGGACCGAATTTTGCCAGCTGGGCCGGGGAGTTGAAGACGATATGGTCGGCCCACCGCAGCAGTTCCGCCATCTCGTCCTCCCGGTAGGCCGCGCAGAAGACGTGGACCTCCTTCCCGGGCATCTCCTCGGCGCCGAGACGCGCTTCAAACAGGCCGCTGGCCTCGGTGCCCGCGAGACAGGGCGCCAGCACCGGGTAGAGGTCGTAGTTGCTGAAGGCCTTTTGGGCCAGCAGCACCTTGCAGCCGGTGCGGGCGGCCAGCTCGCCCAGCATCTTGCCGTTGCGGGCCAGTGCCCCCTCGTCCAGCAGGTAGCAGGGGGTGGGCAGCGCGGCGAATTCCGCGGGCACCACCCCGCCCAGGGCTGTAAAAGGGGCGCGGGTATCGGGGCCTGGCATCAGTCCACCAGCGCCGGGGCGCGGTTTTCGCTGCGGGGCAGGCCGTATTTATCCAGGGCGTCCAGGAACGGGTCGGGGTTGAACTCCTCCACGGTGTAGACGCCGGGCTTGGTCCACTGGCCGGTGAGCACCATCAGGGCGCCGCACATGGCCGGTACACCGGTGGTGTAGCTGATGGCCTGGCTGCCCACTTCCTTGTAGCATTCCTGGTGGTCGCAGACGTTATAGATGTAGTAGGTCTTGGGTTTGCCGTCCTTGGTGCCGGTGAAGATGCAGCCGATGTTGGTCTTGCCCTTGGTGCGGGGGCCCAGGCTGGCCGGGTCGGGCAGCAGGGCTTTCAGGAACTGGATGGGGACGATCTCCTGGCCGTTGTAGTTGATCGGCGTGGTGGAGAGCATGCCCACGTCCTCCAGGCAGCGCATGTGGTCCAGGTAGCTCTGGCCGAAGGTCATGAAGAACCGGATGCGCTTGACGCCGGGGAAGTTCTTGCCCAGGGATTCGATCTCCTCGTGGTGGAGCAGGTACATGTCCTTATCGCCCACCTGGTCGAAGTTGTATTCCCGCTTGATGCTCATGGCGGGCACTTCCACCCAGTGGCCGTTCTCCCAGTAGCTGCCGGGGGCACTGACCTCCCGCAGGTTGATCTCGGGGTTGAAGTTGGTGGCGAAGGCATAGCCGTGGTCGCCGCCGTTGCAGTCCAGAATGTCGATGGTGTCGATGGTGTCGAACTCGTGCTTGGCCGCGTAGGCGCAGTAGGCCTGGGTCACGCCCGGGTCAAAGCCGCAGCCCAGCAGGGCGGTGAGGCCGGCGTCCTCGAACTTTTTCTTGTAGGCCCACTGCCAGGAGTAGTCGAAGTAGGCCGAGAAGCCCGCTTCCTTGCAGCGCTTCTCGTAGATGGCGCGCCATGCGGGGTCGTCGGTGTTTTCCGGCTCATAGTTGGCGGTGTCCATATAGTTGACGCCGCAGGCAAGGCAGGCGTCCATGATGGTAAGGTCCTGGTAGGGCAGGGCGATGTTCATGACGAGGTCCGGGCCATAGCTCTTGATGAGGGCGATCAGCTCGTCCACCTTGTCGGCGTCCACCTGGGCGGTGGTGATCTTGGTTTTGGTGATGGGGGCCAGTTTTTCGGCCAGGGCGTCGCACTTGGACTTGGTGCGGCTGGCGATGCACAGCTCGGTGAAAACGTCGCTGACCTGGCAGCATTTCTGGATGGCAACGCTGGCAACGCCGCCGCAGCCGATGACAAGAACTTTGCTCATGGTGATGACTCCTTTGTGTACGTTTTTTGTTCCTTCTTTACAAAGAAGGAACCGAAGAAATTCCAAACAAATATTCCGGGGCAGGGTAGTTGCGGGAAAACAGCGGGGCACCCCGGCAGAGGACCCCTCTGCTGATCTTTAAACCTTAGCCCGGTTATGCACCAGCGCCAGCAGCAGCTCCCGCAATGTCTTGCAGGCGGTGGCGGTGGAAATACCGCTGGTATCCAGCGTGGGGGCCAGCTCGTTGAGGTCCGCCCCCACGATGTTGGCCCGGGTCACGGTGCGGATGGCGTCCAGCAGCTGCAAAAAGCTGACGCCCCCCGCCTCCGGCGTGCCGGTGCCGGGGAAGGCCGACGGGTCCAGGCAGTCCAGATCAATGGTCAGGTAGACCGGCACTTTGGTATCGCAGAGCCACTGGGTCAGTTCCCCCAGCCCGGTGAAATCGAACCGGCGCAGATCGGTGTGGCGGGCGGCAAACTCGAACTCCTCCCGGTCGCCGCTGCGGATGCAGAACTGGTGGATGCGGCCATCTCCCAGCAGGTCGTGGCAGCGGCGCAGCACGCAGGCGTGGCTGAGCTTGGCTCCGAGATAATCGTCCCGCAAATCGGCGTGGGCGTCAAAGTGGACGATGTGCAGCTCGGGATACCGCGCCGCCACCGCCCGCACCGCCCCCAGCGTGACCAGGTGCTCGCCGCCCAGCAGCAGCGGCAGCTTGCCGTCCCGCAGGATCTCCGCCGCCCGGGATTCAATGTCGATGAGGGCGCTCTCGCTGCTGCCGAAGCAGAGTTCCAGGTCGCCGCTGTCAAAGATCTCGCAGTCGGTCAGGTCGGTGTTCTGGTAGGGGCTGTAGGTCTCGATGCCGTAGCTCTCATGGCGGATGGCCGCCGGGCCGAACCGGGCTCCCGGCCGGTAGCTGGTGGTGGAATCGTAGGGGGCGCCGTACAGCACGATCTCGGCGCTGCGGTAGGCGCTGTCGCACCCGATAAAGGTTTCAACATTGCGTGGCAGCATCAGCGGTCCTCCACTTCCAGCAGCATCTCTTCGAGAAATGCCGGCAGATAGAATGCCCCGACATGCAGCCGGGTGGTGTAATAGCGGGTGCGCATGTTCAGCGCGTTCCAGGCGGCGGCGTCCAGGTCATCGATGGGATGATACTTTTTGCTGGCAAAGCCGAACAGCCAGTACCCCGCCGCAAAGGTGGGGATGTGGGCCTGGTACACCTTGCTGATGGGGAAGGTGCTGGCGATCCGCTTGTGGCTGCGCTGCATGGCGCTGGCGTCCTCGGCGTAGAAGGGACTGCCCTGCTGGTTCACCATGATGCCGTCGGATTTCAGGGCGTTGAAGCAGTTGCCGTAGAATTCCCGGGTGAACAGTCCCTCCGACGGGCCGAAGGGATCGGAGGAATCCACGATGATGAGGTCGTACTCCTCCTCGCAGCGGCGGATGAACTTGAGGGCGTTCTCAAAGTAGATGTGCACCCGGCGGTCATCCATCCGGCAGGCGTTGCCCGGCAGGTACGCCCGGCAGGCCTCCACCACCATGGGGTCCATCTCTACGAGGTCGATGCGCTCCACCCGGTCGTACCGGGTCAGCTCCCGCACCACGCCGCCGTCCCCGGCGCCGATGACCAGAATGTCCTTGGCCTGCCGGTGCACCGACATGGGCACATGGGTGATCATCTCGTCGTAGATGAACTCGTCCCGCTCGGTGAGCATGACATTGCCGTCCAGCGTCAGCACCCGGCCGAACTCCGGCGTCTCGAAAATGTCGATGCGCTGGTAGTCGCTCTGCTTGGAGTAGAGCTGCCGGTTCACCCGGATGCTGTGCTTCACATCGGGGGTGTGAAATTCCGAAAACCACATTTCCATACAAAGGTCCCTCCCTTTACGCCAGCACGTTGAGGCGCAGGATATCGGGGTCTTCCGGTCCCGTCATGCTGCAGCCCTTGGCCTTGGCGTATTCGATATAGTCGAGGATCTCCCCGGTGATGCGCTCCCCCGGCGCCAGAATGGGAATGCCCGGGGGATAACACATGACAAACTCGCTGCACACCCTGCCCTCGGTCTCCCGCAAAGGCAGGCTGATCTTGTCGGCGTAGAAGGCCTGCTGGGGGCTGGCCACCACCTCGGGGTCGATGTATTCCTGGTTGAGCAGCCCCGTGCCGTCGGTGTGGTAGCGGCGGCGTATCTCCGCCAGGGCGCTCACCAGCCGCTCCAGCTCCTGGGGCCGGTCGCCCATGGAGAGATACGCCAGAATGTTGCCGATATCGCCGAACTCGATCTGGATATCGTACTCGTCCCGCAGGATGTCGTACACCTCGATGCCCGCCAGACCGATGTCCCGGGTGTGGATGCTGAGCTTGGTGGTGTCGAAGTCAAAGACCGAATCCCCGTTGCACAGCTCCTTGCCGAAGGCGTAGTACCCGCCGATGGCGTTGATCTCCTCCCGGGCGTACTCCGCCATGTCCGCCACCTGGTGGAAGACCTGCCGCCCCCGCAGGGCCAGGTTTCTCCGGGAAATATCCAGGCTGGACATGAGCAGGTAGCTGCCCGAGGTGGTCTGGGTCAGGTTGATGATCTGCCGCACATAGCCCGCGTGGACCTTGGGGCCACAGAGCAGCAGGCTGGACTGGGTCAGGCTGCCGCCGCTCTTGTGCATCGACACGGCGGCCATATCGGCCCCGGCGGCCATGGCGGAGACCGGCAGTCCGCCGCCGAAATAGAAGTGGGTGCCGTGGGCTTCGTCGGCAAGGCAGAGCATGCCGGCGTCGTGGGCCATCCGCACGATGGCCCGCAGATCGCTGCAGATGCCGTAGTAGGTGGGGTTATTCACCAGCACCGCCACGGCGTTGGGATGCTCGGCGATGGCCTTGGCCACCTGTTCCCGGCGCATGCCTAAGGAAATGCCCAGACGCTGGTCCACCTCGGGGTTCACATAGACCGGCACGGCGCCGCAGAGCACCAGGGCGTTGAGCACACTGCGGTGGACGTTGCGGGGCAGGATGATCTCGTCCCCCCGCTTGCAGGCGGTGAGCACCATGCTCTGCACCGAACTGGTGGTGCCCCCCACCATCAGGAAGGCGTGGGCGGCGCCGAAGGCATCGGCGGCCAGTTCCTCGGCCTCCCGGATCACCGACACCGGATGGCAGAGGTTGTCCAGCGGTTTCATGCTGTTCACGTCCACCCCCACGCACTGCTGGCCCAGAAAGGCCGTCAGTTCGGGGTTGCCCCGGCCGCGCTTGTGGCCCGGCACATCAAAGGGCACCACCCGCATACGGCGGAAATTTTCCAGCGCCTCGTGGATCGGCGCGCGGCGCTGGTCCAGACGGGTGCGGTTGGGATTCCCGTTCATAGTTTTCCTCCGTCCCGTGGCTCCCTTGACAAAACAAAAAAACGCAAGACCGCACTTTCGTGCAGACTTGCGCTGTCTTCGACCGTTTTCGCCGCAAAGCGCCCCGTCCCCGGGCAGAGCGGGGGGCAAGGGCAGCGGCATGTTTCGGGCGTATCGTGTCCAGAGTCTATATAGCAATTCTACTTTTACTACTCTTATTGACCGTTTCACAAGTCTGCGTGCGGAACACGCAATTTCTGGTTATCAAAGGAACCAACTTATAAAATTTGAGCTTTTAACTCCATCAATAAGGCAACCCAAGTTGCCGATCGGCAGTGGACCCGGCTGTCCGTATGGCCTTAGCCCCTGGTGGGCGGTCCTGGGTAAATTGCTTTGAAAAACTCCTGCACGATTCGTCTTTCAAAATCGAAGGTATCGTATCATATTGCGAAAAAAATGTCAATGAAAATTTTTGTAAAGTCCCCTGAAACAGCAAAAAGGGGGCCATCCCCTGCGGGATGGTCCCCCTCTTGGAGGTACCATTACAGAATCTCGATCTGGGTAGGCTGCTTCTCAGGCAGCTTCTTGGCTTCCGCCTTGGGCAGGTTCAGCTTCAGGATACCGTCCTCAAAGCTGGCCTTCACGTCCTCGGGCTTCAGCTCGTCGCCCACATAGAAGCTGCGGGCGCAGGAACCGGTGTACCGCTCCTGACGGATGTAATGGCCCTGGCCATCCTTCTCGTCATGGTCGGCGGTGCGGTTGGCCGTGATGGTCAGATAGCCGTTCTGCAGATCCAGCTTCACGTCTTCCTTCTTGAAGCCGGGCAGATCCACAAAGACATCATAGCCGTTCTCGGTCTCCCGCACATCGGTCTTCATCACATTGGCGCTGCGTTTGCCAAAAGCGCGGCGGGGATCAGCCGCTTCCATCATGCGGTCAAAGTCGCGATCCCAATCATTCTGGAACCAATCGTCCAGCAGAGCATCATGAAACATATAAGGCACCATCATCATAAGTCATTCCTCCAATTCTCATCGGCTGCCGGTCATTTTCCGGCGTCGGACTTTTGATCTGGCCTTTCGGGGTTCTGCTTTCGCATCACCCTTTGTTCTCTTGGAACGCCTTCAGTATAGCACCGTGAATTAGCACTGTCAAGTATTGAGTGCTAATGTTTACATTTCATGCAATGTTTGTTCACAAAATATGCGATTTCTCCCCGGCCCCTGTACAAAGGGTCGGTTTTTTCGTATGATAGGGGCAGGAATTCCCCCAAGAAAGAAGGTTTTCGCCATGATTTACCAACTGCTTTTCAGCCCCACCGGCGGCACCCGGGCGGTGGCGGACGCCCTCTGCCCGGGGCAGGTCATCGACCTGTGTGACCGGGACCGGGATTTTGCCTCCGTAACGCTCACCGCCGACGATGTGGCGATCATCGCCGTGCCCTCCTACGGCGGCCGGGTGCCTGTGCCCGCCGCCCGGCGTCTGGCACAGGTGCAGGGCGGCGGCGCCCGGGCGGTGCTGGTCTGCGTCTACGGCAACCGGGCCTATGAGGATACCCTGGCAGAGCTGGCCGACCTGGCGGAGGCCGCCGGGTTCCGGGTGGCGGCCGGTGTGGCCGCGGTGGCGGAGCACTCCATCGCCCGGCAGTTCGCCGCCGGGCGCCCTGATGAAGCCGACAAAGCCGTCCTTCAGGGCTTCTGGGGCAAAATTCAGGCCAAGCTGGACGCCGGTAACGACACCGTCCCCACCCTGCCCGGCAACCGTCCCTACAAGCCGGGGATGGCAAAGGCCATGGTGCCCCGCACCTCCAAGCGGTGCATCGGCTGCGGCCGCTGTGCCGCCGCCTGTCCCACCGGCGCCATCGACGCCGCCGACCCGCGCCAGACCGATCCGGCCCGCTGCATCGGCTGCATGCGGTGTGTGCGCCTCTGCCCCGCCGAGGCCCGCAGTCCCGACCCCCAGGCTCTGGCGGCTCTCTCCGCCCACCTGGAGCCCCTCTGCGCCGGGCGGAAGGAAAACGAGCTGTTCCTGTAACACCGCATACCAAAACGGGAGCGCCCCGGCGGGGCGCTCCCGTTTATTATAGAAGGTTATTCCACCCGCAGCAGGTCCTGGCCCGCCGTGACCTGGCCGGAAGCCAGCGTCTTCACGGCGGCATAGCGGTCGGTGTTGCAGACGATCATGGGGGTGGTGACCATATAGCCCGCCGACTTGATGGCGTCGATGTCGAAGCTGATGAGCAGATCGCCCTTCTTCACCTTCTGACCATTTTTCACATGGGCGGTGAAGTGCTCGCCGTTCAGCTTGACGGTGTCGATGCCGATGTGGAGCAGCAGCTCGGCGCCGCCCTCGGTCACCAGGCCGATGGCATGGTGGGTGTCAAAGAGGTTGTCCACCGTGGCGTCCGCCGGGGCCAGCAGTTTGCCCTCGGCGGGTTCGATGGCCACGCCGTCCCCCAGCACGCCGGAGGCGAAGGCTTCATCCTGCACGTCGGCCATGGCTACCACCGTGCCGGCGAGGTGGGCGCCGAAGGTCTCGGCGGGGACGGTCTCCTTGGGGGTTTCCGCCTTGGGGGCCGGGGCGGCCGGAGCCGCGGGCGCCACGGGGGCGTCGGAGGCGGGGCTGTCCATATAGTCTTCCAGGTTGGACTTGATCACCGCCACCTGGGGTCCGTAGATGACCTGGATGCCGTTGCCCTTGTGGATGACGCCGGAGGCACCGCTCTGGCGCAGCAGGGCGTCGTTCACCTTGCCGGAATCCACCACGGTGACCCGCAGACGGGTGGCGCAGCAGTCCACGTCGGAGAGGTTGGCCTTGCCGCCCAGGCCCTGGAGGATCAGCGCCGACACCTGGTCATGGCTGGCGGCACCGGCGGCCTCGGGGCCCACGCCGGTCTTCTCCTTGAAGTCGGCCCGGGTGTAGAGCTTGGCCTCGCCGTCGCCCGCCTCCCGGCCGGGGGTCATGAGGTTCATTTTGGTGATCATGAAGTAGAAGGTGAAGTAGTAGAGCACGAAGTAGACCACACCCACAATGACCACCCAGATCCAGTGGGTCTTGGCCTCGCCCTGGAGGATGCCGAAGAGGGTCAGGTCGATGAGGCCGCCCGAGAAGGTCATGCCCACGCCCACATTGAAGATGTGCATGAGCATATAGGCCAGGCCGGCGTAGACGCAGTGGACGGCGTACATGACGGGGGCCACAAACAGGAAGGTGAATTCCAGGGGTTCGGTGATGCCGGTGAGCATGGAGGTCAGCGCGGCGGAGAGCAGCAGACCGGCCACCACCTTGCGCTTTTCGGGGCGGGCGGCGCGGTACATGGCCAGGGCGGCGCCGGGCAGGCCGAAGATCATGAGGGGGAACTTACCGGACATGAACCGGGTGGCGGACACCGAGAATTCCACCGTGTTCTTGGAGGCCAGTTCGGCGAAGAAGATGTTCTGGGCGCCCTGGACGGTGACGCCGTCGATGACGGCGGTGCCGCCCACGCTGGTCTGCCAGAAGGGGATGTAGAAGACGTGGTGCAGGCCGAAGGGAATGAGGGCGCGCTCGATGAGGCCGTAGAGCCAGGTACCGGCGTAGCCCGAGACCAGCACCAGGTTGCCCAGCATGGAGATGCCGGCCTGGACGATGGGCCAGACGTAGAACATGGCGATTCCCACCACCAGGTAGACGGCGGTACAGACGATGGGCACGAAGCGGGTGCCGCCGAAGAAGGAGAGCACCTGAGGCAGCTGGGTCTTATAGAAGCGGTTGTGGAGAGCCGCCACGCCGAGGCCCACGATGATGCCGCCGAAGACGCCCATCTGCAGGGTGGTGATGCCCAGCATGGAGGTGGTGGTGTTGTCGGCCATGGCCTCCACGCCGCCGGCGGCGTTGATCATGGCGGAGATGGCGGTGTTCATGACCAGGTAGGCGATGGCACCGGAAAGGGCGGCCACTTCCTTCTCCTTCTTGGCCATGCCGATGGCCACGCCCATGGCGAAGAGCAGGGCCAGGTTGTTGAAGACCGCGCTGCCGCACTGGTTCATGATGTCCAGCACGGTGTAGAGGGCGGTGCCCTGGTGGATGATGCCGGTGAGGCCGTAGGCCTGGAGCATCGTCTCGTTGGTGAAGGAGCTGCCGATGCCCAGCAGCAGACCGGCCACCGGCAGCAGGGCGATGGGCAGCATGAAGGAGCGGCCCACACGCTGCAGCACGCCGAAGATTTTGTCTTTCATACAGGTTCCTCCTATTTCTTGTGAAAAGTATGGGACTTTTCCTTTCTATAAAAACAGACCCGCACAGCTCCCCCACGGAACGGCGGGAAAGCCATACAGGTCTAGCCTACACAGCGAAGGTGCAGTCACTATCCTCGTAAATTCAGTTGTGGATCAGGAATCCACTTCCTGCAGGTCCCCCGCCACCCGCTTGAGGTGGATGGTCAGGTAGATCAGCTCCTCCTGGGAGAGGGTCTGGTGCCAGGTCTTTTCGATATAGTCGGCCACGCACCGGGCGCATTTATAATGCTCCTTGCAGCTGCGGGCGATGAGCGCCCGGAAGGCCGTGTCGCTCTCGTCGGCGGAGTCGGTCATCAGCTTGCCCTGGAAGAGCCGCTGGGCAAAGTACCGCAGATGCACCACAAACCGGTGAAAGGCCAGGGATTCCCGGTCGAAGGCGCCCAGGTCCCGGTAGTAGTATTCCACCACCTGGATGACCCCCTCGATGAGGCGGGTGATGTCGTACATCTCGCTCATGTCGGTGTTGAGCTCGGCGTTGACGATGTGCAGCGCAATGAAGGACGCCTCGTCGCCGTTCAGCTCCACCCCGCACCGCTCTTTGACCATGGCCAGACACCGCTGGCCCAGCTGGTACTCGGTGGGATAGTAGCAGAGAACGCTGCCCGCCAGCGGGTTCTGGAACTCGATGCCCTGTTCCTTGCGCTGGATGGCAAAGCTGATGTGGTCCGCCAGCGTGATGAGCAGGCTTTCGTTGAGGGGCTGATGGATGGTCGCCTTGATCTCGGCGATCATCGCCTCGGTCAGCTCGAGATGCTCGATGGGGATCTGCTCCACCAGCTCCCGCAGCCGCCGCTGCCCGGTGCGCCCCTCCATGCGGTAGACCTTCTCCACCTGGGCGGGGTCCACGAACTGCGCCACCTTGCGGCCAAACCCCAACCCCTTGCCGGTGACGATCATCTCGTTGCCTTTTTCGTCGATCACACAGAGGATGTTGTTGTTGATGACCTTCTTGATGCGCATTCCGTCGCCCCCTTTCTCCGCCCGGGACGGGCAAAAAAAATAACCAGCCCCCTAAAATCCCATTCCTGACACCAGAAAAAGATCCTAACGGAGTTGGTCTAGCCCGCTTTACCGGTAACAATCCAACAAGGCCCCTCGGCCGCTTGCTTTATCTGTGTAGACAATACCATACCCGTACCCCGAAAGTCAACCACCCGGGGCGTTCCCGCCGTTTTTTCAGCAGGGTGCTCAATTTTCCCCGCGTTCTTTGGGCAGTTTGGCAAAGGCCGATGGCCGCCGCGCCGGGCGGGGGCCGCTTTTCCGCGTTTTTCCGCCCTTTTCCCGGCGGGTCCACGCTGCGTAGAGCGCTTCCACACGGCGTTCCTTGCAAATCCAACCGGCGGGGTGTAGACTGAAAACCAGCAAAGGAGGAACGGACGATGGATGCCAAAAAGATCGGTGCTTTCATTGCGGCGGCGCGGCGGGCCCGCGGCCTGACCCAGCAGCAGCTGGCCGAAAAGCTGGGGATCACCAACCGCGCGGTGAGCAAATGGGAGACCGGCCAGGGCCTGCCGGACATTGTGCTGCTGCCCGACCTGTCCGCCGCCCTGGGGGTCACGGTGGACGCCCTGCTGGCCGGGGAAGCGCCCGGGCCCGCCGCCGGGGAGGCGTCCGAACCGGTCCCGCCCGCCGCCTCCCGGCCGGAGGAACCGGCGCTGGCCCGGGTGCCCCATCGGCGTCCCATCCGCGCCGAGCGTAACGCCGCGGTGCTGGCCTGCCGCCGGCTGCCCGAGGTGCGCCGGCGGCGGCTGGGCCTGGCCCTGCTGGGGGTGGCGGGTCTCTTCGCAGGCATAGGATTGAGCGTGCAGGACTTTTTCGGCGGCAGCCCCACCGACCCGCTGGCACTGGCCGCCCTGGCGGCGGGGCTGGTGCTGCTGGGCTTTGCGGCCCTGACCCCCTGGCTGCGGTCCCGGCTGGGCAGGGAGCTGTGCCGCATGCCCGCCTGTACCCTGTATACGGAGGAGCTGCGCCGGGAGGACGGCGTCCTGCTGCCCTACGGCGACCTGGCGCTGGTGCGGCGCTACCGGGGCTGCACCGTGCTGGTGTGGGAGCGAAGCCTTGTCCCGCTGGCTGTGACGGTGCCCGACGACAGCTGCACCCAGTCCGCCCACGCCCTGCAGGACCATCTGCGGCTGCGGGTGCCGGATGCCTGCACCGACGGCGACCCCCGCACGCCCCGGCTGCGGCAGGCCCCCGTCCTGATCGCCCTGGCCGTGACGGCGGCGGTGGTGTTTCCGCTGGCGCTGGCCCCCACGCTGGGCTTTGCGGGGACGATCTCCCCCACCGGCACGCTGCTGATGCTCCGCCGGGACCCCGAGACCGGCATGGTCACCGACCTGCACAGCGGCGATACCTTCCCCTACCCGGCGGTGGGCCGGATGAAAAAGCAGTGGATGACGGGGGATTGCTGCGCCATCACCTACCAGACCACCGACGGCACCACCCATGTGTTCCTGGCCACCTACGGCGACCGGGGGTCGGGAGTAAGCTACTACAATGTGGCGCCGCTGCTCCAGGGCACCTGGCGGCAGTACGAGGACGCCGTAAACCCCGGCGTGACGCTGCGCAGCGAGCCCGGTTCGGGGAACATCCAGATCCTGTCGGACGCCTCGTCGCCGGATTACGGCCAGATCTACAGCGAGACCGTGCAGTTCGGCACGCTGGGGGTGGCCCTCTGTGACGAGGACGGCCTGGCCCACTGGACGGTGGTGCTGGGCCGGGACTACGACGCCGAGGACGGGCCGGACCCCGACGGGTCGCTGATCCTCTGCCCGGTGTCCATGGCAGCCACCGAGGCGGTGACGCTGCACTACTACAGCGAGGAGGACCAGGTGCGGGACCTGCGGGAGGCCCTGGGCCTGCCCAGCCCCGAGGAGGAGGCCGCCCAACAGGCCCAGAAGCAGGCGCTGGCCGAGACACCGCCCTCCTTCTCGGGCGAGAAGGACTATACGGTGCGCACCGACGGCGTCTATTTCACCTGGGACGGCGGCGCCACCTTCAGCAAGGCGATGGAAGGCAGCGAGGAGGTGCGCACCACCGACGACATCCAGCCCTGCGTCATGACCGACAACCTGGGCGCCTTCCTGACCACCACCCGCAACAACGAGGTGCAGCAGGTCACCCTCCACCTGACCCGCGACCGGGGTGCCAGCTGGCAGGAGGTGCCGCTGGAGGACTTCGAGGGGGTGCACGATGTCTCCCAGCGCAGTCTGGGCTTCCTGGACGATACTTTCGGCTGGTACGGCGTCTGCACCGACTGGTCGATGGGCACCGGCATGGGGATGGCCATCGGCGTCACCCGGGACGGCGGCGTCAGCTGGGAGCATTGCGCCCTGCCTGGGGAAAGCCAGTCCGAACTGCTCAGCGGGGTGGTATTCTACGACGAGCAGACCGCCGTGGCCACCCGGTGTTCCCAGTTTGAATCGGGCTGGATCGACGTTTTTGTGAGCCGGGACGGCGGCGCCAGCTGGCAGCAGGCAAAGATGCCCTGGGACGCCGAGAACCTGACCGATGAGGAGCGGATGACCCTTCTGGCGGACCGGGAGCTCTACTGGCTGAACAAGGTGGACCGCCTGGAGAAGGCAGACGACGGTTGGCGGCTGACGCTGACCCAGGCCCCCGGCGGCCACCAGGAAGCCGCCTTCACCGCGGACAGCCTGACGGGCCCCTGGACGCTGGAGGAAGTGCGCGACATTGCCTGACCCGCCCTTGTGCCGGAGATTTTCCGGGTGTACAATAAGGGGAAAGGAGGGTTTGCCATGGAAGAATTGCATCCCACCCCGGCGGCCGAACCGGCAGAACCGAAAGAACCGGCGGCGGTCACACCCGCCGCACAGCCAGACCAGCCCGCGCCGCCGCGGGACTGCTGGGCCGACCTGGCCCCCGGCGCTTTGTCCCGGGACCCCCAGGCCCTGCTGGCGGCCTGGATGGCCGGCCGGGCCATGCCCCGGCGCACACTGGTGCGGCGGATCATCGGCGCGGCGGCGCTGATCGGCCTGCTGGCATGCTTTGTGAACGCCTGCCGGATGCTGCTGGACCAGGAGCAGGCTTCCCCTTTGCAGTTTTTCTGGCCCCTTGTTTTTGTTTATCTCTTTATGCTGGCGCTGAAGGACTTCCCGCTGCGCCTTCTGCTGCGGCGCGCCCTGGGCCGTCTGCGGGACGGCACCCTCTACCCCGACCGGCTTCATCTGGTCACCGCCCGCGGGGAGGAGGACCTGGCGGTGGAGGATATCATCATGGTGCAGCGGTTTGTGGGCTGGACCGTGCTGATCTGGGGCAGCTGGAAGCACCCGCGGATCGTGCCCATCCCCGACGACGCCTGCTTCGGGGAAGGCCCCCAGCTCTACGGACGGCTGCAGGAGCGGGTACAGGACGCCCGGTTTTTCCGCAGTGCCCGGCCGCCCCGCCGTCGCCGCCATCTGGTGGTGGGGCTGCTGTCCCTCGCCGTGGTGCTCTGCACCCAGGTGGTGCTTCTGCCTTCCTATTGGGGGTTCCGGAGCTACACCCTCACCGCCCCCGACGGTTCCAGCTCGGTGGAGGTGAACTATCTGGGGCTCACCCAAGCCTTTTCCAGTGACAGCGTGGGGAATTTCGCCTTTCCGTCCACCGGGGAATTCCACGCCCAGTGGTCGGGCAGCGGCTGCTGTGTGGTGACCTACCGCGCCACCGACGGCAGTCTGCGGGTGCAGATGCTGGAACCTGCCCCCGGCGCCGCCCAGCGGCTGGCGATGGACCCGCCCAAGGGGTCCTGGACCACCTTCCTGGATTCCGACGATCCCTACACGCTGGACTGGGATGCCGCCCTGCCCGGCTACCGGCTCAAGACCCCGTGGGGCACCCTGGACTGCCCCCAGTGGGAACAGTTTGACGGCATGGGGCTGGCCCTCTGCGACAAGGACGGCCTGCCCCGCTGGACGCTGACCCCCACCGACATTCCCGCCACCAACAGCGACGGCAGCCCTGTGAGCCTGCCGGGGCTGCTGCTCTGCCCGGTGTCCCTGACTTCCTCCGATACCGATGTCCTGCTGCTGGGCCCCGCCGACAGTCCCTTCCTGCCCGGCTGATCCTTTGTTTCAAGCGGCTCTGCCTGCCCGGCGGGGCCGCTTTTGTACACTTTGCCCCCTTTGTCCCTTGCGCGCCGGGGCGGCATAGGGTATAGTAATACCATCACCTTGCCTTGCGCAGAAAGGACTTTCCCATGCAGAACAAAAAGCCCTGGCTCTACCTGGCGGCCGTCGCCCTGATACTGCTGGCCCTCAAATACAGCGACGCCCTCTTCGGCGGCATCCGGCTGTTCTTCTCGCTGCTCATGCCCCTGCTGCTGGGCTGCGGCGTGGCCTATGTGCTGAACATCCTGGTCTCCCGCCTGGAAACCCTGCCCCCGCTGCGGGATGCCCGTTCCCGCCTCTACCCCGCCCGCCGGGCCATCAGCATCACCGGGGCGCTGGTCATCATCGCCGTGGTGGCCGCCCTGCTGGTGGTTCTCATCATTCCCCAGCTGGTGGACGCCTTCCGGGTCATGCTGGTCAACGTGCCCCCCGCCGTCAACGCCTTCCTCCACTGGCTGGACTCCCTGGACATCGACATGCCCCAGCTGGAAAACTGGCTGCGCTCCCTCAACCTCAACTGGCCCGACCTGCTGCAAAAGGCTACCACCTACCTGACCTCCGGCGTGGGCAACGTCTTCTCCTCCGCCTTCGCGCTGCTCAGCAGTCTGGGCGGCATCCTCATGCAGGTGGTCATCGCGGTGATCTTCGCCCTCTACCTGCTGGCCGGCAAGGAGCGCCTGGGCCGCCAGTTCCGCGCCCTGGCCGACACCTACCTGCCCGCCTCTTTCTGTGACCGGCTGTGGTATGTGCTGGCCACCGCCCACGACACCTTCACCAAATTCTTCGTGGGCCAGTTCACCGAGGCCATCATCATCGGGGTGCTCTGTACGCTGGGCATGCTGCTCTTCCGGCTGCCCTACGCCCCCATGATCGGCACTCTGGTGGGCGCCACCGCCCTGCTGCCCGTGGTGGGCGCCTATCTGGGCGCGGGCATCGGCGCCTTCATGATCCTCACCGTCAACCCGCTGCAGGCGGTGGGCTTCCTCGTCTTCATCGCCATCCTCCAGCAGCTGGAAGGCAATCTGATCTACCCCCGGGTGGTGGGCACCTCCATCGGGCTGCCCGGCATCTGGGTGCTCACCGCCGTAACCTTAGGCGGCGGCATCGGCGGCATCGCGGGCATGCTGCTGGCGGTGCCCGTCACCGCCACCCTCTACCGCCTGGTGCGGGCCGATGTGCAGCGCAAACGCACCGTCCATTCCTGATTTCCGTCCCGCCTGCGGTTTTCGCCGGCGGGATTTTTTTGCCTCTGGCTTTTGGGGCGACGCTGTGCTAGGATAGAAGCAAAGGAGGCATGCGCCATGCTGGCATACACCTATGTAAAAGAGGGCACCTTTGCCCTGCTGGACAAACCGAAACCGGTTCTGCAGAACGACCGGGACGCCATCGTGAAGGTGACGCTGGGCAGCATCTGCACCAGTGACCTGCACATCAAACACGGCTCGGTACCCCGGGCGGTGCCGGGCATCACGGTGGGCCACGAGATGGTGGGCATCGTGGAGCAGGCGGGCACCGCGGTGACCTCGGTGCGCCCCGGCGACCGGGTGGCGGTGAATGTGGAGACCTTCTGCGGGGACTGCTTTTTCTGCCGCCACGGCTGGGTGAACAACTGCACCGACCCGGAGGGCGGCTGGGCCCTGGGCTGCCGCATCGACGGCGGCCAGGCGGAATATGTGCGGGTGCCCTACGCCGACCAGGGGCTGACCAGGATCCCCGACGCCGTCACCGACGAAGAGGCTCTGTTTGTGGGGGACATTCTGGCCACCGGCTACTGGGCGGCCCAAATCTCTGAGATCACGCCGGAGGACACCGTGCTGATCCTGGGGGCCGGGCCCACGGGGCTGTGCACGCTGCAGTGCGTGGCGCTTTACGGCCCCAAACGCATCATCGTCTGCGACAAGGACGCCGACCGCCTGGCCTTTGTGCAGGCCCACTATCCCGGGGTGCTCACCGCTCCGCCGGAGGGGCTTTGCGATTTCGTGCAGGCCCACAGCGACCATGGCGGCGCCGATGCGGTGCTGGAGGTGGCGGGCAGCGACGAAACTTTCCGGCTGGCCTGGCAGTGCGCCCGGCCCAACGCCATCGTGACGGTGGTGGCCCTCTACGATGCGCCCCAGGTGCTGCCGCTGCCCGATATGTACGGCAAGAACCTGACCTTCAAGACGGGCGGCGTGGACGGCTGTCACTGCCGGGAGACGCTGGACCTGATCGCGGCGGGCAAGCTGGACACCACCCCGCTGATCACCCACACTTTCGATCTTGCCGATATCGAGGCGGCCTACGACCTGTTTGAACACCGCCGGGACGGTGTCATCAAGGTGGCCATCCGCTGCTGAAAATGCAAAAACCTCCCCGCTCAGATGAGCGGGGAGGTTTTTTGTCGGGCAGACCGCCCTGTGTTTCACATCACCATGAGCAGCGTGCCGGCGCCGATGAGCACACAGCCCAGCGCCGACTTGACGGTAACACCCTCGTGGAGGAGCAGCGCCGCCAGCACCAGCGTGATGACGACGCTGAGCTTGTCGATGGGCACCACCTTGCTGGCGGGGCCCAGCTGCAGAGCCTTGTAGTAGCACAGCCAGGACACACCGGTGGCCAGCCCCGACAGGATCAGGAACAGGCCGCTGCGGCGGCCGATCTGCAGAAGACCGCCCTGGGTGTGGGTGAGAAAGACCATGCCCCAGGCCATAATCAGCACCACGGTGGTGCGCACCGCCGTGGCCAGGTTGGAGTTGACGCCGTCGATGCCGATCTTGGCCAGGATGGAGGTGAGCGCCGCAAAGACCGAGGACCCCAGCGCAAAGACAAACCACATGGGAAAACGCTTCCCTCATTGCAAAAGTACAGCCCCCGCGGGGGCTGCCGACCCTATTATACCACGCCGGGCGGCGGGGTGCCAGCCGCTTTGCCCGGGAAAAGACAAAACCCGGCGGACGCCCTGGGGCGTCCGCCGGTTGGTTTTACAGCAGTTTGGGGGCCAGCGCCCGGCTGGTGCGTTCCCGGGCGATGGTGGTCAGTTCCTGGTTGTCCAGCGTGAAGCGCAGCACCAGCACCTCCGCCACAAAAAGCACGGCGATCTTGGCCGCCACGCTGCCGCCGTCCAGCGGGCTTTCCTTGGCGCCGCACAGCAGCACCACGTCCGCCAGGGCGGTGCCGGGGGCGTCGGCGTAGTGGGTCAGCAGAATGACCTTGGCGCTGTTCTCCTTCACGATGCGCAGCGTCTCCATCATGTCCCGGGTGGCCCCCGAGTAGGAGACGAACAGCACCACGTCCTCCGGCACCATCAGGCTGGCGGCGATGGTCTGCATATGGCTGTCGCCGGCGGTGTGGAACTTGGTGGAGATGGTGGCAAACCGGGCCCAGATATCGTTGGCCAGGATCTGGCTGCCGCCCTGGCCGAAGCAGAAGACCTGCCGCGCCCGCTGCAGCAGGGTGGCTGCCCGGTCGATGGCGTCGGGATCCAGCACCGTGCGGGTGCCGTTGATGGCCTCCAGCGCCACGGCGCTGGCGTGGGTGCACAGGGTGGCCGTGTCGGTGCCGGGCTCCAGCTTGTTGTTGCCCGCCGTGGGGATGGCGTTGGCCTGGGCCAGGGAGATCTTCATCTCGTTGTAGCCGTCAAAGCCCAGCGACCGGCAGAACCGGAAGATGGTGGCTTCGGCCACACCGCACTCCCTCGCCAGCGACGAGATGGACAGGTACTGGGCCTCCTCGGCGTGCTGGGTCAGGTAGTCGGCCACCCGCCGCCCCGACCGCGTGAGCTCGTTGTAGCGGGAGCGAAGCAGTTCCCAGAAATTGCAGGAATTCATCCTTGGCATTCTCCTTTTATTGTGCGTCCTGTGTGTGGCGGCTTATTTCAAATGAAACTTTTTTTCTACCAACAGTATACTCAAAAAAAGTTCGTTTGGCAAGTATCGCAACCTGCCACAAATCGGCTTGACTTTTTGTACACTATGTACAGAATTTTCAAAAAATTGCCGATTGTCGTTTTTTCCGTCCTTTTCCGGCAGCGGTTTCCCCGGGCGGTCCCGCCGCCCCGCCGGAGGGTGCGGCGGCAGCGCAGAGGGCCGGCCGCGCCTGAAAATGCAAATCCTTTTCATTTTTCTGTCCTCCGGGCGGGCCGATTTTCCCGGTTTTGAAGGATTCTTTTCATGGAATTTCCTACAAATTAGCAACAAAAACGAACAAGTTGAAAATTTATTGTGCATCATTCACAGAAAATTGTGGAAGCATTGGTGAAAAAGTATCTGGACAAATGGAAAAAAATTTTCTAAAACAGGAACTGTCAGGCGGGCGGAGCCCTCCGCCCCCATCTATCATCACCCATACGAGAAGGAGAAAAACATGAAAAAGCAGTTGTCTTTGCTTCTGGCCGCCGGCATGACCGCCGGCCTGCTGGCAGGCTGCGGCGGCGCCACCAGCTCCACCGCGACGGAGTCCCAGGCCTCGTCCACCTCTACGGCAGCCACCGGGGAGACTTCCGGTGATACCGCCTCTGCGGACATCACCATGTGGACCTACCCCATCGGCAAGTTCGGCGACGCCGAAGCGGTGGACAGCATGATCGCCAAGTTCCAGGAGAGCCACCCCGGCATCAACGTGACGGTGGAATATCTGGACTACACCAACGGTGACGACCAGGTCACCGCCGCCATCGAGGCGGGCACCACCCCCGACATCGTCATGGAAGGTCCCGAGCGCCTGGTCTCCAACTGGGGCGCCAAGGGCAAGATGCTGGATATCAGCGACCTGTGGACCGATGACGCCGTGGCCGACATCTCTGCCGTGAGCCAGAGTGTTGTGAACGCCTGCAAGGGCGCCGACGGCAAGTACTATGAGTATCCCCTGTGCATGACCACCCACACCATGGCCATCAACAAGGAGATGTTTGAGGCGGCCGACGCGCTGCAGTACATCAACGAGGACGGCACCTGGACCACCGAGAACTTCGAGAAGGCCCTGAAGGCCCTGAAGGACAGCGGCGTGGACACCACCATGATCGTCTACTGCGGCGGCCAGGGCGGCGACCAGGGCACCCGCGCCCTGGTGAACAACCTCTACAGCGGCCAGTTCACCAACGCCGACCACACCGCCTACACCACCGACAGCGACGCCAACAAGAAGGCCCTGCAGCAGCTGCTGGACTGGTCCAACGAGGGCCTGATCAGCCATGACGCCGCCGCCCAGGCCTCCGACGAGCTGCAGCTCTTCGCCAACGGAACCGTGGCCATGACGCTGTGCTGGAACGCCTCCAACCAGGCCCAGTACGCCTCCTCCGTCACCTTCACTCCCATGGCGGTTGCCTTCCCCTCCGACGACGGCGTGCCTGAGCTGTGCGGCGGCATCTGGGGCTTCGGCATCTTCGACAACGGCGACGACGCCAAGGCCGCCGCTGCCAAGGAATTCATCAAGTTCCTCTGCGACGATCCCGAGCAGGGTCCCGAGAGCGTCCGTCTGACCGGCTTCTTCCCGGTTCGCGCCTCCTTCGGCGATGTCTACACCGGCACCGAGGATGAGGAGCGCATGGCCCAGTTCTCCAGCTTCATGCAGTACCTGGGCGACTACTACCCCGTGACCGCCGGCTGGGCCGAGCAGCGCACCGCCTGGTGGAATATGCTCCAGCAGATCTTCACCGGCACCAGCGTGGACGATGCGGTGGCCACCTACACCACCACCAGCAACGACGCCCTGGCCGCTGCGGCCGCCTGAGTTTCAGCCAAAACCACTGTCCCCGGCACGGCACGCCGCCGTCCGCTGACCGGCTGAACGCCCCCGTTTCAGAAAGGAGTGTGTGCCCCCGTTCCCCACGACGGAGCGGGGGCCTCCTTGTGCCAGAATCTTTTTTCCGCAGTGTTCCGGACCCCGCGGCCCGCGGCGCTGCCCCCTCGTAACGGAAAGGAGGGCCTCTCCTATGGCCTCTACACCCAAGGCAAAGCCCGCTGCCGCCGGCGGCGAGGTGCTCGTCTACAACAAGGGCACCTTCCGCAACTCCGCCCTGGTGCGCCAGCAGACGCTGGCCGCCTACCTCTTCCTGCTGCCCGCCCTGTTCTTCTTTGTGCTCTTTGTGGTGGTGCCCATGGTCATGTGCCTGGTCACCAGCTTCTTCGACTACCGCATGGGCAAGCCGCTGACCTTCGTGGCCTTTGACCAGTACATCAAGATGTTCCAGGATCCCGTCTTCCTCAAGGCCCTGGTGAACACCTTCATCCTGGTCATCGTGGCGGTCCCCTCCGTCACCGCCTTCTCGCTGTGGGTCAGCTCGGTGGTCTACAAGTTCTCTTCCTTCAAGCGCAGCTTCTTCCGCTGCATCTTCTACCTGCCCGTGGTCACCGGCACCGTGGCCGTGGCCGTGGTCTGGAAGTGGATGTTCAACAAGTACACCGGCCTTGTCAACTACGTGCTGGGCGCCACCGGCGTCATCGACCAGAACATCAGCTGGCTGGGCGATGCCCGCTTCGCCCTGGGCTGCATCATCCTGATCCTCTTCACCACCTCCATCGGCCAGCCCATCGTGCTGTACATCGCGGCCCTGGGCAACGTGGATCCCTCCCTCATTGACGCCGCCGAGGTGGACGGCGCCAACAACTTCCAGGTATTCTGGCACATCAAGTGGCCCCAGATCATGCCCACCACGCTGTACATCCTGGTCATCACCACCATCAACACCTTCCAGTGCTACGCGCTGATCCAGCTGTTGACCAGCGGCGGTCCCAACCACGCCACCGATACCATCATGTACTACATCTACTATCAGGCCTTCAAGCTCAACGATTACGGCTACGGCGACGCCATGGGCGTTATCCTGGCCATCATCATCGCGGTGCTGTCGGCCATCCAGTTCAAGGTAGCCGGTTCCGGCTCCGGCGATTGAGGAGGTGCGCCCTATGGAAACAACGGTACAAAGCAAAAAGCTCACGCCCGGCAAGGTGATCGTGGACATCGTGCTCTTCCTGCTGGCGGTCTTCTTCATCTTCCCGCTGTACTGGATCGTCACCGGTTCCTTCAAGGACCGGGTGGCGGTGAACGCCAACCCGCCGGTCTGGTTCCCCACCGCCCCCACGCTGGACAACTACCAGCGCCTGTTTGACAATCCCGCCCTGCTCTGGCTGGGCAACACTGTGCTCATGGCCGTGGCAGCCATGGCGCTGACCTGCATCACCGCCGCCATGGCGGGCTACGTGCTGGCCAAGAAGCGGTTCCCCGGCCGGGCACTGATCTTCAGCATCATGATCTGCGCCATGGCCCTGCCCAAGCAGGTCATCCTGATCCCCCTGCTCAAGGAGATGAGCTTCCTGGGCCTGCATGACACCCTGTGGGCGGTCATCCTGCCCACGGTAGGCTGGCCCTTCGGCATCTTCCTGATGAAGCAGTTCAGCGAGACCATCCCCGGTGAGATGATCGAGGCTGCCCGCATCGACGGTGCCGGCGAGATCCGCACCTTCGTCAGCGTGGTGCTGCCCATGGTCACCCCCGGCATCGGCGCGCTGGCCATCTTCACCTTCATCAACAGCTGGAACGACTACTTCCTGCAGCTGATCATGCTGAACTCCACCAAGAGCCTGACCATCTCGCTGGGCATTGCCAAGATCCAGGCGGAAATGTCCAACGACTACGGCCTCATCATGGCGGGCGCCGCCCTGGCCGCCATCCCCATCATCGCGGTCTTCCTGGCGTTCCAGAAATATTTCACCCAGGGCATCGCCATGGGCGCCGTCAAGGGCTGATTTTCCCCACTGTTTTTCCGCGGGCGGCCCGCCCCGGGCCGCCCCCTTTTGCAGGTCATTTCGGAAGGAGCAAACTGCAACTATGAAAGATATCAACAAATACCGCGGCGTCATTCCGGCGTTCTATGCCTGCTATGACAAGGACGGAGCCATCTCCACCGAGGGCGTCAGGGCCCTGACCCGCCACCTGATCGCCAAGGGCGTCAAGGGCGTCTATGTGGGCGGTTCCTCCGGCGAGTGCATCTACCAGAGCGTGGCGGAGCGCAAGGCCGTGCTGGAAGCCGTCATGAGCGAGGCCAAGGGCAAGATCACCGTCATTGCCCACATCGCCTGCAACAACACCGCCGACAGCGCCGAGCTGGCCGCCCATGCGGAGAGCTGCGGCGTGGATGCCATCGCGGCCATCCCGCCCATCTACTTCCACCTGCCCAACTACGCCATCGCCGACTACTGGAACGCCATGAGCGCCGCGGCCCCCCACACCGAATTCGTCATCTACAACATTCCCCAGCTGGCCGGCACCGCCCTGACCATGCCGCTGCTGGAGGAGATGCTCAAGAACCCCAACGTCATCGCGGTGAAGAACTCCTCCATGCCGGTGCAGGACATCCAGATGTTCAAGGATGCGGGCATCGCCGCCCGGGGCGAGGACGGCTTCGCGGTGTTCAACGGCCCCGACGAGCAGTTTGTCTCGGGCCGGGTCATGGGCGCCGACGGCGGCATCGGCGGCACCTACGCCGTCATGCCGGAGCTGTTCCTCAAGATGAACGAGCTGCTGGGCAAGGGCGAGATCACCAAGGCCCGCCACGTGCAGTACCTGGCCGACCGCATCATCTACAAGATGTGCGAGGCCCACGGCAACCTGTACGCCGTGCAGAAGGAGATTCTGCGCCGCATGTACGGCCTGGAGCTGGGCGGCGTGCGGCCGCCGCTGCCCAACCTGGCGGCCTCCGATGAGCCCGTCGTGGCGGCGGCCCAGGCGATGATCGAGAGCGCCCTGGCCGAGATCCAGACGTTATAATCCGGCGGCAGGCTTCCCTGGTGGCAGGGGAGCCTGTCCCTGTTTGGGGACCTTCCCCGGAAAGGACCGACTATGATCACCGATACGCTGGAAAATCTTTCCCGCTACCGCGGCCTGCACCCGAATCTGGACCTTGCCATTGACTGGCTGCAGCATTATACTGTAGGGGATCTTCCCAACGGCCGCACCGAGGTGGCCGGGGAAAAGGTGTTCATCAACGTGATGGACGCCGACCTGCGGGACGCCGAGGGCGCCGCCTTCGAGTACCACCGCCGCTACGCCGATCTGCAGATCGACCTCACCGGGTCGGAGCACTGGGGCTGGGCGGTCTCCGGCACCGAGGACAAGCCCTACGACGAGGCCGCCGACGCCGGGTTCGTGACCGGGCCCGAGCAGGCGGGCGGTGAGCTGGGCGAGGGACGGTTTGCCCTCTTTTTCCCCGGCGAACCCCACAAACCCAGCTGCCGCACCCCCGGGTGCGACCACGTCCGCAAGGCCGTGGTGAAGATCGAGATGCTGTAAAAGGAGCGTGTTTTCGATGAACAAGGAACAGATTTTCAACCAGATCCATCACGGGCTCATCGTCTCCTGCCAGGCGCTGGAGAACGAGCCCCTGTATACCCCCGAGGGCGGCGTCATGCCGCTGATGGCCAAGGCCGCCGCCATGAGCGGGGCGGTGGGCATCCGCGCCAACACCGTGCGGGACATCACCCAGATCAAGGCGGTGGTGGACCTGCCGGTGATCGGCATCATCAAAAAGGATTATCCCGGCACCCCCATGTACATCACCGTGACGATGGCCGAGGTGGACGCCCTGGTTGCCTGCGGCGTGGACATCCTGGCCGTGCAGGGCACCAGCGCCCTGCGCCCTGACGGCAAGACCGCGCCGGAGTTCATCCGGGAGGTCAAGGCCAAGTACCCCGACCAGCTACTGATGGCGGACATTGCCACCTTTGAGGAGGCCATGGCCTGCGCCGAGGCGGGGGCCGACTTTGTGGGCACCACCATGCGGGGCTACACCCCCGAGACCACCGGCATCAACGACATCGACTTCGACTTCGTGGCCAAGCTGGCCAAAGAGTGCCCGGCCAAGGTCATTGCCGAGGGGCACATCCACTACCCCGAGCAGGCCCGCAAGGCGCTGGAGGCCGGTGCCTACGCCCTGGTGGTGGGCGGTGCCATCACCCGTCCCGCCGAGATCACGGCCCGGTTCACCGCGGCCATCCAGGACCTGAAATAAAGGAGCAGCCATGAGCAAACTCTATCTGGGCATCGACATCGGCGGCACGGCGGTGAAGCTGGGCCTCGTGGACGGGACCGGCGCCGTGCTGGACCGGGCGGAGCGCAGCGTCAGCTTTGATAACTACCGCACTCCCATCCTGGACACCGTGCGGGCAGCCGCCGCCGACTTCACCGCCGGGCGGCGGGACAGTCTTTCCGGCATCGGCGTGTCCGCCACCGGCCAGATCGACAGCCGCCAGGGCATCGTGGCGGGCACCTGCGGCAGCCTGCCCGGCTGGGTGGGCGCCCCCATCAAGGCCCGTCTGGAGGAGGACTTCCATCTGCCCGTCACGGTGGCCAACGACGCCAACTGCATGTGTCTGGGCGAAGCCTGGGTGGGTGCGGCCAAAGGCTGCACCGATGTCATCGGCATCACCATCGGCACCGGCATCGGCGGGGGCATCCTCACCGGCGGGCGGCTGCTGGAGGGCGCCCGGGGTCTGGGCGGCGAGATGGGCCACTACCGCACCCATGCCATCGACGGGGTGGACTGCACCTGCGGCGCCAAAGGCTGCTGGGAGCGGTACGCCTCCACCACGGCGCTGGTCCGGGCTGCCAAAGCCATGGACCCGGCGCTCACCGACGGGCGGGCAATCTTTACAGCTGCCCGGGAGGGCCGCGCCGACGTGCTGGCCCTGCTGGACCGTTGGATCGACGAGATCGCCCAGGGTCTGGCGGGGATGGTGCATATCTTCAACCCCCAGCGCATCCTGGTGGGGGGCGGCGTCAGCGCCCAGCAGGAACTGCTGATCCAGCCGCTGGAACACAAGGTGAAGGCCGCCGTCATGCCCGCCTTTGCCGAGGGGCTCACCGTCACCGCCGCGGCGCTGCAGAATGACGCCGGGCTGGTGGGGGCCGTGTGGTACCTGCTCCATTCCTGAAACTTCCGCATACAAAAAACGCTCTGCTGTGCAGAACAGCAGGGCGTTTTTGTTTTGACGCAACAGGAACTTTGTGCTACAATAGCCGAATACAGAAAGGGAGGGAAGGAGCCATGGGCGCAGATGTGAAGCGGGAGATCACCGAGACATTGCTCCGGCTGCTGGAGAAAAAGAGTCTTGAAAAGATCACCGTCAAGGAGCTGGTGACACTGTGCGGCATCAGCCGCCAGACCTTTTACTACCATTTTGAGGATGTGCTGGACGTGGTGGACTGGTGGACCCGCCAGGGCGCCCAGCACCTGATGGAGGAAAGCCTGCACACCGACGATCCCTGCAAGGCGCTGCGGCTCTTTGTGGACTACACGGCGGAGCACCGCCAGACGCTGCAGCACCTTCTGGCCAGCAGATGGCGGGAACAGCTGGAGCGGCGGCTGGTGCAGGTGTTCACCACCTACCTGCAGGATATGCTCCACCGCATGCATCCTAACCTGGCCATGTCCCCCGCCGACGAGGAGGCCTTCCTCACCTTTTACGCCTGCGGCATCCTGGGGCTGCTGATGGACCGTCCGCCCCGCACCGACGCCGAGAAGGAAGCCCTGGTCAACCAGCTGTACTGGCTGCTCTTCCAGAATCCCTGGGGGCACATCCTCCGTTCCTGAGGGGGTTATTCTGCTTTTCCGGGGTGGCTCTCGCTCCACAGTTTGTCGGCCTGGGGCTTCCAGGCTTCGGCATAGGGGGTGGTGCGGTCGCAGAGGGTGTCCACCGCCTCGGGGGATTCGTAGTCGGTGGAGACAGCGCCGGTGGCGTGGACCATGGCCCGCAGTTTTTCGGGGTTTTCCAGCATGGGGCAGGGGCGCAGCATGTTGCCGTTGAAGGGCTGGCCGTCGTGGTAGGCCATGAAAATCGGCGATTTCAGCGCTTCCAGCAGCGTGCAGTTGCGGATGTTCACGTTGGAATAGTGGATGAAGACACAGGGCTCCACATCGCCCCGGGCGTTGATGTGCAGGTAGCGCCGGCCGCCCGCGATGCAGCCGCCCACATACTCGGCGTCGTTCTGGAAGTCCATCGAGAAGATGGGCTTGGTCTTGCGGAAGGCGCGGATGCGGTTGTAGACCTCGGTGCGCTGTTCCGGGGTGGGCAGCAGCTGGGGCGCGGCCCCGCTGCCCACCGGCATGTAGTGGAAGAACCAGACAAACAGCGCGCCCGCCTCGACAAGGGAATCAAAGAAGGCTTCGCTGCTGATATCGGCGTAGTTGGCGCTGGTGTAGCAGGCCGAGATGCCGAAGGGCAGCTTGTGGGCTTTCAGCAGTTTCATGGCCTTCTGGACCTTCTCATAGGCGCCCTGGCCGCGGCGGGAGTCGTTGGCCTCCTCGAAGCCCTCCAGGCTGAAGGCGGGCACAAAGTTCTTCACCCGCAGCATCTCCCGGCAGAAATCCTCGTCGATGAGGGTGCCGTTGGTGAAGCTGAGGAACTCGCAGTCGCTGTGCTTCTCGCAGAGGGCGATGACATCCTTCTTGCGCACCAGCGGCTCGCCGCCCGTGAAGATGTACATGTAGGTGCCCAGTTCCTTGCCCTGGGTGACGATGGAATCCAGCTCCTCAAAGGTCAGGTTGAGCCGGTTGCCGTACTCCGCCGCCCAGCAGCCCGTGCAGTGCATGTTGCACGCCGAGGTGGGGTCCAGCAGGATGGCCCAGGGCACGTTGCAGTTTTCCCTGCGGCTCACCTCGTCCTGCCGGGCGCTGCCCAGCAGGCTGGCGTTGAGGATGAAGTTGCGGAAAAAGGCCTGCCGCACCCCCGGGTCCAGCTCGTACACCTTCATGATGAGCTGGTACCAGTTGTTCTTCTCCTCGATGGCCTGGCGGAATCCCGCCCGCTGCTTGACATACCAGTCCTTGGGCGTGACGGTATCGATGAGTTTCATGATCTTGGGAATGTTGGTTTCAGGGTCCTTTTCCAGATAGTGCAGGACCTGCTCCAGCCCGGCCGCCATGGCGGCGTTCTTGAGCGACGGATTCTGTGCCATAAGGGTGCACCTCCAAATATTGCTAGTCCTTTTGTACGCGGCCGGGGTGCCCTGTTATGCACGCGGCCGCATATCATGTATAGCATACCACTGCGAAACCCGTCGAAAACACTGTTATTTTGGCCCCGGTGTCCTGACAATTCCGGGGTTTTGTCAAGTTTTTCTGATACAAAGAGAGCTCCGTGCCCTTTCGGGCACGGAGCTCTCTTGCCGTTCAGGCAACCTATGGGAGAATTGTAAACCGGTCCGTTCCTGCGGAGATGCGCCGCAGGAACGGACACCGCCAGGGAAATTTTACCCAAAATTGTGTGCGAGGAGTTCGCGACGAGTGCGCGGTTTTGGGTAAAATTTTGTCGAGGGGGAATCCAAAGGGGGGGAACAGGCCCGTCAGGCACCGCCGTGCGGGACTGTTCCCCTCTTTGAGCACGCAAGCTTCAGCTGTCCAGTCCCAGCGTGATGGCGTTCACCGCCTCGGTCAGGTCCACCACCAGCGACCGGGATACATAGCCCAGCGTGGTGCCGTCCAGCTGGACCAGGCAGTTGTCGCCGTCGTACTGGTACATGGTCACCGTCAGCTGGGGGAAGCTGTCGTTGTCCAGATGCACCGTGAAGGAGGCTTCCTCCTTCTTGGCGGGCGTTTCGGTGTTGAACTCGTTGACCTTCAGCCCGTCCACCGCGCTCTGCACATCGTCAAACTCCACCACGTCGTCGCCGATCTTGTAGGTGTCGCCCTTCTTCTCCACCGTGTAGGTGGTGCCGTCGATGGTGAAGTCGATGCTCTCCACACCGTCCCAGTTGAGGGACAGCACCTCGTCGGGGCGCAGCGTGTCGTAGCCGGTGTCGGCGATGTCATTGGTGTAGGTGTCGCTGTCCACCGCGTAGATGATGGGCGAATCGTCCATCCGCATATAGCAGTTGTCCCCCTTCTTGCCGAAGGCCAGGGAGAAGCTGCCCTGCTCCTTATCCTCGGTGGTGTAGCTCACCGTGAAGGTCACCGCCGGCGCGTCGAGGCCGTAGTCCGCCAGCACCGAATCGTCCGCCGTGTAGGTCTTGTAGTCGGTGCGGTCCAGGTCCTTCAGCGTCGTCATGAAGTCCTCCACCTTGCTGGTGGAAAGGGCCTTGTAGCTGCCGTTATCGTTCAGATAATACTCGCAGGCGTCGGTGTAGGTCAGCTCCTCATCGGGGTGGTGCTCCACCGTGAAGGCGCTCTCCCCGGTGGCCACGATGGAATCCAGCGTGTCGTAATCGGGGATGGTGTCCTGGCGCATCAGGTCGTCCCGGTCGGAGGCGATATACTGCTCGGGGTCATCGTCCACCAGGTAGACTGTGCCGTCCCCCAGGGTCAGGTAGCGCTTTTCGTCCATGGTGGAGTAGTCGCCCATCTGCAGGGTGGTGGTGCCGTCCGCACTGGTGAAGGTGATGGTGCAGGAGGGATTGTCCAGGCCGTACTGGCCGTAGTCCTCCACATTCTCAATGATGAAGCTGGCGTGGACGCTCTCGAAATGGTCCAGGAAGTCGCTCATCTTGTCCTGGTCGATGGGGAAGTCGGCGTCCGAGGCATCCTGCCAGGTGTCGTTTTCCTTCACGAAGTGGAGCGTGCTGCCGTCCTTGGTCCAGGAAACGTCGGTGAGGGCGCTCTCGGCGGTGGCGTAGATCTCCTCATCCACCGTGGAGATGGTGTCGATGTGCTTCTGCACCCCCGACACGATGGTGATGACGGCGCAGAGCACCACCAGCACGCCGATCAGGACGACCAGTTTTTTCTGTCGATTCATACCTTTTTCCTCCTGCGCACTACTTCATCCACGCCCAGCAGCAGGAAGCAGACGGGAATGATGCCGATCATGCAGACCTTGAGCCAGGCCGCCGACGAAGAACTGATGGTCAGATAGTTGTAGTCCAGCGACTTGCTGCGGATGGAGACGCCGTCCGTCTGGCCGATCATCCAGGACATGCCGTTCATGACGAAGTCCAGGTTGGCGCCGGAGGAGTAGGAGTTGTACAGATCGTCCAGCAGATAGTCACTGGCCGCCCAGAAGATCCGGCCGCCCGAGGCGTCCTCGACGGAGACTGCCAGCGTGAAGGGACCGTCGGTGTCGCCGTCCTCCTTGTCGTAGGTGGTCATGGCGTAGCCCGCCGCCTTGGAGAAGGCATCCGACGAGGTCTTGAGCAGCGGCGTCACGGTGGCGCCGCTGGAGGCTTCGCCCACCGTCAGGCCCTGGGCGATGGGCACGATCACATGGTAGTCGCCCTCGGTGAGGGGATCGGTGATGTCGGAGGATTCAATTTCCGGCATCAGCACGTAGGGCGCCGCGAAGGCGTAGTAGTCCCGGTTGGGGTCCACCACCACGCCGTCGGTGGCGGTGACGCCGTAGTCGGAAAGCAGCGCCTGCAGGTTGGGCAGGTCGGCGTCCTTCTGCGGGCCGGAGAGCACCATCAGCTTGCCGCCGTTCTGCACGTAGTCCCGCAGCATGGTGAGCTCCTCGTCGGAGATATCACTGGTGGGGGCGTTGATGAGCAGCAGGTCACAGTCGTCGGGGATGGCGTCCACGTTGAGCAGCGAGAAGTCCGACACCGTCTCGTAGTTGCTGCGGGTCAGCTCGTCGGACAACGTGTCCGAGGGGGCAGATTCGCCGTGGCCGCTGAGCAGGTAGACCTGGGGCAGGTCGGTGCTGATCACATAGTCGATGGCCGAGGTGATCTGACCCTCGCCGTCAAAGGACTGGGACACCGAACCGCCGCTGTAGTAGTCGCCGGCCTCCACCTGGTAGATCTGGTCGTAGCCGATGTAGCGGTTCTTGTCGCCGGATTCCACCACCAGCGAGTTGTTGGCCACCGTCTCGTCGGTGTACTGCTGGGCGAAGGTGGGATAGACATCGGGGTCCTTCTTCTCCACATGGATGTGGTCGGAGAGTTCGGCGTACCGGTCCAGCAGCTTTTCGGTGACGGTATCCTCCTTGCCGGCCTGGCAGATCCAGTAGATGGTCACGTCCTGCTGCAGGTTGGTGACCACCACCTTGGTGTCGGAGGTGAGGGAGTAGAGCTGGGCGGCCGAGATATCAAACTGGGTCCAGCTGGTGGGCAGCTTGGAGGCCAGCACGTTCACCGCGATGAGGATAGCCAGCACCACCAGGCTCATCACGAAGCTGTAGCCGCCCACCCGGGCCGTGCGGGTGGTCAGCGCCTGCCGGTTGCGGGCCAGGGCGGCCCGCCATTTGGTTTGTAAGCTGTTTTTCATCCGTTATACCTCTTTTTCTCCCAGGATTGTACGCAGAGGAACAGAAAGAACACCGCCACGCTGGCGTAGTAGACGATGGCGGTCACGTCGAAGACGCCGTTGACGAAGGTGTAGAACCGCTCAAACAGAGACAGTTTGTTCATCAGGTCGGGCAGCAGCGTTTCCAGGGAATCGGGGCTGACCAGCCAGGTGATGCCCACCGCCGCCACGCAGAGCACCAGAATGATGAGCCCCGCCGCATCGGACCGGGTGAGCTTGCGCACGATGAGGGCCAGCAGCGCCGACAGCACCAGCAGCGCCGCCACGTTGAAGGCGGTGGAGGAGATGTAGTCGGCAAGGTTCGCGCTGTAGTAGCAGAACAGCATGACCACCACACAGATGCCGGCGGCCATGCCCTGGGATTCGGTGAGGGAGGAGATGAACATGCCGATGGCGATGAGGGCGAGCCCCAGACAGATGAAAGCGAACAGCGCGCCGTAGGAGGTGGGCAGGTAGACATCGCCGTAGAGCGAGAAGATGAAGGGATAGATGCAGGCCACGATCATGGGCGCCACAAAGACGACGGCCATGGCAAAGTACTTGCCCAGCACGATGTCCACCCCGGTGATGGGCAAAAGGGACAGCAGCTGGTCGGTCTTCTGCTTTTTCTCCTCGGCCAGCACCCGCATGGTCAGGATGGGCACCAGCGCCACAAAGCCGATGCAGAAGGTGCCCAGGGCATACTCAAAGTTGGCCACGGCCCGGTTGATGTTGTACATCATGGCGCCGATGCCGATGAATTCCAGCAAAAACGCCCCGAACACATAGGCCAGCAGCCCGTGATAGTAGAGGCTCAGTTCATGTTTAAACACTGCTTTCATGGGCTGTCGCCTCCTTTCCGGACGGTTCGTCCTCGGTCAGTTCAATGAAGATGTTTTCAAGATCCGCCTTGATGGGGGTCATCTGGAGCAGCGCGCAGCCCGCCCCCGCAAAGGCGAAGAAGACCGCGCGGCAGGCAGCCGCCGGGTCGCCGGCCAGCGTCAGGGTGGCCTGGCAGACCGCCGGGGCCTCGGGTTCTGCGGCCAGCGCGGCGCCGGGCAGTTCCGCGGGAGCCGCCAGGGTGGTCTCGCCGTCCTCCGGCGGGATTTCGGCGGAGGGCTCGGCGTTTTCGGCGAGAGCCGCTTCGGGTTCCGCCGGGGTCTCGGGTTCCGCGGCGGGCGCGGCGGGCAGCGCGGGCTGGGGCACCGCGTCCACCGTGTAGGAGGCCACCGCTTTGGTGCCGTCCAGGATGGAGCGGAGCTGCTCCTCGCCGCATTCCGCCGTAATGGTCAGGCGGTTGTTCTCGGCCAGGCGGCGCTCCAGGTTCTGGGGCGTGTCAAAGGCCACCAGCTTGCCGTGGGCGATGATCAGCACGCTCTCGCAGATGGCCTGCACCTCGCTGAGGATGTGGGAACTCAGAATGACGGTATGCTTTTGCCCCAGCTGCCGAATCAGGTCGCGGATCTCGATGATCTGCAAGGGATCCAGGCCCACCGTGGGCTCGTCCAGGATGATGTACCGCGGATTGCCCAGCAGCGCCTGGGCAATGCCCACACGCTGCCGGTAGCCCTTGGACAGGTTGCGGATCAGCCGCTCCTGCATCTGGGTCAGGCCGGCCTCCCCGATGACCCGGTCTACCTCGCCGGGGATCTCCTTGCCCGCAATGCCCTTGGCCTCCGCCACAAAGCGCAGATACTCCCGGGGCGTCTCGTCGGTGTAGAGCGGCGGGATCTCCGGCAGGTAGCCGATGCACTGCTTGGCCTGCCGCGCCTGCTCGAAGATGTCGTACCCGTCGATCTTCACCTCACCGGACGTGGCCGCCAGGCACCCCGTCATGATGTTCATCGTCGTGGATTTGCCGGCACCGTTGGGACCCAGAAAGCCGTAGATATGGCCCTCCCCGATGGTGAAGGAAATGTCGTCCACCGCCGTGAAGTCGCCGTACCGTTTGGTCAGGTGTTCCACCGTTATCATAGAAAAATGTCTCCCCCTTTACACGGTTTTATCGTTATTGTAGGCTCCAATCGTAACAAAGTGCTGAAAATATTGTGTCAACTTTGTGGAAACTGCCCTGTTTTTGCGCCGGAATCCGCCCTTTTGGCCCCAAAACGCCCCCGGACAGCCCTTTGCCGCCCGCCGGAGGGCGACAACCGGGGTTGACAGGCTTGTGTACTATGGGTATAATACACTCAAACGACACGGAAAGGCAGGTGATCCCATGGTCAGTTTCAGCGGGCTGCGGTTCCACGACCGCGCGCCCGTCTATCAGCAGATCGCGGAGTACCTCAAACGGCAGATCCTGCTGGGCACCGTCCAGGACGGCGACCCCATGCCCAGCCGCCGGGAGCTGGCGGCCCAGACCGGCATCAACCCCAACACCGCACAGAAGGCCTACCGCCTGATGACCGAGGAGGGCTACCTCTACACCGACGGCAACAACGGCAGCGTGGTGCGGCTGACGCCGGCGCTGCGGGGGGCCATCGAGGAGGAGCTGACCCGGGGGCTGGTGCAGCGGTTTGTGGACGAGGCCAAGGAAAACCAGCTCAGCTACAAGAAGGTGATCGCCCTGGTGAGCGAGCTGTGGGGCGACGAATGATTTTTTTGCGGCATGTGTATTAGTCAAGTAATACGCTTGCCGGACAACGAGAAAAGGAGTATTGGGTATGAGACAGATTCTTTCGCTGGCCGGGTGGAACTGGCGGCTGGCCCGCCGGGCCTACGGCATCCTGTGTGCCGCCTTTGCGGCGGAACAGCTGGCCGTGCTGCTGTGGCAGGCCTCCCGGCCCCAGATGCTGGGCATGGGGCTGGCCGCCTGCTATGAGGAAGGCATGCAGCTCTGGGTGTTCCTGCTGGTCTTTCTGCTGGCGGGGCTGCTGGCCGGGCCCGCCGTCAACGACTGGAAGCGCTCCAAGTGCAGCTACACCTGGCTGACGCTGCCCATGCCCCCCGCCGCCCGGCTGGCCGCCCAGGTGCTCACCGCCGCTGTGCTGCAGCTGGGGGTGGCGGCACTGCAGGTAGTGCTCTACATTATTTACTTTTTCCCGGTGCAGGCTATGGATTCCGCCCGGTCTCTCGAAAAACTGGGCGCCGCCATGCCCGCCCAGAGCCTTTACGAGCAGGTGCTGCTCAGCGATTCCATCTACTGGCTGCTGCCCCGGAATCCCTTGCAGCTGGCCCTGCTGGTGGTGACGCTGCTGGCCGCCGCCCTGCTGCTGACCTGCGTGCGGCTCCACCGGGGCTGGCGCCGGGGTGCGGCGGTGGTTATCGGGGCGGTGTGCGGCGTATGCTGCCTGACGCTGCTGCGGAGCGAACAGTATTACATCCAGTTCGGCTTCAACGAAAGCCTGGGCCGGGATCTCTCCCGGACCGTCCCGGTGCTGGTGGTGCTGGTGGTGTTCAGCCTGTGGTGGGCGCTGCGGGCCATCCGCCGCGCCGAACCGGCCTGAAAGGAGGGGTCTGTATGCCCAAAACCAACCGATTCCGCCGCACCTTTCTCGCCCTGGGCGCGCTGGCCCTGGCCCTGCTGGCGGCCGGCACGATCTGGCTGCGGCTGGGCTGGCGGGCCGTGGACGTGACGCTGGAGGACCTGGCCGGGGACCCCGCCGCCCTGCGGGGATTCACCCTGAACGGCCGGATCAACTGGAACCATCTGACGGACAGCCTGCATTTTTCGCTGCATGACGGCTATCTGGACACCGCCATGGTCTTCGGCGACGGGGAGGCCCCCTTCCTCAACCGGCCCATCGTGAACACCGACCAGACCTACGCCATCGCCACGGCGGAGCGGGCCGGCGCCGACCGCGGCGCCAGCGAGGTGCCCCAGTTCAGCGCGGGCCCCCGCACGCTGCAGACGGTGGCCACCCGGCTGGACCGGATGTACACCCTGAAGGTGCAGTTTCCCGGCGCGGAGGAGCGGTATGTTCGGATCTCCGCCGGGGAGTACACGTTGGAGGACCCGGTGATGGTGGAGAGCTGGGTCACCGACCACCCCTACGAGCTGGATTACCGCTACGACTTTGACTGGAACGACCCCGACGACGACGCCCGGGCCAGCTGGCCGGACAGCGTGGTGGACATGCGTCCCTTTGCGCTGGACGGGGTGCCGGTGGTCTGCTGGGAGCAGGACTATCTGGGCCGGGCGCCGGGGCTCTACCGGATGTACGGCCTGACCACCGAAGAAATTGCCGCCCTGCCCCGGGACGGCACCCGCGGCGGGGAGGAGATCCTCTGCGGCTCCACCGAGTTCGGCACGCTGGAGCCCTTCTACTGCCCCGAGGACGCCGTGCACGCCCTGACCGGCGCGGCCATGGCGGACGGGTACTCGCTGCTGCTCTATCTGGACGCCGACAACACGGTGTGGGCCGACCTGGTGGACGGGGACGGCAACCGCACCGACCACCGGCAGGTGACCAGCCTGCCCGCGTCGGATGTCTACGGCGCCGAGGTGAAGGTCCGCACTACCGACCGGGATGCCGTAGTGAGCCTGTACAGCAAGGACCTTGGCCCGGCTGTGACGGAAGAGCGCACTTCCAAACTGGCGGCGCTCCGGGCGGAGGACGGCCAGTTCACCATCGTTCACTGTGAGGATCAGGACCCCGCCAACACCGCCGCGGCGGCGGTGCTCAACGCCGAGGGCAATGCCCTGCTGCTGGGCTGGTACCACTACACTTCGCTGCCCGCCCCCGATGTGGGCAACCCGCCGGATGACGGCATCCTGCTGGAAGTCCGGCCGCTGGCGGGCGGCACCCGCTACCAGGGCCTGCTGCACACCGGCACCGAACGGGACTGGGGCCAATACTACGACGGGTACAGCTACCAGCAGAAGACCCGCTACCTGACCTTTGACCCGCTGGAAGGAGGTTTCCTCGCATGAAAAACGGGCAGAAACGTTTTCACCCCCTGGCGAGGCTGGCGGTGCTCACCGCCGCGGCGCTGGCGGCGGTGGGCGGGGCATCCCTTTGGCTGCAGAGCGGCTGGCGGGCCATCACCCCCACGCTGCAGGACCAGATCGCCGACGCCTCGGAGCTTACGGGCTTCACCCTGTCGGGGCAGATCGCCTGGCGCGGCGGGTATGACCTGCTCCACTTCACATTGCAGGACGGCGCCATCCGGGCCAGCATGGAGCTGGACGCCCCCTACCGCGCCGTGGAGCAGGGGCTGCGTCCCTGGTACCTGGTGAGCCGCAGCTATGTGGCGCCGCCCCAGGACCGGGACACCCTCAACGCCGCGGCCACCTTCACGGGGTCGGGCTCGGACGGCAGCAAGATTCTCTCGGTGCCGGTGGAGCGGGTGCTGCGGATGTACACTTTGCAGCTGCCCGACAATACCGTCATCCGGCTGGCTGCCGGGGAAACCGACGCCGACACCTACGCCACCGCCTCGGCCATTGTGCGCCCCGACACGGTGTGGGTGAGCGAGCTGGACGGCGGCTACGACTTCCACTGGAACGGCGCCGGCATGGAAACCGAGACCGCCTGGTCCTTCGACCCCACCGGGGGCAGTTGCTTTGCGCTGGGCGCCGGGTACGGCGTCTGCTGGGAGCAGGACACCCTGGGCCGGGTGCCGGGGCTCTACCGGGCGAAGGGGCTGACGCTGGACGAGGTCGCTGCCCTGCCCCGGGACGGGCTGGTCCGTGACCGGGAGGTGCTCTGCGCCTCCACCGAATTCGGCACGCTGGAGCCCTTCTACTGCCCCGAGGACGCCCAGGAGGCGCTGGCCGGGGCATCCATGGCGGACGGGTCCACGCTGCTCCTCTACCGCACGGCGGAGAACATGCTCTGCGCCGACCTGGTGAACGCGGCGGGCAGCTGCACCGATCACCGGGAGCTGGGCGAGGCGGAGGACTGGTCGGACATTCTTCCGGCCACCACGAGACTGCTGCCCCGCACCACTGACAGCGAAGCCTTCCTGACCATCACAGCGGAAGACGGCTGGCTGGTGCTGCTGCGGGCGGAGAACGGAAAATTCACGCTGGCAAAGCTGATGGAGGACGACATTTTCCTGCGGCCCGACGCGGTGGCGCTGAACGAAGCCGGGGACAAGATGCTGCTGGCCAAGAGCGAGTATGTCTATAACATCGGCGGCAGCGCCACGCTGCGCTCCCCCACCGAGGACTCCATCGAGCTGCGGGTGGTGGAGCTGGACAGCGGCCATGTGACCTACATCGGCAAACTGCAGACCGGCGCCGAGCGGGACTGGGCGCGCTTTTACACCACCCGCAACCTGCACGACGACCGCTACATCACCTTTGACACACTGCAAAAGGACGGAGGACTGCTGCCATGATCGAAGTAAAGAATCTGCGGAAAACCTACCGCAAACACGGGGCCGAGGTGGGCCTGCTGGGTGCGGATTTCACGGTGCCGGAGGGCCAGATCGTGGGCATTCTGGGGGAAAACGGCGCCGGCAAGACCACCCTTTTGCGCTCCATGGCAGGGCTTCTGCCCGCCAAAGGGGAGGCACTTTTTGACGGCAAGCCCGCAGCGGCCCAGTATGAGCGGATCAGCTACATCACCGGCGAGGGCAGCTACTACCCCACCCTGACGGCGGCGGAGTACGGCGCCATGCTGGCCGACCTGAACCCCGCCTTCGACGAGGTGCGGTACAAAGAATTTCTCGACTTTTTCAGCCTTTCGGGCCGGGACGTGATCGGGCATCTCTCCACGGGGCAGAAGGCCCGGGTGGAGCTGGCCGCCGGCTTTGCCAAGCACGCCGACTACTACCTGATGGACGAGCCGTTTTTGGGCAAGGACCCCTTCACCCGGAAGGATTTCCTCAAGCTGATGAGCGGCACGCTGCGGGGCGGCGAGACCATCCTGCTGACCACCCATTACCTGGAGGACGTGGAGCATTTCCTCGACCGGGCCATCATCGTACACGCCGGGCGCATCGCCGAGGACGTGCTGGTGGAGGAACTCCACGAGGCCGGGGACACCCTGCTGACCCGCATGGCCAAGGCCTGCGGCTGGGACCCCCAGCACTATCTGCAATTCGGGCAGCACGACGCCTGAACTTTCCTGAATACGCAAAACCCCGCCCCGCGCTGAAATGCGCGGGGCGGGGTTGTTTTATGGCGGATTCAGATACGCCGGTTTAGTCGTGGAAGCGGCGGTAGAGGACGATGCCGCCCACCAGCACCACCAGCACGATGACGCCGGCGGCCACAGGCACCACCGGGAAGGAGGCAGTGTCCGTATCGGTTTCAGGTTCCGCCGAGGCCTCGGGGGTGGCGGTGGGTTCGGGGGTGGGGGTAGCCGTAGGTTCCGGGGTGGGCGTGGGGCTGGCGGTGGGGGCCGGGGTGACGGTGATGGTGGTACCGCCCTGGCTGCCGCTGCCCTTGCCGGAGCTGCCGGAACTGCCCGTGCCGGAACCGCTGCCGCTCGGGGCGGCGGTGGCGGCGGGGTCCACGGCCCACTTGGCGTAGATGGTGGTGTCTTTGGTAAGGACCACACTGCTGACGGCCTGGGTCAGGGCCTGGTCGGCGTACCAGCCCTGGAAGAGGTAGCCCGCCCGCACAGGGGTATAGGGCCACAGTTCCACGGGGGCGCCCAGGCCGCGGACCACATCGTCCAGGGGCAGGCCGCCGTTGGTATCAAAGTGGAGGGTGCGTTTTTCGGTGGTGGTTGTGGCGGAGGAAGAGGAGGAAGCCCCGCCGGAGGAGGTGCCGGAAGCCTTTTCCACCGTGAAGGAGAGGTTGAGGCTGGCCCCGGCGCCGCCGTTGCCCACCACCAGGATGGTTTCGTTGTAGACGGCCACGGGCTGGTCGGCCTTGGGCTGCACCGTGAAGGTGGCGGTTTCGCCGGGGGCCAGGGTGAGCCGGCTGAGGCTGCCCACCAGGTATTTGGTGGCGGTGGGCTGGGTGAGGGTCAGGGTCTGGTTGCCGGTGTTCCTGACGGTGATTTCCCGGGCGGCGGGCTGGGTGTAGCCGGGCTGCACGGTGCCGAAGCCGATGGCCGCCGGGTCGATGGTGAGGGCGTAGGTCTTGGCGGTGACGGTGACGGGGCAGGAGGCGACCTTGCCGCTGCCGTCGTTGGTGGTGACGGTGATGGCGGCGGTGCCGGGGGCCACGGCGGTGACCTTGCCGCTCTGGTCCACCGTGGCCACGGCCGTATTGCTGCTGGACCAGGTCAGGGTCTTGTTGGTGGCGTTCTCGGGGGTCACGGCGGCGGTGAGGGTGGCACTGTCCCCCGCAAAGAGGGCGAGGGTATTCTGATTCAGCGTCAGGCCGGAGACGAGCACCGGGTTGACTTTGAAGGTGAGGGTGAGTTTGACTTCACCGGCGTTTTGGTTGCTGACGGTCAGTTCTTCCGCATACTGTCCCACGGCCAGGCCCGCCTTGGGCTGCACCGTGAAGGTGGCGGTGCCGTTGGGTTCAATCGTGGCGCTGCCGTTCTCGAAGCCCTTCCCTGCCGCAATGTCAAAGTTCGTGGCGATGGGCAGTTTGACGGTGACCTGCTGGTTGCCGGTGTTGGTGATGGTGACGGTCTGGGCCGCGGGCTGGGTGTAGCCGACCTGGACGGCATCGAAGGTAAGCTCGGCCGGGGCCACCTGGATGGTGTAGGTCTTGGGTTCTACCGTCACTTCGCAGGTGGCCGAGATTCCGCTGCCGCCGTTGGCGGTGGCGGTGATAGTGGCGGTGCCGGAGGCCACGGCGGTGACAACGCCGTTTTCCACCTTGGCGATTTCAGGCTTATCGCTGCTCCAGGTCAGAGTCTGGTCGGTGGCATTCTTCGGTTCCACGGTGGCGGTCAGGGTTTCGGTGTCGTCCACCACCAGGGAGAGGGTATTTTTATTCAGCGTCACGGATGCGACGGGGATCGATTGGACAGTAAGGGTGGCGGCGACGCTGGTGACGGTGCCCGCCGTGTTGCTCACCACACACTGGTACTGGTAGCCGTTCATGTCCAGCGCGGTGGTATCTGTAGTGCAGCTATTGCTGGTTGCGCCGGGAATATTGGTCCAGGTTGCGCCGCCGTCGGTGCTGTACTGCCACTGATAGGTCGGGCTGGTGCCGGTGGCGGCCACGGTAAAGGTGGCGGTCTGGCCCACGGTCACTTCCTGGCCTGCGGGCTGGGTGGTGATGGTGGGGGCGTAAACGACTGTGCCGCTGCCGGTGGGTTTGCCTTCCAGGTTGCCGCCGCTCTGCACCGTGATGGTCTTGCCGTTCGTGTCCAGAGAGGCCCCCTCCGGGATGGTCAGGGTTTCGCCCGCACCAACGGTGAGGTCGTTCTGCAGGGTCACATTGCCGTAGACGGTGCCGTTACTGCCGTTCCAGACGATGCCGCCGGTGTTTTCTCCACCTGCTCCAACTTGAAAAGCAGCGGTAGAATTAATCGAAAACCCACCAGTCTGCACGTCCACCACAGCATTGTCAGTGACGGTCAGGCTAGGAATGCCGCCGCCGGCATTCGAACCAATTTGATAAGTAATTCCGTAATCAGCGCTAACCGTCAGTTTTCCGCCATTTACTGTAAGAGCAGCATTGGAATTGTTGGTACCGGAGCGAAAATAGATACCCCGGTCACTTCCATTTGCGGTTGAAACGTCAACTCCATTAATGGTAAGGTTTGCGTACCCAATACTGCTTGATACCTGAATCCCTACCCCATAGCCATTTCCTGTTCCTTCTGCAGACAAACTGCCGGAACCAGTGATAATCAGGTCTGAGTCACCATCTCCACTCACATAGATTCCATAGCTGCCGGAAACGGTGTTTGTTCCTATTAAGTTAATCGTTACTGACAAAGCTTGTTCATTCTTGGTTTTTGCACAGATTCCCGCACCGAGTGTTGTACCATCAAATGCACCTCCCACAATTGAAACATTATTCAGCGTGAGGGTAGCGGTACTGGTGTCGTAGTAAAACTGACCGCTGGCAGGTTCTGCACCGTCAACCTTTGTCCAAGTTCCATCTTGGTTTTCATAGCAGCCGCTTTCTGTAATTAGCTGACCGCTTACATACAGGTCACTTTCTCCCGCCGCCAGCGCCGCGGTGGGCAGCAGGCCCAGGCAGAGGGCCAGGACGCAGAAGAGACTTACAATGGTTTTTTTCATACGGGTTCCTCCTTCGGCGGGCAGAACTTCCGGGCAGGGGCCGCAGCCCTGCCAGCGGCGCCCGGGGGCATAGCTCCCATCTTGATAGGTACTTCCAGCATACCATATTCCGACAAAAAAAGGAAGAATTTTTGCCCGTTTCCGCGCAGATTTTACAACTTTCACAAAACAGGGGGCCGCCCTGCCGGGCGGCCCGCCGTCCGGTTTTTTACCCCGTTACACCCGCAGGCCCTGGGGAATCAGGCCGCACTCGTAGGCCTTGACCAGGGCCTCCAGGTCCCGCACACGCTCCCGCTTGCGCACACCCTCGTCGGTGTCCGCCACCTGGATGCGCCGGGGCGCCGTGTAGATATACTCGCTCTTGCTGGCGATGTCCTCGTCCTCGTGGATGGCCTTCTCCATGCTCTCAAAGGGCTGGTGGGTGCGCAGGATCAGTCCCCGGGAATTGCAGACCAGCGTGTACCCCGCAATGCCGGTGCGCTGGTGATAGGCCCGGCAGAAGCCGCCGTCGATGATGATGAGCTTGCCGCCGCCCTTCACCGGGCTTTCCCCCTCGATGGCCCGCACCGGCACATGGCCGTTGACGATGTGGCAGCCTTCGCCGTGCAGCCCGAAGGCCGCCAGGATCTTGTCCGCCGTCTCGGGCCGGTCGATGAGCCGGTAGTAGGGGTCCTTCACCTCCACGTGGGTGGCGGGGTCGGCGATGTAGAGCCGCTCGAAGGTGGTCATGGCGCTGCGGCCGAAGAGCGGCGACTGCGCCCCGCACCACAGATACCACAGAAAATCCTGCCCCGCCTGCCGCGCCGCGCTGCCCGCCGGGGCAAAATACCCCTGCCGAGCCCGCCGGTCGCAGTAGTCAAACAGCGCCTTGCCGCTCCAGGAATGGCCTTCATAGACGTGGGCGGCAAATTCGCCGTCCTGGGTCATGGGCACCGCCCCGTGGTAGAGCAGGTTCCCGTTGCAGATCTTGTAGAGCGCCCCGTGGGCGTACAGAAACTGCACGTGGCGCTGGAGCCGCTCGCTCTCGGCAAAGGCGCGGACCAGCCCGTCCACCACCTGCTGCTCCTCGGCGGTGAGGGCCGTGGGATTTTCCGGCGTCACGGTGTGGAAATCCCGGTCAAGCAGGAGGTACTCGCTGTCCCCGCAGCGCACCGTGCCTTTTTGCCAGTCGATGCGTTTCAGCCAGTCCCGCTCCTCCATGCGGAAGTCGGGGTTGCGCTCGATGACCTCCGATTCCAGCTTGAGCATGAGGATCGTCACCGCCTTGTGCATCCGCGCCGTGGCCGTCAGGTCCCCCGCCGCCGCGTTGCGGGCGTCGGTGTGGGGCAGCCAGCGGGTCACGTCGGAAGCGCCGTAGGTGCGCTGGGCAAACCGCTCCAGCTGCCGCAGGCTGATGCCGTAGCCGCTTTCCAGGGTGTCGGTGTTGTTGTAGGCCAGGGTGGTCTTCAGCACCGTCAGGATGCAGAGGGGACTGCCCGCGGCCGCCCCCATCCACACCACGTCGTGGTTGCCCCACTGGATATCCACCTGGTGGTGGACCATCAGGCTGTCGAGAATCCGGTCCGGCCGGGGGCCACGGTCGAACAGGTCCCCCACAATGTGCAGCCGGTCCACCGCCAGCCACTTGATGATCTCGCACAGGCGTGTGATGTAGGCGTCCGCCCGGTCGTGGCGCAGCATGCTGTCGATGATCTGGCCGTAGTAGCGGTCCTTGTCGTGGTCCTCAAAATGGGCGTGGAGCAGCTCGTCCAGGATGTAGGCACAGCTTTCCGGCAGACCCGCCCGCACATGGGCCCGGGTGTGCTTGCTGGAGACAAACCGGCACAGCTCGATGAGCCGCAAAAGCGTCACCCGGTACCACGCCGCCAGATCGGTCTGCTCGGCTTTCAGCTCGGGCAGCTTCTGGGCCGGGTAGTAGATGAGCGTCGCCAGGTCGGCCCGCTCCGCCGGGGAGACCGAATCCCCCAGCACCGTGTCGATCTTCTCGCGGATGACCCCCGACGCACTGTTCAGAATGTGCACAAAGGCCTCGTGTTCGCCGTGCAGGTCGCTCATGAAATGCTCGGTGCCCTTGGGCAGCTGCAGCACCGCCTCGATGCGGATGATCTCGCTGGCGGCTGCCGCCACCGTGGGAAACTGCTGCGCCAGCAAGCGCAGATACCGCAGATGTTCACTGTGGGTGGGCATGGGTAAGCTCCTTTCCGGTACAGGATGCGGCAAAGGCCTGGTGCAGCTGCCCGGCCAGCGCCCGCATCGCGCCGGGGTCGGGTTTTACCACGCGGCGGTCGTAGGTCACAAGGCCGTTGACCTCGTCCTCCACGTCGGATAGCTGGGTGTAGATGGCCCCGCAGAGACCTTTCGCCACCGCGGGCAGCACCTTTTTTGTGTAGAGCCGGTTCAGCGCCTGCTGCAGTTCCGCCGGGCTGCGGCTGGTGCTGTAGCCGTAGCTTTTGTCGGGGTTGAAGCGGTGGCCCTCCACCGCGAGACAGCACCCGCCGAACTCGGAGAGCACCAGGGGTTTGTCCTTGGCCCGCAGCCGCCAGGGGCCGTAATAAATGTGGCGGCTGTCCACGTCGGTGTCGCCGCCCCGGAACCAGCCCGAGGTGGTGTCGATGAAGCGGGAATCGTCCAGCTGCCGCAGCCGGGCATAGGCTGCCGAGGAGGCAAACTGCCCCCAGCCCTCATTGAAAATCGTCCAGCAGACGATGCAGGGGTGGTTTCCCAGCTGGGCCACCGTGGCCGCCATGCCGTCGTAGAAGGCCTGGCGGGTCTTCTGGTCGGGGTGCATCCGGGCGTCGCTGCGGCGGCGCTGCAACCCCAGGGTGGGCCAGACGGTGTCCCGCCAGTAGGCGTAGTCGCCGTTGTTGACCATGTCCTGGAAGACGAACATCCCCAGTTTATCGCAGAGCCAGTAGAAAATTTCCGGCTCTACCTTGATGTGCTTGCGCAGCGTGTTGAAGCCCAAGTTTTGCATAGTGCGGATGTCCTGCTCGTAGCAGGCAGGGTCCGCCGGGGTGAAGAGTCCGTCGGAGTAGTAGCCCTGGTCCAGCACCCCGTGGAAAAACACCGGCTCCCCGTTGAGGCAGAGCCGCGGATGGCCCCCGGCCTGCCCGATGGTCAGCTTGCGCAGGGCAAAGTAGCTCTCCACATGGTCGGTGGGGGTGTCGATGGCGAATTCATAGAGGTAGGGGTCGGCGGGGCTCCACAGCCGGGGCGCCTCGGGCCGGATGGCCGCCCGCCCGGTGCGCAGCGGCACCGTCAGCGGGCCCTGGGGTGTCTGCACCGTGACGGTGCCCTCCTGGGTGGAGTCGCCGGTATCCAGCAGGGCCACCCGGTCGTCCGCCCGGATGGTGAGCCCGGGAATGGCGTGGGCGGGCAGACTTTCCAGCCAGACGGTCTGCCAGATGCCCGACACCGGCGTGTACCACATGCCGCCCCGCTGCAAGACCTGCTTGCCGTAGGGCAGCACGGTGCTGCGCAGATCGTCCCGCACCCGCAGTACCAGCTCATTCTCCCCGGGGCGCAGAGCGTCGGTGAGGTCAAAGGTCATGGATTCGTAGCCGCCCAGATGGCGGCCCACCGGCGTGCCGCTGCACCAGGCCCCCAGCAGCTGGTCCGCCGCCCCGATGTGCAGTACCACCCGGTCTTTGGCAAAGCCTTCCGGCAGGGTGAACCGCCGCCGGTACCACAGCGTCTGGCCCTCGCCGTAGTGGGCGCCGATGCCCGAGAGGGTACACTCAGGGCAGAAAGGGACGAGGATTTCCCGGGGAAATTCGCTGGGCGGGTTGCCGCCGTCGGTGACGGCAAACTCCCACAAGCCGTTGAGGTTCATCCACCCCGCCCGCCGGAACTGGGGACGCGGATAGTCCGGCCAGGGTGTGCCGGACAGGCGCTCCCCCGCCGGGGTCAGCAGCGTTTGCAGCATGAGGGGTCCCTCCTTCCGCCCTTAGCCGGGCAGGCGTTCGTAGGCAAGGCGCGGGCTGCCGTCCGCCACATGGATGATGCCGCAGCAGCGAAAGCCCGCCCGGGCGATCAGTTTCTGCATGATGTGGTTGTCGGCGTGGGTGTCGATGCGCAGATGGGGCTGCCGGGCCGCCGCCCAGCCGATGGCCGAGGCAAAGACACCGTGGCAGGTGCCGTCGCTGCCCAGCCGGTGGATGGTGGCGTAGGGGGCGTCGCTGAGCCAGGCGCCGTCAATGACGGCGTAGGTGGGGTCCTCCCCCGGAACCAGGGCAAAGGCGGCGCGGGGCGTGTCCCCGTCACACAGCACATAGAGCTGCTCTTGGGCGATGTCCTGCCGCAGGAGTTCGGGCCGCGGGTCGGTGGTTCCCCACTGGGTGGGGTTGCCGCTGGCCGCCATGAAGGCCCGGGCCGCCCGGTAGATGGCTGCCAGGGCGGGCAGGTCGCCGGGGTTGGCGGGGCGGACCGAGAGGGGGGTCAACGGGCGGCCTCCGCGGGGGCTTCCATCCGTTTCAGCTCCGGCATGACGGTGCAGCGCATCGTGATGTAGCAGGCAAGGCCGCCGATGAAGTTGGAGATGGGTTCCGCCAGGAAGACGCCGTTGCCGCCCAGCCCGGCAATGTGGGGCAGCAGCAGGGTCAGCGGCACCACGATGATGGCCTTGCGCAGCAGCGAGAAGAAGATGGCCATTTTGGGCTTGTTCAGCGACTTGAAGACGCTCTGGCCGCTGAACTGGAAGGCCATCATGACGAAGCCGAAGAAGTAGATGTGCAGCGACGGCACGGCGGCGGTAAGCAGGTCGGGGTCATGGTTGAAGATCATGATGAAGGCCGCCGGGAACAGCGAGATCAGCGCCCAGATCAGCATGGTGTAGCCGAAGCCCAGCTGGGTCATGAAGCGGATGGCCTTACGCACCCGGGGCACATTGCGGGCGCCGTAGTTGTAGCTGATGACCGGGGAGGCGCCGTCGGTGAGGGCCATGACGGGGGTCTGGGCGATCTGGCGCACCGAGTTGATGACCGTCATGACGCTGATGTAGAGGTCGCCGCCGAAGGTGCGCAGGGTGGCGTTGCAGGCCACCTGGACGAGGCTGTCGGTGAAGGACATGACGAAGCTGGAGGTGCCCAGCGCCGTGATGCGGCGGATGCAGGCCCAGTCGGGGGAAAAGCCCCGGAAAACCAGGCGCAGCTCGGTTTTGGGGCCGGTCAAAAACCGCAGCACCCAGGCGGCGGACAGCCCCTGGGAGATGACGGTGGCGATGGCGGCGCCCCGCACGCCCAGCCCGCAGGCATAGATGAGGATGGGGTCCAGCACGATGTTGGCGGCGGCGCCCAGCAGCACGGTGAGCATGCCGATGCGGGCGAAGCCCTGGCTGTTGATGTAGGGGTTGAGGCCCAGGGAAGTCATGACGAAGACGGTGCCCAGCAGATAGATGACCAGATAGTCGGCGGCGTAGCGGTAGGTGTCGTCGCTGGCGCCGAAGAGGTAGAGCACCGGTTTGTGGAAGACCAGCCCCACCACGGTGAGCACCAGCCCGCAGACCACCAGCATGAAGTAGGCGTTGGCCATGATCTTGCCGGCGGTTTTATCGTCCTTCTGGCCCCGGGCAATGGAGCAGAGCGGCGCTCCGCCCACCCCGAACAGGTTGGCAAAGGCGGTGACCAGCGTGACGATGGGAAAGCACAGGCCCAGTCCGGCCAGGGCCAGGGTACCCTCCCCGGGGATTTTGCCGATGTAGATGCGGTCCACAATGTTGTACAAAAGATTGAGCACCTGGGCCACCAGCATGGGGGCGGCCACGTCCAGGATGCCGCGGCGCACATCGCCGGTGGAAAAATCCACCTGGCCGCCGTGGGAGGTCGATGCCATAGTTCTCTTCCTTTCCTATACCACAGATTCTGTTTTATTATAGCATATTTCCCCGCCCGCCGGAACCCGGGGCGCGGCGGTTGTTTTTGCGGCCCGGTTGTGGTACAATTTGCCCATATTCCGGAAAGGGGTGGAAAGTATTGTGAACGTATTCGACATCATCGGGCCGGTCATGATCGGTCCCTCCAGCAGCCACACGGCGGGGGCGGCGCGCATCGGGCACATTGCCCGGCAGCTGCTGCAGGACCAGCCCGTCGCCGCCAAAATCGTACTCTACGGCAGTTTTGCCAAGACCTACAAGGGCCACGGCACCGACAAGGCCCTCATCGCCGGCATTCTGGGCATGGACCCCGACGACGCCCGGCTGCGGCTTTCGCCCCGGATCGCCCGGGAGGAAGGGCTGGCCATCGACCTTTCCACCGGGGAGCTGCCCGAAGGCCATCCCAACACCGCCCTGCTCACCCTGACGGGGCGCGGGGGAGGTACCGTGACGGTGCGGGGATGCAGCATCGGCGGAGGCAACATCCTCATCGACGCCATCAACGGCATGCCGGTGCGGATCAGCGGCCAGCATCCCAGCCTCATCGTACAGCACCGGGACCGTCCCGGCGTCATCGCCCAGGTCACCGACATTCTGGCCGACCGGGGCGTGAACATCTGCAATTTTTCCCTCTCCCGCCGGCAGAAGGGCGGGGAGGCCGTCATGACCATCGAGATGGACGGCGGGCTGGACGAGATCCTGGCCGCCCGCATCCGGGCGCTGCCCGCCGTGCTGCTCTGCGTCATGCTGCTGCCCTGAAGGAAAGGAGGACGCCATGGAAGAACTGAACTACCATTCCCTGGCCGGGCTGGTCCTGGCCGCCGAACAGGCAAACGAACCGCTGTCGGCGCTGGTGCTGCGCCAGCAGGCCGCCCAGCTGGAACAGACCGAGGAGCAAGTGTTCCGCCACATGGAGGAAAACTTCCGGGTCATGGCGGCCTGCATCGAGCCGGGCTGTGACCCCGACCTGCGGTCCACCAGCGGCCTCACCGGCGGGGACGCCGCGAAAATGCGCCGCCGGGTGGAGGCGGGGCAGAACCTCACCGGCCCGGTGCTGGGCGGGGCGCTCTACCGGGCGCTGGCCGTCAGTGAGCTGAACGCCGCCATGGGCCGCATTGTGGCGGCCCCCACCGCCGGCAGCTGCGGCATCCTGCCCGCTGTGCTGCTCACCATGGAGGAGCGGGGCGCCACCGAACATGACTGCGTCATGAGCATGTTCACCGCCAGCGCCGTGGGGCTGGTCATTGCCGAGAACGCCTGTCTGGCCGGGGCCCAGGGGGGCTGCCAGGCGGAGTGCGGCAGCGCGGCCGCCATGGCGGCCGCCGCGCTGGTGGAACTTTCGGGCGGCACGCCCCAGATGCTGGACGACGCGGTGGCCATCGCCCTGAAGAGCCAGCTGGGGCTGGTCTGCGACCCGGTGGCCGGGCTGGTGGAGATCCCCTGCATCAAGCGCAACGCCGCCGGGGCGGCCATCGCCTTCATGGCGGCGGAACTGGCCCTGGCGGGCATTTCCAGCCGCATCCCCGCCGACGAGGTCATTGTGGCCATGCGCCGGGTGGGCAACACCATGTCCCCCACCCTGAAGGAGACCGCCGAGGGGGGCCTTGCCGCCACCCCCACCGCCTGCCGTTTGCGCAAACAGGTGTTCGGATAAAAGGCTGCGGGATTTTCCCGCACCGCCGGAGCCGGACTGTTCAACATTTTCCCGCCCGCCCCTTGACAGGGGCGGGTTTTTGGGCCATCTTTATTTAGGAACCTAAGTATAAGGAGGAAGAACCATGCAGCACGACCGTCACGCCGCGCGGTATGTGAGCAAGCTGTCCAACAAGCTGCGCCGCCGCATCGACGCCTTTTCCACCCACGGCAGGATGAGAGGGTCCCAGGGGCGGGCGCTGCACTTTCTGCTGGCCCAGCAGGACGATGTCTTCCAGAAGGATATCGAGGACGAGTTCAGCCTGCGCCCCTCCACCGCCACCCAGCTGCTCAAATCCATGGAGCGGGACGGCCTCATCCGCCGGGAACCCCTGCCCCGGGACGCCCGCCGCAAGCGGATCGTCGTCACCGACAAGGCCCTGGCCTACCGTGCCGCCGTCATGGCCGACATCCAGGGGCTGGAGGCCGAGCTGACCCGGGACGTGGACGCCGCCGACCTGGAGGTCTTCTTCCGGGTCATTGAACAAATGCTGGACAATATGCACTGAATCCCGCTGCCGGTTTTTCCCGGCAGCGCTTTTGCGCCCCCGATACTTAGGAAACTAAACTTTTTACGGAGGTCTTGCTATGCAGGCAAACCAGGTGGACTATCTCCACGGCAAACTGTTCCCCATGATTCTGCGGTTTTCCATTCCCGCCGCCATCTCGCTGCTCATCACCGCCATCTACAACATTGTGGACCGGATGTTCGTGGGCAACGTCAACGGCACCTCCGCGCTGGCGGGCCTGTCGGTCTGCTTCCCCTCTCCTACATGATGATGGCCTTCGGGCTGATGTGCAGCGCCGGCGGCGCCACCTTCTTCAGCCTGCTCTCCGGCCAGGGGGAGACCAGGCGGATGCACAAGGCCTTCGGCAACGCCTTTGTGCTGGTCTGCGGCTGGGAAGTGCTGCTCACCGTCTTTCTGCTGGTGCTGGCCGACCCGCTGCTGGTGCTTTTCGGCGTCACCGACACCGCCTACCCCTACGCCATCGCCTACTACCGCATCGTGGCCCTGGGATGCCTTTTCCAGGGGCTGTCCCAGCTGTTCTGCGACTTCGTGCGGGTGTCCGGCAAGCCGGTGCTGGGCATGTGCGTCACCGGCATCGGCGCCGTGACCAACATCATCCTGGACGCGGTCTTCATCGTGGGGCTGGACTGGGGCGTGGTGGGCGCCGCCACCCTAAGCGACTTCGCCATCCTGAAAGCGCTGGCCGCCGACGGGCTGGGGGTGAGTTTCCTCTACGAGGCGGCGGTGGCCCGGGAACTGGCCGGGGGCCGCCTGGCCCGGTTCGATCTGGCGGGCATCCCGCTCCACGGGGCCTTCTATTTTGTCTGCCTGAAGGACAATCTTTTTGCCCGCAGCTGGATGGACTGGCTGCCCTGAAACAAAACAAAGCGCCCCGCGGTTTTCCGCCCGCGGGGCGCTTTTCTATGGGAAGAAAGGGAATGTCTCAGTTCTGCTTGGCGGCGGGGAAGATCTTCTTGTTCACGAAGAAGAAGACCACCATGGAGATGCCGCCGTTGAGGACGGTGGTGCCGATGTTATAGATGAAATCGGGCACCAGCAGGCCGGCCACCGCCACCCAGATGCAGTTGATGGAGTTGACGATGCAGGTGATGAGGCAGAAGGCGGCCAGATACCAGCCGATCTGGGGGCCCAGCTTGCCGTTGGAACGGAAGACGAAGTTGCGCTGGATGGGGAAGTTGATGCACTCGCCGATGACCATGGCCACCATGTAGGCGCAGAAGTAGGCAAGGCCGCCGTGTTCCTGGTCATAGCCCAGGATGTTCCACTGGAAGGTCTCGCCGAACAGCGTCAGCGGGATGCCGGGCCAGCCGAAGCTGGCGTCCCCCAGGCCCGCGAAGGCCGCGGGCAAAAACTGCAGCAGCAGGTACTTGAGCACCGTGATCAGGTTGCTGACGATGACGAAAAGTCCGCCCTCCCGCACCCATTGGGCGGCGGCGGGGTGTTTTTCGGCAAAGGCGTTCCACAGTTTCATTGCTTGTGTCCTCCTTCCGCCAGGCGCTTTTCCATCGCCTTGTTGGCGCGGTCATTTTTCACGAATTCCACCAGCAGACGCACGATGCCGATGATCCAGAAGCCCTTGAGCTCCATGACCAGGGCGTCCACCATGCCCATGCTGACGATGCCGCCCGTCATTTTGGCGATGGCACGCAGCGGCATGTTGTAGTTGAACAGCAGGTTCAGGTCGGGGGTGCCGCTCTCCAGGCTCTTCATGAGCAGATGCTTGTGGATCACATGCACCAGCCAGCCCAGCGGGCTGCGGGCATGGCCGATCTCCCCCAGCGTCATGTTGCGGTCGATGGCCACCTTGGACACCGGGATGGGATGGCCCAGCAGCGCGGTGAATTCCTCGTCGGGCACATCCTGGACCTGGCCGCTCTGGTAGTGGGGCAGGGTCAGTCCCTCGTAGGGGTTGGCGTCCCCGGAGGCGGCCACCGTCACGGTGGCGGTCAGCTGGATGTCGGCGCTGGAGCCGCCCACACGGACCTCGTAGCTGCCGCCCTCCACGGCCCAGCGGCCGGCGGGGTCGTTCCAGTAGCGGAAGGCCTTGTCGTCCAGCGGGATGGTCACCGTGCGGCTCTCCCCAGCCTCCAGGTGCACCCGCAGGAAGCCTTTCAGCTCCTGGGCAGGACGGAAGATCTTGGCGTCGGGTTTGGCGATGTAGACCTGTACCACCTCGTCGCCGGCGCGGTCACCGGTGTTTTCCACCGTCACCGTCACACCGTTGGGGGTGGCGGTCAGGTTGCTGTAGGCAAAGGTGGTGTAGGACAGGCCGTAGCCGAAGGGATAGGCCACCGGCACACCGGCGGTCTGGTAGTAGCGGTAGCCCACATAGAGGCCCTCCCGGTACTCCACGTTGCGGCCCGGGCCGCCGAAGTTGTGGTAGGAGGGGTTCTCCTCCATGTGCAGCGGCCAGGTCTCGGCCAGATGGCCGCCGGGGTTCACCTTGCCGGTGAGCACATCCAGCACGGCGCCGGCGCCGGCCTGGCCGCCCAGGCCCGCCCACAGCAGGCCCTGGCAGTGGCTCTGCCAGCCGGTCTCCACGGCGCTGCCGCTGCTGAGGATGACCACCAGCTTGGGGTTCACCCGGTGGATGGCCAGCAGCAGGTCGATCTGGTTCTTGGCCAGCTTCATGTCGCTGCGGTCAAGACCCTCGCTCTCCTTCACCTCATCGAGCCCCAGGAAGAGCAGCACCACGTCGGCCTGGGCCGCCAGCTCCACGGCTTTCGCCTGGAGGGAGGGGTCCGGTTTGCCCTGGCGGTTGAAGCCCTGGGCAAAGCCCACGCTGTGCAGGCCGCTCTCCTCGAAGACCTGCAGGAAGCTGTCCACCTTGGGGGCGTTGACCACGCTGGACCCGGCGCCCTGATACCGGGGCGTCTGGGCGAAGTCGCCGATGACGGCGATTTTGGCCTCGGGGTCCAGGGGCAGCAGGTCGCCCTTGTTCTTCAGCAGGACGATGCTCTCCGCCGCGGCCTTGCGGGCCAGGGCGTGGTGGGCCTCCCAGTCGATGGTCTTGGGCGCCTTTTCCAGGGCGCCGGTGGTGTCGTTGATGAGGTTGAGCAGCTCCTCCAGCCGGACGTTGATGTCCACCTCGGAGATCTTGCCGTCCTTCACGGCCTTGCACAGCTCCCGGGCGGAATCCAGGCCCGGGGCGGGCATCTCCAGCGTGGAGCCGTTCTTCACGCCCAGGGCGTGGTCGTTGGAACCGCCCCAGTCGGTGACCACCGCGCCGTCAAAGCCCCAGGTGTCCCGCAGGATCTCCTGCAGAAGATGGGCGTTCTCGTTGGCGTAGGTGCCGTTGATGAGGTTGTAGCTGGTCATGATGGTCTTGGGATGACCCTCGGTGACGGCGATCTCGAAGTTGGTCAGGTAGAGTTCCCGCAGGGTGCGCTCATCCACGATGGAATCGCTGGCCATCCGGCGCAGCTCCTGGTTGTTGGCGGCAAAGTGCTTGGGGCAGGCCGCGATGCCGTTTTTCTGGATACCGCGGATGTAGGATGCCGCCATCTTGCCCGCCAGGTAGGGGTCCTCCGAGAAATACTCGAAGTTGCGTCCGCACAGCGGGCTGCGCTTTACGTTGAGGCCGGGGCCCAGCAGCACCGCCACGTTCTGGGCGGCCGCTTCCTGGCCCAGGGCCTGGCCCATCTCCTCGCCCAGGGCGGGGTCCCAGCTGGAGGCCACCGCCGACGCCGTGGGGAAACAGGTGGCCGGCTCGCTGGGGTTGATGCCCAGGTGGTCGCTGGCGCCCGCCTGCTTGCGCACGCCGTGGGGGCCGTCGGACAGCCAGATGGACGGGATGCCGAACTGGGGCAGGCCCCGGCTCTGGAAGGTATCCCCGCCGGAAAGCAGGGCGCATTTCTGTTCCAGCGACAGTTCCCGGATTATGCTTTTGACATCAGGCATAGTTACAGATGCTCCTTAACAAAAGAGGGCTGCGCCCGGCGTCTGCCTGTCAGCAGAAACCAGGCGCAGCCAGTGATCCTTAGACGGAAGTTTCAGAGGATGTCCGTATCAGAAGCGGGGCATCAGGCCTCGGTGTTCTCCTGCACGGTGGCTTTGGCCTCTTCCTCCTTGCGCTTGGTGTAGCCTTTCCTGACCACACCGACTTCCAGACCCACAATGATCAGGACCAGCACCACGTCGATGGTGATGGCGCCGATCTGCCAGGCAGGCATGCCGGGGTTGAGGTTCTCCTCTGTGTAGGCACGGGAGTTGACCACGGTGTAGAGGATGTTGTGGGTGGCGGTGCGCATGGCCTGCAGACCGCTGTTGCCGATGTTGCCGTCGGTCAGGCTGCCCACCATGCTGGTCTCGGTGGGATAGTTGACCAGCATGCAGTCGGTGCCGTTGCGCACGCCCTGATCAGCGCTCATGTAGCCGTACACGCCGAAGTAGTCGGTGAGCACGAAGCCCTGGAAGCCCCATTCGTCACGCAGGACGGTCTGGCACAGTTCCTTGGTGCCGCCGGCCCAGCGGTTGCCGATGTAGTTGAAGGAGGACATGACAGCCTGGGCGCCGCCCTGCTTGATGGCGATCTCGAAGGGCTTGAGGTAGATCTCACGGATGGCCTGCTCGGTGCTCCAGGTGCAGAGCATGCCGCAGCGGTTGGTCTCCTGGTCGTTCATGGCGAAGTGCTTGACGTAGGCGTAGACGCCGTGGGTCGCAGCACCCTGGACCGCATGGGCCGCCATCTGGCCGGAGAGGAAGCCGTCCTCGGAGTAGTACTCGAAGTTACGGCCGGCGAAGGCAGAGCGGTGGATGTTCATGGCGGGCGCGTACCAGCCGGAGACATCCATCTCCTCGGCCATCTGACCGATGCTGTCGCCGAAGGAGGTGGCGATATCCACGTTCCAGGTGTTGGCGATCATCACAGCGGCGGGGAAGCCGATGGAACCGGTGCCGGTGAAGTTGTTGTTGATGGAGGCGGGACCGTCGCAGTCGTTGGTGCGCACCTTGCCGATGCTGTCGATGCTGTTGGTCTGGTAGCCGCCCAGAGAGATCAGGGAGTTCATTTCCTCCACGGTGAGCCGGTCCAGCAGGCCGTCCCAGGCGGGATCGTCGTAGTCCAGGCCGCGCAGATCCACCAGCTGGACATCGCCTGCCGCGCCGGTCACAGGGGCCTCGGCGTCGGGATCGTCATCGGTGGTGGCGTCGTAGTTGGAGATGTTGTAGAAGGTCGCCTTGGAGTCGGCGGGCATCTCGTAGCTGGCCGGGGCCGCGGTGGCCTGGGCGTAGTTGGCGAAATGATCCGCACGGGACAGATAGGTGGCCGTGCCGCGGGCATAGTCGAACTGGTTGGTGGCGGTGACTTCATCGCCGGAGCGCTTGTTGTCGCCGCTGTAGGTGATGGTGGCGGGCACGTTGTAGGTCTTGCTGTCGATGACAGTGTGGGAATCCGAGTTGATGGAGATGACGTAGTCGCCGGCTTCCAGCACGTAGGCCTTGGCGGTCTTGTCATCGTAGGAGGCCATGTCCTCCACGTTGAAGGTGACGGTCACATCCTCACTGGCGCCGGGCTCCAGGGTCTGGGTCTTGGCGAAGCCGATGAGGTTGGCGGAGGCCTTCTCGATGCCGCCGTTGGTGTAGGGCGGGTTGTAGTAGACTTCCACCACGTCCTTGCCGGCCACAGAGCCGGTGTTGGTGACGGTGGCGCTGACGGTGATGACGCCGTCCGCCTCGGTCACGTCGTTGAGGGTCTGGCTGAAGGTGGTGTAGGACAGGCCGTAGCCGAAGGGATACTGCACGGTCTTGTCGTAGTCGATGAGGCCTTCCGTAGCGGCGGTCTCATAGAACTTGTAGCCGACGTAGATGTCCTCCACGTAGTTGACGAAGGAAGGCAGGGTATCCTCCACTGCGAACTCGTCCATGTTGGTGTAGTGCATCATGCCGAAGTTGTTGAAGGTGGGGGTGGCGGTCAGGTCATAGACGAAGGTATCGGTGGTCTTGGCGGAGGGGTTCACCGCACCGGCGATGATGTTGCCCAGGCCGCTGAAGCCGGACTGGCCGGCACCGGGGCACCACAGCACGCTCTTGATCTGGGGGTACTGATCCACGAAGCCCAGCTCCATGGTGTTGGCGCCGTTGTACACCACGACGACCTTGTCGAAGTTCTTGCAGACCAGGTCCACCATGGCCTCTTCCTGGTTGGTCAGGTTCAGGTAGGTGTCGCCCTCGTCCCAGTCGTTGCCCTCGTTGAGGGTGTCGTCATACACCTGGTCGTAGCCCACGTCCTCGGCGGTGCCGGCGGCCAGAGCGGCCATGTCGGTGGGCAGGTCGGCGCCTTCGCCGCCGACGCGGGTGATCACGATGATGGCCGTGTCGGAGTACTCCTTGGCGCTGTTCATGAGCTCGTCGGTGTAGAGGCTGGCGGCGGGCTCAGGCAGCGTCCAGTCGCCGGCCCACATGCCCACTTCGGGACGGTCTGCCTTGTAGTTGGTGTAGAAGTCGATCAGTTCCTGGTTGGGGTTGAGGCCCGCGCCGCGCAGGCCGTCCAGCAGGCTGACCATGGGGAAGGCGTCGCTCAGGGCGCCGGAACCGGTGCCGCCGTAGCAGGGATTGATGGACGCCCAGCCGAAGACGTTCACGTTGTCGCCCGACGCCAGGGGCAGGGTGCTGTCGTCATTCTTCAGCAGCACAATGCCCTCTTCCGCAATGTCGGTGCACAGTTCGGTGGCAGCATCGGTGGATTCCTCCGAGATGGTGCCGCCGCCGGTGGCCAGGGAAATCATGGTGGACATGGGTCCGAATGCCACCAGGTTGGCAACGATGCCGAAGGCCAGCAGAATGGCCAGACCCGCCTGACTGCGGATCAGATATTTCTTGGTTTTGCCCAGCTTTTGGCAGGCGATCATAACGATGATGGCCAGCACCAGAACCACGGCAAACCCGATCAGGTAGGGGGCTACCGTGTTCAGCACGTTCAGGACATCATCCATATTGATAGCCAACATGTTTTTCTTCCTCCTTGTTGTACATTTTGGGATGAAGGGCCGCGCGCTCCCTTCATTGAAACAAAATTACTATAACGATTTCCACAAAGAATTTCTACACCCTTTGCAAAAACTGTCATTTTTGTGACACACTTTGTTCACAATCCCCTTTTTGGGCAAAAATGTATTGTGCAATTCTTACAGGTTTTCCGGGTCTTTCTTTGTGCAGTGTGTCGAACCCCCACAAAAAACCGGTCTGTGCATTATGCACAGACCGGTCTGCAGTTTTTCCCTATTTTGCACTGGAACCCGCCGCGGGCAGCAGCACCCGCAGGATGAACCAGCCGTCCTTGCAGTGCACCGTCACGGTGCCGCCGTACTTTTCCGCCGCCGCCCGGACCGTGCGCACCCCGTAGCCGTGGGGCGGCATGCCGTCGGCATCCAGCTGCACCGGCACCTCGCAGTAGTTCTCGAACCGCAGCATCACAAAGCCGTGCTGGGCAAAGATGGCCACCCGGATGAGCCGCTTGTCGGCATCGTGCAGCGTCTGGACGCTCTCGGTGGCGTTGTCCAGCGCCGTGCCCACAATGGTGCAGATATCCCCCGTGGGCATGAAGTCCAGCAGATGCCCGTCCGCCACACAGGTGAAGTTGATGTCGTGCTGCTGGCAGTAGAGGCTCTTGGCGGTGAGCAGCGTGTCCAGCACCGGGTTGCCCGTCTTGTTCTGGGCCTCGTACATCCGGATGCCGCTCTCCATCTCGTCCAGCGCCGCCGCCCGCTTGCCGGGGTCGTGCTCCGCCCGGATGGCCGCGATCTGCAGTTTCAGGTCGTGGCAGTGCCGGTTGATGAGCCGGATGCTCTCCCGGCTCTGCTGGTACTGCTCGTACTGGCGGTGCAGCACGTTGTCCATGGCTTCCAGCTCCCGGTGGAGCCAGTCCTCCCGCAGCTGGTCCTGCTGCAGCGACAGCACCAGCACCCCCGCCAGGTCCACCAGCGTGCGGATATAAAACACCGTGAAGGTGGCCTGGCCATCCTGGGTGAAGGCCAGATTGCTCACCGCAAAGGCCACCGCCGCCATGATCACCGCGCTGAACAGCGCCCGCCGGGTGATCTCCATCCCCCGCTCGGGCCGCCGGTGGCGGAAATCGTACCAGCCCGCAAAGCTGTACACAAGGCTGTACACCATCGCCAGCAGCACCAGGGAGGGCACCGCCCAGGGGCTGCGCCCCGGCCAGAGCACACAGTGGATCTGCCATTCCAGGCTGGCGGCAAACTCCGCCAGAATGAAGGCCCGGGCGCAGGTGTACCCCGCCTCCCGGGGATGGATCTCGCAGCAGAGGAAGAGGAAGGCGTACATCATGCCCACCGCCGCCCCCATGCAGGGGATCCACCACACCAGCGGCACATCGCCGGTGAGATGCAAAAACACCCCCAGCACCGCCAGCGCCCCGGTGCTGATGGCCGCCGCGGCCCCCTTGCCGAACCGCCGGGGCAGCGCCAGCACATAGAGCAGGCAGGCCAGCCACTCGGCCAGGGCGGTGTAGAGCCGGGGAATATCAGGCAGGATCATTTTCCGCTCCCTCCGATGTAATCGGTGAGGGCCTCCAGAAAGGCCTTCTTGCGGGGACGGCTGATCTGCAGATGGTGGGGCCCCACCTGGACGGTGTTCTGCTGCACCGCCAGCACCTGGGCCAGGTTGACGATATAGCCGCTGTTGCACCGGGCAAAGGGCTTGCCCGCCAGTTTTTCCTCGTAGCTCTTCAGGCTGCCGGGGGCGGAAAAGTCCCCGTACTCGGTGTAGAACCGCACCGAGTGGCCCTCGCTGGCCAGGTAATAGAGGGCCGACACATCGATGCGCCGCAAACCGCCCTCCACCGGCACGGTGAGAAAGACGGTCTGCCGCTTGCGCAGCCGGTCCACCGCCTTCTGCAGCTGCTGGGAAAAGGCAAAGTAGGGCACCGGCTTGAGCACATAGTCCAGGGCATCCACCGCGTAGCCCCGGATGGCAAACTGGGCCATGTTGGTGATAAAAATCAGGATGACATCCTTGTCCACCCTGCGGATGGCCTCCGCCGCCGTCATGCCGTCCATCCGCTGCATCTCGATGTCCAGCAGGATGATGTCATACACCGCCCGGTAGTCCGAAACGATCTCGTCCCCGTCGGAAAAGGTGGTCAGATCAAACATTCTGCCGAACTGCCGCTCGTACCGGCGCACATAGCCCACCAGCTGCTCCCGCACCTGGGGATCGTCCTCCACAATGGCAATGTGGATCACCCGGACCGCCTCCTTTCGCACACCATTTCATTTTATTATAACATGACCGCCCCCGCCCCGCAAACCCGACTTGACCTTTGGGGGCGGGAGTGTTATTCTTTTGCTGGAATAACGCTTTTTCGGGAGGGGTCGCCATGTCACAGGAACCCAACATCAAACTGACCAAGCTCGCCCACTGCGCCGGCTGCGGCGCCAAGGTGGGCGCCGGCGTGCTGGCCCAGCTGCTGGGGGATATCCGCACCCGCCACGACCCCAACCTGCTGGTGGGGTTCGATACCTCCGACGACGCCTCGGTGTACAAAGTTTCCGACGAGCTGGCCCTGGTGCAGACGGTGGACTTTTTCCCGCCCATCGCCGACGACCCCTATCTCTTCGGCCAGATCGCCGCCACCAACGCCCTCTCGGACGTTTACGCCATGGGGGGCGAGCCGAAACTGGCGCTGAATCTTTTGTGCATTCCCGAATCCATGCCGAAAGAGGCCGTCCACGACCTGCTGCGGGGCGGCTACGACAAGGTCTACGAGGCGGGGGCCATCATCACGGGCGGGCACAGCATCCTGGACGAGGAGCCGAAATACGGCCTGGCCGTGACGGGTTTTGTCCACCCCGACCGGGTGCTGACCAACGCCGGCGCCCGCCCCGGGGATGTGCTGCTCTTCACAAAGCCCCTGGGCATCGGGGTGCTGACCACGGCGGCGAAAGCCGACCTCTGCCCGCCGGAGGTGATGAAGACCGCCTACACCCTGATGACCACCTTAAACAAGGCGGCCCGGGACTGCATGGTGCGCTATGAAGTCCACGCCTGCACCGACGTGACGGGCTTCGGCTTTCTGGGCCACGCCTACGAGATGGCCCAGGGCAGCGGCGTGCAGCTGGAGATCGACACCAGTGCGGTGGACATTCTGCCCGCGGCGCTGGAATTTGCCAAGATGGGCCTGCTGCCCGAGGGGATGTACCGCAACCGGCACTATGCCGAGGCTGCGGTGGACCCCGGCGAGGTTCCGCTGGAAGTACAGGATGTTCTCTACGACCCCCAGACGGCGGGCGGCCTGCTGATGGCCGTGGCCCCCGGGGACGCCGACGCCCTTTACCGCGATTTGCAGGGGGCGGTGCCCAGCGCCCAGCGGGTGGGCGTGGTGCGGCCCGAGACGGCGGGCGGCCTGCTGATGGCCGTGGCACCCGGGGACGCCGACGCCCTTTACCGCGATTTGCAGGGGGCGGTGCCCAGCGCCCAGCGGGTGGGCGTGGTGCGGCCCGAGACGGAGGGCGGCAAGCGGATCATTCTGCGGTAACGGCCCGGATGGCGGCAAGGGCGGCGTCGATATCGGCTTCGCTGGTGAACCAGCCGGTGGAGAACCGCACGGTGCCCCGGGGAAAGGTGCCCAATGTTTTGTGGGCAGCGGGGGCGCAGTGCAACCCGCACCGGGTCAGGATGCCGTAGTCCGCTTCCAGTTGGTAGGCCACCTCGGCGTTGTCCCGCCCCGCAAAATCCAGGCTGAACACCCCCACCCGGCGCGCCGGGTCTTTGGGGCCTTTCAGCGCCACGCCGGGGATGGTGGAGAGTCCATCCAGGAACCGGCGGCTGATGGCCACATCGTGGGCGCGGACTGTTTCCACCCCGATTTCAGCAAGATATGCCAGCGCCGCCTCCCAGCCGTAGATGCCGGGCAGGTTCTGGGTGCCCGGCTCGAATTTGTCCGGCATATAGCCGGGCTGCTCCTCGCTGTCCGAAGCGCTGCCGGTGCCCCCTGTCACGTAGGGGTCCAGGGCTCTGGCAAAGTCCGGCGCCAGCAGCAGCGCCCCCAGCCCCTGGGGCCCCATGAGCCCCTTGTGGGCGGGCACGCTCAAGGCTGCCAGGCCCAGCTCTTTAAAGGAAAGGGGCAGATGGCCCGCCGTCTGGGCGGCGTCGAGGCAGAAGGGCACGCCGTGGGCGGCGCAGATTTTTCCCACCGCGGCGGCGTCCTGCACCGTGCCCGACACGTTGGAGGCATGGGCCAGCACCACCAGTTTTGTGTTGGGACGGAACATCCTTTCCAGGGCGGAGAGGTCGAGAAAGCCTTCTTCGTCGCAGGGGATGCGATCGAAGGTCACCCCCTGCCCCGCCAGCCGGTGGAGCGGCCGCATGACGGCGTTGTGCTCCATGGCCGACACGATGCAGTGGTCCCCGGGGTGCAGCGCCCCGCCCAGCACCAGGTTCAGCCCCCAGGTGTTGCCGGGGGTGAGCACCACATGGGTGGGGTCGGCGAAATCAAACAGCGCGCAGAGCCGCTGGCGCAGCCGCAGCACGGTGCGTTCCGCCTGCTGGGCGGTGCCGTAGACGCCACGGTTCACGTTGGCGCCCACCTGCGTGATATACGCCGCCATGGCATCCGCCACACAGGGCGGCTTGGGGAAGGATGTGGCGGCCTGATCCAGGTAGACAGCGGGCATGACAAAGCCCCTTTCTTCATAAAAATCCTGGCTACAGTGTAGCACAGCCAGGGCGCGGCGCGCAACGCCGCAGTCAAAAGCAGTCAGAACAAGGAGGAATCGTTTTTGAAAAAGATCAACATTCTGGTGCCCGTCACCGGCATCGTGGTGGGCCTGGCGGCCCTGGTGCTGGTTTCCTTAGGCAACCCCGGCAACATGGGCTTCTGCATCGCCTGCTTTTTGCGGGATATCTCGGGCTCCCTGGGCCTGCATCATGCGGCCAAGGTCCAGTACGTCCGCCCCGAGATCATCGGTCTTGTGCTGGGCGCCACGATTATGGCGCTGGCGGGCAAGGAGTTCAAAGCCCGGGCGGGCTCGGCGCCGGCGCTGCGGTTTATCCTGGGCGGCATCGTCATGGTGGGGGCGCTGGCCTTTCTGGGCTGCCCCCTGCGGATGGTGCTGCGCCTGGGCGGCGGTGACGGCACGGCGCTGGCCGGCCTGGCCGGCTTTGTCTGCGGCATCCTGGTGGGTGTTGGCTGCCTGCGCAAGGGCTTTTCCCTGGGCCGGGCCTACAAGGTGAAAACCGCCGACGGCTTTGTGCTGCCCGGCTTCATGATCGCCCTGCTGGTGTTGCTGCTGGCGGTGCCGTCGGTGCTGCTCTTCTCCACCGAGGGCCCCGGCGCCAGCCACGCCCCCTGGATCGTCGCCCTCATTGCAGGGCTGGCCGTGGGCGCCCTGGCCCAGAAGAGCCGCCTGTGCATGGCGGGCGGCATCCGGGATGCCGTGATGTTCCGTGACTTCAACCTGCTCAGCGGCTTCGGCGCCATCTTCGTGGTGGTGCTGGTGGGCAACCTGATCCTGGGCCGGTTCCAGCCCACCCTGGCCGTGCAGCCGGTGGCCCACCACGATTATCTGTGGAGCTTCCTCGGCATGGCGGCGGCAGGCTGGGGGTCCATCCTGCTGGGCGGCTGCCCCCTGCGCCAGCTGATCCTGGCCGGTGAGGGCAACGGCGACAGCGCCGTGACCGTGCTGGGCATGATCGTGGGCGCCGCCCTGGCCCACAACTTCGGCATGGCCGGCAACGCCGACGCCATGACGGACGGCACCTTTACGGCGGGCGGCGTGGCGCTGCCCGGCCGGGTGGGTGTCGTGGTATGCCTGATCCTGCTGGCGGTGATTTCCGTCGCCAACCTCTATAAAAAGGAGAAGAAGAACGTATGATCGATGCTAGGGGACTGTCCTGCCCCATGCCGGTGGTCATGGTGCAGAAGGCTGTACAGAAGGACGCACCTTCCACGCTGGAAGTGCTGCTGGATAACCCCTGTTCGGTGGAAAACGTCACCCGGTTTGCCCACAACAGCGGCTACGCGGTGGAGGTATCCCCCGCCGCCGACGAGGAATACCGGCTGACCCTGACGAAACAATGAGGGACTACATTGCCACCTTCCACACCCACCTGAGCGCCCTGCTCACCGCCGAGGCGCTGGAGGAACGGGGCGTGCAGGCCCGGATGATGCCGGTGCCCCGGGCGCTGAGTTCCAGCTGCGGCACCTGTGTGCGGTACACCGCCGACAGCGACTGCCGGGAATGTCTCGACCGGAACTGGGAGGCACTCTACGCTTTGCAGGCGGGGCAGTACACCTGCCTTCTGACCGCGGAGGACCCCGCATGAAAGGCTGCATTGCGGTGCTGGGCGCCGGCGGCAAAACCACGGCGGTGCGCAGCCTGGCGCACCGCCTTTGCGGTTTTTCGGTGCTGTGGACCACCACCACCCACATCTACCCTGCCGCCCCCGAGGACTGCCGGCTGCGGCTGGCCGCCCCCACGGCGGCCCGGTTGGCGGCGGCGCTGGCAGCGCCCGGTGTCGTCTGCGCCGGGGTGCCCGCCGGGGAAAAATGGACCGCCCTGCCCCCCGAAGTTTTCGCCGCAGGCTGCCGGGCGGCGGACTATATTGTCTGCGAGGCGGATGGCGCCCACCGGCTGCCCCTGAAACTCCACCGCCCCGACGAACCGGTGCTGCCCGCCGGAACCACCCACGCCCTCATTGTGGTGGGGCTCTCGGCACTGGGCCGCCCTGTGGAGGAGGTGGTTCACCGGTACGCTTTGCACTCCGCCTGGGCCGCGGCGCCCCGCACCCCCGTGGGGGTGGAGGAATTGTGTTTTTGTGCCGAGGAAGCCGCCGCCCGGTGTCCCTTGCCGCAAAAAAACATCCGCCTGCTGTTCAACCAGGCGGATGACGAAAAGTTATTGGCTGCCGGACGGCAGGCCGCCGCGGCGCTTACCCGGCAGGGCTTTGACTGCTGGGTGGGGGCGCTGCAAAAAGAGGACGCTTTTTTGGCCCCCTGGGTGCTGGGCGGGTGACTTTGCCCGGGAAATGTGCTACACTTGCTAGAGCAGCGGGATGCCACACTCCTCGGCGAGGAAGAGCAGCGCTTCCACCACGCCCCCGGCGATGGCCCGGGCCTTGTCGGACACCGTGTCGCAGTTGTGCACCTGTTCGAGGCGCGGGTCGATGTCGGCGATTTTCAGCCCCTTGGTGACGGGATAGCCTTGCCGGATGATGCCCCGCAGCACGCCGTCCAACGTGGCCAGGACTTCCACGCCGCCCACCCGGCCGATGCACTGGCCCTTGCGGACCACGGCGCCGATGTCAATGAGGGTGCCGGTTTCGTCGGGGACAAACTCCATGGGTCCCGCAGCCGGGGCGTGGATGACACGCTCCGCCGTGTACCCGCCGATGTTGCCCGGCACGCCGGTGTTGGGAATGGCTGTGCCCTCCAGGATCACCCGGCCCAGCTTGTGGCCCCGCATGGTCTCCACCACGGCGTCCACGTCCTGCCCCGCCGTAAACCCGGGGCCGAGGCCCACCGTGATGGGTGCCATGCCCCGGTGGGTGCCGAGATTCCGCTTGGCCAGGATGGCATCCACCACCGCCGCCGGGTGCAGGAGCTTTGCGGCGGCACAGGTCTCGTCCACCAGCAAAGGGATCTCCCCCGCGGCGGAGACGGCGGCGGCTTCTTCCGCCCGTTCAATGCGGCGGCAGACGGCCCCCTCCACGGTGGTGCTGCCCTGCCAGACCGCCTCACAGAAGGCCGCTTTGCGCCGGATGGCCGACGGGTCGGCACATTCCAGCGCCAGCACCTTGAAGCCGCACCGGTGCAGCCGCAAGATCGTGCCGGTGGCCAGGTCCCCGGCCCCCCGGACGACAATCCAGGGCCGGTCTGCCTTGTTGGTTTGCATCTGCTCTCCCCCTTTTTTGCTTTACACCATTGTAACACCGGCGCCCCCTTTGTGCAACGGCGCCGTTCGGGAGGTACTCCGTATGAAACTCATCGATACCCGGGATGCCGTGGGCCAGGTACTCTGCCACGACATCACCCAGATCATTCCCGGCGTCTCCAAAGGCCCGATCTTCCGCAAGGGCCACATCGTGACCCCCGAGGATATCCCCGTGCTGCTGCGCTGCGGCAAGGAGCACCTCTACGTCTGGGAGAAGGACGAATCCATGCTCCACGAGAACGAGGCCGCCGAGATCCTGCGGGACCTCTGCCGGAACGAACACATGACCGCCTCGGAGCCGAAAGAAGGCAAGATCGAGCTTTCCGCCGACTGCGACGGGCTGTTTTTAGCGGATGCAAAGCGCATCCGGGCCGTCAACGCTCTGGGCCGCATGATGATCGCCACCCGGTCCTCGGGGTTTGCCGTGAAAAAGGGCGGCAAGCTCTGCGGCACCCGCATCATTCCGCTGGTCATTGAAAAGACCGCTATGGAGCAGGCCCGCCAGGTGGCCGGGCCGGAGCCCCTTTTGCAGCTGCGGCCCTTCCGGGCGAGGACTTTTGGCGTGGTGACCACGGGCAGCGAAGTGCAGAAGGGGCTGATCCAGGACGCCTTCACGCCGGTGCTGGAAGAAAAGCTGGCGGCGTACGGCTGCACCATGGCGGCCCACGTCACCCCGGGGGACGACAGCGCCGCCATCACGGCGGCCATCCGCCAAATGGCGGAGGACGGCGTGGAAATGATTCTCTGCACCGGCGGCATGAGCGTCGACCCCGACGACCGCACGCCGCTGGCGATTCGGAACAGCGGCGCCCGCATCGTGGGCTACGGCGCGCCGGTGTTGCCGGGAGCCATGTTCATGCTGGGGTATCTTGCCGACGGGCGGCCGGTGTGCGGCCTGCCCGGTTGCGTGATGTACGCCAAGCGGACGATTTTTGATTTGGTACTGCCCCGGCTGTTGGCCGATGTGCCGGTGACGGCCGACTGGCTGGCCGGGCTGGGCGTGGGCGGGCTCTGCCTGAACTGCCCGGAATGCCACTTTCCGAATTGTGGCTTTGGAAAAGGGCTGGCGTAAACGCTCAAAAGGGGGAACAGTCCCGCAGGGCGTTATATAAAGGAGAAACTATGGAACTGACACACATTGACCCGGCCGGCAACGCCGTCATGGTGGACGTAGGCGAAAAGCCCGCCACCCGGCGCACCGCCGTGGCGGAGGGGTTCATCACCATGTCCCCCCACTGTTTTGCCGTCATTGCCGCCGGGCACGCCAAAAAGGGCGACGTGCTGGGGGTGGCCCAGGTGGCGGGCATCATGGCCACCAAGCACACGGCGGACCTGATCCCCCTCTGCCACCGGCTCAACCTGACGAAAAGCGCCGTGACCTTTGAGCTTCTCGAGGACCGGCACGCCATCCGGGCGGAGTGCACCGTCCAGTGCGTGGGCCCCACCGGCGTGGAGATGGAAGCCCTCACCGGGGTGTCCACGGCGCTGCTCACCGTCTACGATATGGCCAAGGCGCTGGACCGGGCCATGCGGATTGACGGCATCCGCCTCCTCGAAAAATCCGGCGGCAAGAGCGGCCACTACCAGGCGGAGGCCCGTCCATGACTGACCACTACGGGCGCGTCATCCGCTATCTGCGCATTTCCCTCACCGACCGGTGCAACCTGCGCTGCCGCTACTGCATGCCCGCCGAGGGGGTGCCGCTGCGCCGCCACGAGGAGATTCTGCGCTACGAGGAGATCGTGGAAATTGCCAAAGCCGCGCTGAGCCTGGACATTGACACCTTCAAGCTCACGGGGGGCGAACCGCTGGTGCGGCGGGATGTGCCCGCCCTGGTGGCGGCGCTCAAAAATCTGCCCGGCACCCGCCAGGTGACGCTGACCACCAACGGCCTGTTGCTGGGGGGCCAGCTGGAGGCGCTGCTGGCCGCCGGGCTGGACGCCGTGAACGTGAGCCTGGACACGCTGGACGACGGCCAGTACCACGCCCTGACCCGCCGGGACTACCCGGTGGCCGCCGTGGTGGCGGCGGTACGGCAGGCGGCCGGACGGCTGCCGGTAAAAGTGAACGCCGTGCTGCTGCCCGAGACCGCCGACCAGTGGCTGGCCCTGGCGAACCTTGCCGCCGATCCCGGCGTGGACGTGCGATTCATTGAGGAGATGCCCATCGGCAAGGGGGAGGCCGACCCGAATCTCACGGCCGACCGGGTGCTGGCGGTGCTGCGCGGCCGCTGGCCCGACCTTGCCCCCTGCGGCGAGCACCGGGGCAACGGCCCCGCCCACTATTATAAAGCGGCGGGTCTTGCGGGGCGCATCGGCTTTATCGACGCGGTGACCCACCGCTTCTGCGCGTCTTGCGACCGGCTGCGGCTGACCTGCACCGGGACCCTGCGGCCCTGCCTTTGTTATGACGACGGCATCGACCTGCGGGGCATTCTGCGCAGCGGCGCCGGGCCGGAAGCGCTGCAAAAAGCCATCCGGCAGGCCATTGCCGAAAAGCCGGAGGCCCACTGTTTCGGGGCCCGGCACGGCAGCCAACAGACGATGAATACGATCGGAGGATAAGATGGAAGGAATCGTACGGGCGGTCTGCCTGAGCAAGGCCCGGGGCACCGAGAAAGTGAATGTGGGCCGGGGCGAACTGCAGGCCGACTGGGGCCTTGCGGGGGATGCCCACGCGGGGCACTGGCACCGGCAGGTGAGCCTGCTCAGCGCCGACAAGATCGCGGCCTTCAATGCGAAAGGCGCCAACGTGCAGCCCGGAGCCTTCGGGGAGAACCTCGTGGTGGAGGGGCTGGATTTCCGCGCCATGCCGGTGGGCACCCGGCTGCGGTGCGGCCAGGCCCTGCTGGAGATCACCCAGATCGGCAAGGAGTGCCACAGCCACTGCGCCATTTTTCACCGTGTGGGGGACTGCATCATGCCCCGGGAGGGCGTCTTTGCCAAGGTACTGAAGAGCGGCCCGGTGGCGGTGGGCGATACCATGACGGTGGAAGCCCGCACCGCACCGCTGCCCTTCCAGGCGGCGGTGATCACCCTCTCCGACCGGTGCGCGGCGGGGGAACGGCAGGACAAGAGCGGCCCCGCCATTGTGGAGCGCCTGAAACAGAACGGCTATGAGGTCATCGAAACGCTGCTGCTGCCCGACGGCCGCCCGGCTCTGGAAAAAGAGCTGCGCCGCCTGTGCGACCAGCGGCAGCCCGACCTGATCCTGACCACCGGCGGCACCGGGTTTTCCCCCCGGGACGTGACCCCCGAGGCCACCCTGGCGGTGGCGGAGCGTCAGGCCCCCGGCATCGCCGAGGCCATCCGGGCGGCCAGTCTGCGCATCACTCCCCGGGCCATGCTGGGGCGGGGGGTCTCGGTGATCCGGGGCAGGACGCTGATCATCAACCTGCCGGGCAGCCCCAAGGCCTGCAACGAGAGCATGGATGTTTTTCTCGACCAGATGCCCCACGCCCTGACCCTTTTGCGGGGCGCCGTGACGGACTGTGCGGTTTCCTCAAAAGGGGGAACAGCCCCGCAGGTTGGTGCCTGACGGCTTTATAAAAGGAGATTGCCCCATGAAAAAACTTCTGGCCGCGGCACTGGCCGCACTGTTTGCCCTTTCCCTGGCCGGGTGCGGCACCCCGGCCGCCTCGGCCTCCACGGCGGAAACCGCCGGGCAGCCGGTGGAGCTGGTGGTCTTTGCGGCGGCGTCGCTGACCGAGACCCTCACCGAGATCGCCGACACCTACGAGGCCGCCCATCCCGGCGTGACGCTGACCTTCAACTTTGATTCCTCCGGCACGCTGAAGACCCAGGTGGAGGAGGGCGCCGCCTGCGACGTTTTTCTCTCGGCGGCGGAAAAACAGCTGGACCAGCTGGAAGAGCTGGGGCTGGTGGACACCGCCACCCGACTGGACCTTCTGGAAAACCGGGTGACCCTCTGTGTACCGGAGGGCAATCCCGCGTCCATCCAGGGCTTTGACGACCTGGCCGGGCGGCTGGCCGCCGGGGACATTCTGCTGGCCATGGGCAACAGCGACGTGCCGGTGGGCCAGTACACCCAGAAGATTTTTGCCCACTACGGCCTGGACGAGGGGGCCCTGGCATCGGCAGGGGTTCTGACCTACGGCACCAACGTGAAGGAGGTCACCGCCCAGGTGGCCCAGGGCAGCGTGGACTGCGGCATCGTCTACGCCACCGACGCTTATAGTGCCGGGCTCACCGTGGTGGACACCGCCACCGCCGAACTCTGCGGTCAGGTGCTCTACCCCGGGGCGGTGCTCTACGGTTCCGCCCATCCCGCCGAGGCCGCGGCATTTCTTGATTACCTCTCCACCCCCGAGGCGATGAAGATTTTCGCTTCGGTGGGCTTTTCCGCCCCCTGAGGAGGCTTTCCCATGGACTGGTTTCCCCTTTTCAATTCCCTGCGCATCGCGGCGCTGAGCTGTGTACTGGTCTTTTTCGGGGGCATCGCCGCGGCCTACTACGCCGCCCGTCTGCCCCGGCTGGCCAAGGGCGTGCTGGACGCCCTGCTCACCCTGCCCATGGTGCTGCCTCCCACCGTGGTGGGGTATCTGCTGCTGCTGGTCTTCGGCAACCGGCGTCCGGTGGGCGCGCTGCTGGCCCGGTGGGGCCTCCCCTTCGTCATGACCTGGTACGGCGGCGTGCTGGCCGCCGCGGTGGTGGCCTTTCCGCTCATGTACCGCACGGCCCGGGGCGCCTTCGAGGCCTTTGACGAGACCCTCGACCAGGCCGGGCAGACGCTGGGCCTTTCGGGGACCTTTCTCTTCTGGCGGGTGCGGATGCCCGCCTGCCGCCAGGGGATTCTGGCCGGGGTGGTGCTGGCCTTTGCCCGGGCGCTGGGCGAGTACGGCGCCACCAGCATGCTCATCGGCTACACGCCGGGGCGCACCGCCACCATCTCCACCACCGTCTACCAGCTGTGGCGCACCGGCGACGACGCGGGGGCGCTGTTCTGGGTGGGGGTGAACCTTGCCATCTCGGCGGCGGTGCTGCTCACCGTCAACCTGCTGGAACGCCCGGCGAAAGGAGGCCGCCTGTGAGCCTTTGCGTGGACATCCAAAAGACGCTGGGCCGCTTCCGGCTGCAGGTGCAGTTTGACTCGGACGCCGCCCTCACCGGGCTGCTGGGGGCTTCGGGATGCGGCAAAAGCCTGACGCTGCGCTGCATCGCCGGCGTGGAGCGCCCCGACCGGGGCCGCATCGTGCTGGACGACGAAGTCCTCTTCGATTCGGAAAAGGGTATCGACCTGCCGCCCCGGCAGCGCCGGGTGGGGCTGCTCTTCCAGCACTACGCCCTCTTCCCCACCATGACGGTGGCGGAAAACATCCGCTGCGGCGCCAGGAATCGCGGCGGCCGCGGCGAACAGAACCGTATTGTCCGGGAAACGGTGGACCTTTTCCAGCTGGGGGGCCTCGAACACCGCCGCCCGGCCCAGCTTTCCGGCGGGCAGGCCCAGCGGGTGGCCCTGGCCCGGATGCTGGCCGCCGACCCCCGGCTGCTGTTGCTGGACGAGCCCTTCTCCGCCCTGGACGCCCCTCTGCGGGACAAACTCCAGCCCCGGCTGCGGGAACTGCTGCGCACCGTAGGGCGGCAGACCGTTCTGGTGACCCACAGCCGGGACGAAGCCTACCGCCTGTGCGAGACCCTCTGCATCCTGGACGGCGGGCGGGTGCTGCACACCGGCGCCACCAAGGCCGTCTTTGCCGACCCGGGCAGCGCGGCGGCGGCGCGGCTTACCGGCTGCAAGAATGTGGCCGACGCCCGGAAAATCGACGACCGAACGGTGGCGGTGCCCGCCTGGGGCATCACGCTGCGCACCGCCCGACCTGTGCCGGACACCCTGGCCGCCGTGGGGCTGCGGGCCCACGATTTTGCCCCCGGCTGTGGGGAAAACCGCTGGCCGGTGGTGTGGGCCGGGGCGATGGAGGAGCCCTTTGAGCAGTGCTATCTCTTCCGTTTTGCGGGGCAGGACCCCGCCGCCGAGCCCCTGTGGTGGCGGCTGCCCCGGGACCGGGTGCCCGCGGCGCTGCCCGAATCCCTGGGCATCGACCCACGGGCGGTTTTGCTGTTGGAATGACCCTGAAGGAGGACAACGATGACGGTGACATTCTGGGAAGCGGCGGTGCAGGCCGTGACGGCGGGCCAGCGGGTCTGGCTCGTCACGGTGGCGGCGGTGCAGGGCTCCGCCCCCCAGCGGCCCGGCGCCATGATGGCGGTGGGTCCGGCTGGACGGCTGGCGGGCACCATCGGCGGCGGTGCGCTGGAATATGACTGTGTCCAGAAAGTGATACGGGGCGAGGCGCTGCCGGGGCTGCGGCATCTAACGCTTAACGAGAATGCCCCCCAGGGCGTGGGGATGGTCTGCGGCGGCAGCACCGACCTGTTGTTTACCCCCCTCGCCGACCCCCGGCCTTTGCAGGCGACGCTGGAAAGGCTGCGGCAGCATGGCGACGGGCTTTTCTGCCTGCCGCTGGACGGCGGGGCGCCTTATCTGGCGGCTCCCGGTGCGGGCAGCCAATCCGGGCAGCTGGAACTGCCGCTGCTGGACCCCGGCCGGGTCTTTGTGATCGGCGGGGGCCATGTGGCCCGGGAGGTGGCACGGCTGCTGGAACAGCTGAACTACCGCTACCTGGTGGCGGACGACCGGCCGGACTACGCCGACCCGGCCTGTTTTCCCGCCGCCGAAGGGGTGGTCTGCACCGGGTTTGACGCCCTGGCCGCGGCGTTTCCCGGGGAAATGGCGCCGGGGGCCGGGGACGCCGTCTGCATCATGACCCGGGGCCACGCCGGGGACGGCGCCGCCGTGCGGTGGGCGCTGGGCACCGGTGCCGGGTACATCGGCCTGATGGGCAGCCGCCGCAAGCGGGAGAAGCTTTTTGCGGAGCTGGCCGCCGAAGGGTATGCCGACGCCCCCGGGCGCCTCGTCACCCCCATCGGCCTTGCCATCGGGGCGGTGACCCCCGCCGAGATCGCCGTCTCGGTCTGCGCCCAGCTCATCGGCTGGCGGCGGGGTGCCCTCTAAAACTGCAAACAAAAAGCGCTCCGGCTTTTGGTCGGGGCGCTTTGGTGTTATTGGGGTTTTTCTGTCCTGGCCCGGGGGCGCCAGCGCAGGTAGGCGGCCAGCGAGAGCAGCACCGTGATGCCGTCGCCGATGGCGGGGATCCACAGGATGCCGTACATGCCCACCAGGGCGTTGAGCAGCACCAGCATGGGGATGTTGAAGACCGCCCACCGCAGGATGGCCAGCACCATGGCCACCCGGCCGATGCCGAAGCCCTGGAACAGGTAGACCGTGAAGAAGCTTAAGAACATCAGCGGCGTGGCCAGGATGCGGATGCGCAGGAAGGTGGAGGCCAGGGCCACCGTCTCGGGGTCGGCGATGAAGGCCCGGACGATCCAGGGGGTGAACAGCTCGTACAGCGCGATGCTGACAGCGGCCACCACCAGGCCGGTGGCCAGGGAGAGGCGGATGAAGCCGTTCATCCGGCGGTGGTCCCCCGAGGCGCAGTTGTAGGCCACCAGCGGCACCATGCCCTGGCAGATGCCGATGCCGATGTTGAGGGGCAGACGCTCCACCTTGAGCGCGATGCCGATGGCGGCGAGGGCCGCATCGCTGTAGGCCACCATAAGTTTGTCCACCACCATGTAATCGAGGTCAAACAGCAGGCTGGTGGTGGCGGAGGGGATGCCCACCCCCAGCACAGCCACCAGGGTCTTGCGCCGGGGCAGGCCCGCCCGGGGGTCCGCCGTGAGCAGGTTGCGGCTGCGGATCTCCCACAATATGCCCAGGAAGTAGAGGAAGGAGACGCAGTTGGACACCAGCGTGGCCAGCCCTACGCCCAGCACCTGCTGGCCATCGGGCAGGATCCAGTACATGAACACCGGGTCCAGCACGATGTTGAGCACGGCGCCCAGCGTGACGCCGAAGCCCGCCTCCCGGGAATGGCCGATGCTGCGCACCAGGCTGGACATGACGTTGGAGAGAACCGTGGGCACCGCCCCCAGCACGATGATCTGGCTGACCGCGGCGGGAACGATCATCCTGCGCAGCGCCTGGGGCACCGGCATGGTGGCAAACAGTTCGTTTTTGTCCATGGTGTGTGTTGCATCCCTTCCTCTGTGGTATCCGCCCCGCGGGCGTCAAAAAAGCGCCGGAGCCATCCTTTTATACAGGACAGCCGGCGCAGCAGCAGCCGGCGGCCTGTTGCCGCCGGCTGCATTGTCGGTTTACCATTTTAGTATACTGGCGGCCGGCCGGGAAGTCAAGCCTTGCCGGCCTGCTCCACCAGCACCTCCACCACCGCGTAGATGCGCTCCCGCTCCGCCGCGGGCAGACGCCCCACCCGCTCGGCCAGCAGCGACTGCTTGACGGTGTAGCCGCTGTCCACCACGTCGGTGAGGACCATGTCGGCGGAGATTTCCAGGGCGTTGAGGATGGCCACCAGCGTTTCCAGCGAGGGGGTCTTCTCCCCCCGCTCCACCATGCCCATATAGTTGGCGCTGACCCCTGCCGCCGCGGCCAGGTCCTCCTGCCGCAGGTCCCGCTCCAGCCGGTAGCGGCGGATGTTGCGCCCGATGGATGTCCAGTCCATAGTGCTGCCTCCTTGTGTGATCGTTTCCTTATTATACCAGCGGCGGGGGCGGCGCACAAGTGCGGACTTGTACACGCCGCCCCAAAAGGGTATAATCGGGGAAAAGGAGGTTTTGCCTTATGCTGCAGATCCGCAAATACCAGGAAGATCTCTATATTCTGGTGGACGCCCGGGCGCTGCTGGCGGGCACGCTGCCCCATACCTCCACCCCCGGCATGCCCTGCGACACCTACCAGGGACAGTGGACGGCCTTTTACTGCACCGAGGAAGACCTTCTCAACTCAAAGAGGGGAACAGGGACGCACGGCGGTGCCTGCACTCCCATAACGCCATAACGCAACGAACCGGACCCTCTCGGGTCCGGTTCTCTTTTTACTGCTGTCCCGCCAGGTATTCCTCGGCCATCTGGACGGCCACCGCGCCGTCCGCCACCGCCGTGACCACCTGGCGCATGGGTTTGGTGCGCAGGTCCCCCGCGGCGAAGACGCCGGGCAGGCTGGTGCGGGTGGTCTCGTCGGCCAGGATATAGCCCCCGGGGTCGAGGGCCAGCTGACCCTGCACCAGCTCGGTGGCGGGCTGCCGCCCGATGCTCACAAAGACGGCGTCGCAGGGCAGTTCGGTCACCGCCCCGGTGGCGGTATCCCGCAGCTGCACGCCGGTGACGGTGTCACCGTGGCGGATGGCCGTCACCGTGCTGTTCCAGTGGAACTGCACGTTCTCCGCCTTTTCCAGCGGCTCGTGGTAGATTTTCGTCGCCCGCAGGGTGTCCCGTCGGTGGACAAGATGCACCTTTTCGGCGATGCGGCTGAGCAGCAGCGCGTCGGCCGCCGCCGTGTTGCCGCCGCCCACCACGACCACCGTCTTGCCTTTATAGAACATGCCGTCGCAGGCCGCGCAGTAGGCCACGCCCCGCCCGATGAGCTCTGCCTCCTCGGGCAGGCCCAGCGTCCGGGGGTTGGCGCCCATGGCCAGCACCACGGTGCGGGCCGTGAAAACGCCCTCGCTGGTGGTCAGCGTCTTGGTGCTGCCCGCCAGCTCCATTTTTGTCACCTCGGCGTAGACCGTTTTGGCGCCGAACCGCTCCGCCTGGGCCTGCATGGTCTGGGCCAGCGTGAAGCCCTCCACCCCCTCGGGGTAGCCGGGATAGTTGTCTATGGTCTCGGTGAGGGCCATCTGGCCCCCTGCCGACAGTTTTTCCAGTACCAGGGTGTCCAGCCCGGCCCGCACGGCGTAGAGTGCCGCCGTGTAGCCCGCCGGGCCGCCGCCCACCACGATCATATCATACAGACGCTGGGTCATTGCTGTGTCCTCCTTCGGGGTGTTCCTTTGCTATGGTCCCAGTATACCCCGGCCGGGGCGGAAACTTCCGTGATGAGGTCACAAAAAGCCCCCGCGCCACAAGGCGCGGGGGCGGCAGCGCAGGCTTCAGCGGCGGGGCCGGGTGGTGACAGCCAGCGCCAGCGTGACCGCCAGCACGGCGGCGGCCAGTATGGTGGACAGAATCGCCATGGCGGAACCACTCCTTTCCCCGTTGTTTTCTTCATTGTACCGCGCCGGGAAGGGGCGCTGCCACCACGGGGCGGTAAAACCCCCGTGAAATTTGGGTAAAACGGCACAGAAAAAGCCGGACGGTCTTGTGAACCGTCCGGCCCTTTCCTTATATACAGTTACAGTGCCAGGTCGTAGAGGCGCAGGTCCATCCGGGCCTTGCCCCGGGCAAAGAAGGTGATGCCGTCGTCCTCCGGCGCCGCGTTGTAGAGCGTCATGCTGGCCACCTGCTGCCCGTCCTGGAGGAAGAACTCCGCCGAGTAGCGGTCCAGCACCATCCGCAGCCGCAGCGTGTCGGCCACCGGAGCCAGCAGCGGGGTCTCCCGCAGTTCCAGCGCGTCCCGGTAGCCCCCCGCATGGCGGCGGTCCAGCCGCAGCAGCCCGTCGTCCAGGTCCAGCCGCAGTTCCGCCCAGCGGCCCTGGCCGCAGGCAAACCGCACGCCGAACCGCCGGGCCTCGGTCACATCCACCGTCAGCTCGCAGTCCAGCACCCGGCCGGCCACGCCCTCCAGCGCCACCGGCTGGCCGTCCACCTCCACGCCCCGGTGTTCGGTGCGCAGCCGCCGCACGGCGTCCAGCTCCCGCACCGGCCGCTGGCAGAGGGTATCCCCCTGCCAGAACAGTTCCCGGGGCAGGCTCATCTGGCCGTACCAGGGGGCGTCCTCCGGCGGGTAGCAGTGGTCCCAGTTCTGCATCCAGCCGATGAGCACCCGCCGCCCGTCGGGGGTCTGCATGGTCTGGGGCGCGTAGAAGTCCAGGCCGCTGTCCAGCGGCTGGTCGGCCTGGCGCTGGAAGGGCAGCCCGGGGCCGCCCCACCGGCCGATGATCGCCGCCGTGTCGTTGCCGCAGTGGTAGCGGTCGTCGGCGGCCTGGTGGACAAACTGGGGAGAGATGACCAGCACCGTTTTGCCCTCCAGCGTGAAGAGGCCGGGGCACTCCCACATGCTGCCCAGGCTGCCGTCATTCTCGGCCATCACCTGGACGAACTCCCACTTGGCCTTGGGGTCGTCGGGGCGGGCGTTGCGGTAGAGCAGCAGCCGCCCGTGGCCGTTGAAGCCCCGGCCGCCCAGCAGCATGTAGAGCATGCCGTCCTGTTTGAACAGGAAGGGGTCCCGGAAATCCTTCCGGGAGGCACCGGCGGGCTGTTCGTCGCAGGAGATCACCGGGGCGTCGGCCTTGTGGTAGTCCACCCCGTCCCCGATGGCCAGACACTGCTGCTGGATCTCCTTTTTGCCGCCCTCCGGCATGACGCCGGTGTAGAGCAGCAGCTGGCGGCCCTGCCATTCGATGGCCCCGCCCGAGAAGCAGCCGTTGGCGTCGAAGGGGGCGTCGGGGGCCATGGCGCAGGGACGGTCCTGCCAGTGCAGGAAGTCGGTGGTCACGGTGTGGCCCCAGTGCATGGGTCCCCAGACGGTATCGTAGGGGTAGTACTGGTAAAACAGATGATACTGGCCGCCGAAGCAGGACCAGCCGTTGGGGTCGTTGCACCAGCCCACCGGCGGGGCAGCGTGGAAAAGAGGGCGGTATTCGGCGGGGGTGCGGTGCTGCGCCTCATAGGTGCGGGCGCGGGACAGGGTGTTGTGTTCCATCGTTCATTTCTCCGTAGCAAAAGGCGCCCGTCGGGCCAAAAGGCACGGCAGTCCGCCATTTTTTGTTTAACCGTTCATGCTGGCAAAGTAGTTGTCCAGACCGGTCTGCTTGAGCTGCAGCAGTTCCTGCAGGTTCATCTCGTTCAGTTTGGCGATGTAGGCATCCCACTCGCTCTCGGCGCCGCCGTTCATGATCCAGGTCGCCTTCTGGCTCTCGGCATAGGGCTTCAGGTCGGTTTCGATCTGGGTGATGCGGTCGGTGGTGTCGATGTCAAAGAAGATGGGCGGGTAGTCGTAGTCGCTCTCCATGGCCGGGGCGAACTCGCTCTGGATCACATCCAGCCGCAGCTTGGCGTCGTCCGGCATGGTGGTGTACTGGCCGTAGTAGCTGTCCAGCACCGCCAGAGGGCCGCCCAGGTTGGTCTTCATGCGCAGTTCGTAGGGGACCACACCCGCGGGCACCGGCAGATGCTGCAGTGTGCCGTCGTCCTTCATCTCGAAGATGTTGTCCTGGGTGGTGTCGCCGTAGGTGCCCCAGTTGTCCTGCACCGACTGGATCGGATCATAGAGCTGGTCGATCCACTTGGCGGTGAGCGCCGGGTTGGGGTTGGTGCCGGTGATGACGCAGCGGCCGATCTCAAAGCCCATGGCGTTCTGGCGGGTGACTGCCTGCTCGCCGTCGGCGTTCTTCAGCGGGGGCAGGGCCACGTAGTTGTCGGGGGTGCCGGCGCTGGTGTTGTCCCACGCCATGAACAGGCCGTAGCGGTCGCTGGCCGCCTTGGAGACGTAGGTGTTGTAGTCCTGGGTGAAGACTTCGGGGTCGATGAGGCCCTCGGTGTAGAGGGTGTGCAGCCATTCCAGACCCGGGATGATGCCCTCGTCCGCCAGGGTGTAGACCACCTTTTTATCGTTGGTGACCACGTAGTGGTCGGCGTTGTCGCCGTAGCCGAAGGCGCTGAGCAGCACGCCCACGTCCTCATTGCCGCCGTTCATGACGAAGGAGAGGGGCAGGCTGTCGGGATGGGCCTGCTTGAAGGCGCGCAGCACCTCGGTGAGTTCGTCGGGGGTGGTGGGCATATCCAGACCCAGCTCATCCAGCCAGGCTTTGTTGATCCAGGGGATGCCGCCGATGGACTGGATGGATTCCTTGCCGCTGCCCAGCTCCTCGATCCAGGGGAAGGAGTAGATGTGGCCGTCGGGGGCGGTGATGAGGGTGCGGTACTCGGGGTTTTCGTCCAGCACCTTCTTCAGGTTGGGCATGTACTGGTCGATGAGGTCGTCCACCGCGATGATGGTGCCGTCCTTGGCGTAGCGCAGCAGGTCGTACTGGCTCATCTGGGCGTCAAAGACCATGTCAGGCAGTTCCTTCTTGGCCAGGGCCAGCTGCTTTTTCTCGCCGAACTGGTCGTCCACGTAGACCGTCCAGTCGATGTGGACGTTGGTGGCTTCCTCCAGCCGCTGGGCGATCAGACGGTCGTTGATCTCCTGCCCGGCGAAGGAGGGCTCATGGGTCAGGGCGGTAAAGGTAACGGTCTCGCTCAGGGGGAAGGAGGCCGAAGCCGCATCCACCGACGCGGCGGCGCTGTTCTTGCCCGAACCGCAGCCGGACAGGGTGCCCAGCGCCAGGGCGGCGGCGCCGGCCAGGGCCAGCGCCCGTTTGGAAATGGATTTCATACTGTTTCTCCTTTTCTTTTGCGTATAGCAGTGTAGAGGGATGTACGAATCGGAACCGGTTCCCGGGGTGTGCGCCGGGAAGATCATACTAGGGAAAGAAGGAGGCGGCTGAAGCCTCTTGCGGTGCCCGAATCGTGCGGCGCGCCTTGGGGCGGCGCTTGCACTCTTCGACCGCGGCGCCTAACATTTTCCCCTGCATCCGCCGCAGGCGGCGGGGAAAATGTTAGCCTTTCACCGATCCCAGCATAACGCCCTTCTCGAAGTATTTCTGGAAGAAGGGGTACATGACCAGCAGCGGCACGCTGGAGACCACGATGGTGGAGTACTTCAGCTGCTCGGCGATCTTGGCCATCATGGCGGCGTTCTGGGCGTCGGCCACCATGCCGGGGCGCGGGGTGTTCTGCACCAGGATGGACCGGATGACCAGCTGCAACGGCTGCAGGGACTGGTCTTCCAGGTAGATCATGGCGTCGAAGTAGCTGTTCCACATGCCCACGAACTGGTAGAGCACCAGCACCGCGATGATGGGCTTGCAGACCGGAATGAGGATGCGGAAGAAGTACTGCAGCTCCGAGGCGCCGTCCAGGGCCGCGGCCTCGTGGAGTTCCAGCGGGATGGACTTGTAATACGTACGGGCCAGGATGATGTTCCACACGTTGACGGCGCCGGGCAGGATCAGCGCCAGCGGGCTGTTGATGAGGTTCAGGTTGGATACCAACAGGTAGGTGGGCATCAGGCCGCCGCCGAAGAACATCGTAATGAGGAAGAAGGTGTTGATGGCGCTGCGTCCCACGAACTGGGGCAGGCTCAGCGGGTAGGCCGCCAGCAGGCAGATCACGGTGGAGAACACCGCGAACACTGCCGAGTAGAGGAAGGAGTTGAGGAAGCCCCGGCCGATCATCTCGTCCTGGAAGACGCGGCGGTAACCTTCCAGCGTCCAGTCCTCCGGCATGAAGCTGATGCCCTGGTTGGTGAGCACCACCGGGTCGATGAAGGAGGCCAGCACCACGTAGATCAGCGGAATGAGCACCGCCAGCGAGAAGAGGGCCAGCAAAATGTAACCGCACCACAGGACGACCTTATCCTTGCGGGTGTAAAACTGTCTGGATTCCATGCGCTGCGCTCCTTTCTTAGAGGCCTTCGCCGTCGTTGAGCTTGCTGACGATGGCGTTCACGGCCAGCAGCAGCACCACGTTGATGACGGCGTTGAACAGGCCACCGCCGTGGAGTAACCGTAGTCGCCGATCTCAAGGCCCAGGCGATAGACGTAGGTGGGGATGATCTCGGAGGCCGCACGGTTCAGGTCGGTCTGCAGGGCCAGGGCTTTCTCGAAGCCGATGTTCATGATCTGGCCGGCGGACAGGATAAACTGGATGACCATGATGGGTTTGAGGGTGGGGATGTCCACGTTCCAGATCTGCTGCAACAGGCTCGCGCCGTCGATGTTGCAGGCGTCCACCAGGTCACCGCTGACGCCGGACAGCGCCGCCGTGTAGATGATGGAAGCCCAGCCGGCGCCCTGCCAGATGCCGCTGATGATGTAGATGGGCCGGAAGGCCGCGGGGTCGGTCATCAGGTTGGACTGGGTGCCCAGCGCCGCGTTGATGGGGCCCACCGGCGACAGGAAGGCGATGATCATACCGGCCAGGACGATGACCGAAATGAAGTTGGGGGCGTAGATCAGCAGCTGGATCTTCTTGCGGATGCCCACCCGCCGCACACGGGAGAGCAGGATCGCCAGGATGATGGGCGGGAAGAAGCCCCACAGCAGGCCGTAGACGCTGAGCTTGAGGGTGTTGACCATCAGGCGGGGGAACTCGGTGGAGGAAAGGAACCGCTGGAAGTTCTCGAACCAGATCCAGTCGCTGCCGAAGATGCCCAGGCGGTTGTTGTAATCCTCAAAGGCGATGGCCAGGCCGCCCATGGGCACGTATTTGAAGATCAGCGTAAGCAGCACCGCGGGCAGTGCGAAGAACACGTAGAGCTGCCAGTTGTTTTTGATGTAGACCAGCTTTTTGTGGCGGGTCTCGGCATCAGGAAATTTGGGTAAGCCCATGATCTCATCTCTTATTTTACATTTGCACACCAAACATTTACGTTTTGTAACCTTGTGCGTTTACTATACGCCAATTTTGGGGCGGTGTCAACGAAAAACGGCCCGTCGGAATGCGATTTGTAGGCTTACACAACGGGGCTCGGCCGGAGTTGTGCAAATGTGAAAAAATGAATTTACAAAAGTTTACACTCTTGTGCTTTTGACGATTTGCGGTATAATAAACAGTAGAGAGAAACTGTACAGGAGGATTTGCCATGGCCGCCAAAAAGGTGACGATGCAGGACATTGCCGATGCCTGCGGGTTGTCCCGCAACACAGTATCCAAGGTATTCAACGGGCGGGGCAGCGTGCCCGAGACCACCCGCCGCTCCGTGCTGGAGAAAGCCAGCGCCATGGGCTACCGCCAGCTGCCCGAGCCCGCGGGCCAGCCGGCGCCCCAGGGGCGGAGCATCGCCCTGCTCACCCTCTGCATGCCGGGGCGCAACCATTACGGCGCCAACTTCATTTCCGGCTTCACCAACCGGATGAGCCGGGCGGGCTACACCCTGATGGTCTACGAGATCCAGCCCGACGAGCACCGGGACTGCCGTCTGCCCGCCAACTTTGTGCTGGAGAACACGGCGGGCATCCTCTGCATCGAGATGTTCGACCGCCGCTACACCGAGTTCATCGGGCGGCTGGGGCTGCCGGTGATCTTCTCGGACACCTACGCCCGGGCGGATTTCTCCGCCATGGCGGGGGATTTCATTTCCATGGAGAACACCACCAGTTCCATCGCGGTGACCAACCGGCTCATCGACCTGGGGGCCCGGGCGCTGGGCTTTGTGGGGGACCACACCCACTGCAACAGTTTTTATGAGCGGTTCAACGGCTTCCGCACGGCGGTGGCCCGGGCGGGGCTGACGCTGGACCCCCAGCTCTGCATCGTGGCGCCCAACAGCGCCCCCTACGGCGAGACCGCCTGGCTGGTGGACCAGCTGCAGGCCATGCCCCGGCTGCCCGACGCCTTTGTCTGCGCCAACGACTATCTGGCCATCCATCTGATGCGGGCGCTGAAGTACCAGCATCTGCGCATTCCCGAGGACATCATGGTGGTGGGCTTCGACGATTCGCCGGAAGCCACCGTCACCGAGCCGCCCCTCTCCACCGTGCGCATCGCCAGCGGCGAGATGGGCTTCATGGCGGCGGGCATCCTGCTGGACCGCATCCAGCGGCCCTCCCTGCCCTACCGCTGCTGCTACGTCCAGACCACCCCGGTGTGGCGCGCCAGCACCCGCTGAAGACAAAACAAAACCCGCCCCCGGTTTTCTGAACCGAACCAGTAAAAACGGACAATAGACAAAACGCCCCCTGATGTAGGAAAATAAAAGTACTACATCAGGGGGTATTACTATGAGTAAAAGGAATTACACGCATGTAGAGGAGTTGTTTCCGGAAATCGAAGCTATGATTGCCTCCGGAAAAACGCAGAGAGAAGTAGCGGAGCATTTTGGGTTTCGGGATAAGTATGTCGTAAAGAGCCTTGTGAAACGGGAGAGAGCCAAACAGCGGAAGCGGGAAGCTGGGATTACGATTCGGCCCAGGGGACGACAACGGAAAGATGCTGAGCCCAAAGATATCATTACAGAACAGGCTTACGAAATTCGGCGTCTGCGCATGGAGAATGAATTGCTGCGGGATTTTCTGCGATCCACAGGAAGGAAGTGAAAGCAAAGGCAAAATATGCCGTGATTTACCGGTACAAGGAAAAATATCCTGTGCTTGCCATGTGCCGATTCTTTGCAGTGTCCAGGAGCGGTTATTACAGCTTTGTAAAGCGGATGGGCCGTGCTGAAAAGGATGCAGCTCTTGCCGAAACGATCCGGCAGCAGCAGACAAAATGCTTTCATACTTACGGTTACCGACGGATGTGGCAGTGGCTGAAAGGCAGCAAAGGAATTTACCACAACCCCAAGACAATTCTGCGTGTCATGAAGAAATATGGCTTGCTGGCCGAGATTCGCCGCCGCAGACGTTGGCAGCGGATGGGTGAGCAGCTGCACAAATATGAAAATCTACTGAAGCGGGATTTTCATGCCGAAAGGCCAAACTACAACTGGGTGACCTCTATCTCCTGTCCCGAGGCGGCGGCATACTGCCCGATATAGTCCCTGAGCTGGTTGCGGTACTGAAGGTCATCTTCCACCAGTGCGATCCGTATCACCGCAGACTCTCCTTCCCTGTTTGTTGTTTCGTTCCACCGTACATTTTTTTCTATCATAAGCCAAACCCCGTGCCTTTTGCAAGAGTTTTTCCCGCGCCCCGGCCGGGATGTGCAGCCGGCAGGGCGGTTCCGGCAGGGACCGCCGTCCCTTTTCCGCCACGGAATAATAAATATCCCCCGGCGGAGCCGGGGGTTTTGCACAGACGGGTGAAACCCTGGAATACTAGCGCACGCGTCACGTCGCGTTGGTACGGCCTGCCAGCCGCGAAGGATTGCTACTTGCCGCCCGTAAACGAGCTGTTTAGAAGTTTCCCATTGTCAGCTGTTCGCCTGCCTGGTCTTCTTCTAACTGGCGCCGGATGTATTCTGCTATCTTTTTATCGTTTTTTCCTGCTGTATCCACATAGTATCCCCTGCACCAGAACTCCCTATTGCGATACTTGAATTTCAGTTCTGGGAATTTCTCGTACAGCATCAGGCTGCTTTTCCCCTTCAGATACCCCATGAAGCTCGAAACCGAATATTTCGGCGGTATCTCGACCAGCATGTGGATATGGTCCGGGCATACTTCTGCTTCCACGATTTTTACCTTCTTCCAGTTGCACAGTGTTCTTAAAATCTCTCCGATTTCTCTGCGCTTCTGGCCGTAGAACACTTTGCGCCGATATTTCGGCGCAAAGACTATGTGGTATTTGCAATTCCAGCTTGTATGCGATAAACTGTTTACGTCGTTCATTTTTGAATGACCTCCCTTTGCTTGTTTGTGCAGTTGGCAGACCGCACTCCTATTATAGCAAAGGGAGTTTTTATTTCACCATGATCGACATAAGTCTTTTTTGGAACCACTCGCCTAGCGAGTGGTTTTCGAGACACAAAAAGGCGTACACCCGAAAGGTGTACGCCTTTTTTTGCTGTTGAGCATTCAGAAAGCCTGCAGCGTGATGCCGCCGGCGGGCAGGGCCGCCCGCAGCTTTTCCACAAAGGCCAGGGCCTTGGGGCCGTCCCCGTGGACACAGACGGAATCCGCCTGCAAGCTCACCTCGCTGCCGTCCCGGGCGGTGACCTTGCCCTCTTTGACCATCCGGGCCACCCGGGCGATGGCCTCGCCCTCGTCGGTGATCATGGCGCCGGGCTGGCCCCGGGGCACGAGGGTCCCGCCGGGCTGGTAGCCCCGGTCGGCGAAGACCTCGCAGGCCACCGGCAGGCCGATGGCTTTGGCCGCCGCCACCATCTCGCTGCCCGAGAGGGCCAGCAGGACGGCCCCGGGGGCCGCCTTTTGTACGGCCCGGCAGATGGCGTCGGCCAGGGCGCGGTCCTTGGCGGCCATGTTGTACAGCGCACCGTGGGGCTTCACGTGGTGGAGGGGCACCCCCTCCGCCTGGCAGAAAGCCTGGAGGGCGCCGATCTGGTAGGCCACGCAGTCGGCGGCCTCCGCCGGGGCGATCTGCATTTTGCGGCGGCCGAAGCCCATCAGGTCGGGCAGGCCGGGGTGGGCCCCCACCTGAACGCCGTATTTCCGGCAGAGGGCCACGCTGCGGTGCATGACGGTGGGGTCCCCGGCGTGGTAGCCGCAGGCGATGTTGGCGGAGGTAATATAGGGGATGATGGCTTCGTCGCTGCCGATGGTGTAGGCGCCGAAGCTCTCCCCCAGGTCACAGTTGAGATCCAGAAAGGGCATGGCAAAAGGCCTCCTTTGTCAGAACCGCAGGGCGGTGTTCTTCACGTCGGTCAAAAACATGTGCCCCGGGGCGTGGGTGATGCAGAATGTGGGTTTGGACGCCATGACCGCCGCCTGGGGGGTGACCCCGCAGGGCCAGAAGACCGGCACCTCCCCGGGACGTATCGTGACAGGGTCGCCGAAATCGGGGTGGGCAAGGTCGGTGATGCCGATGGCTTCGGGGAAGCCGATCTGCACCGGCGCGCCGTGCACCCGGGGCATGCCCGCCGTGATGGCCACCGCCGCCGGCACCAGCTTGTGGGGAATGGGCCGCATACTCACCACCATGTTGCCGTGGAACACCCCCGCCGATTCACAGGGAATGTTCGTATTGTACATGGGGACGTTGACCCCCTCCTCGATCTGGCGCACCGGGATGTCCGCCTCCAGCAGGGCGCTCTCAAAAGAAAAGCTGCACCCGATGAGGAAGCTGACAAGATCCTCCCGCTCCTCAAAATAGCGGGCCACGTCGGTGGGTTCCTCGGCGAGCACGCCGTCCCGGTAGACCCGGTAGCGGGGGATGTCGGTGGCAATATCGCTGCCCGGGGCGAAGCGGGCAAAACTGCGCTGCCCCGCGTCGGCCACTTCCAAGAGCGGGCAGGCCTTGGGGTTGCGCTGGCAGAAGAGCAGAAAGTCCCAGGCCAGCGCCTTGGGCAGCACCACCAGGTTGCCCTGGGCGTACCCCGCGCAGAAGCCGGTGGTGGGGCCGGTGATTTCGCCCCGGCGGATGGCCGCCCGGGCGGCTGCGGGGGTGAGCCCCGCGGGATCAAAGGCAGCATTCATGCAAAACGCTCCTTTACCTGTTGCAGCCAGGCGGCCTGGCGGCGGGCGGCCGCCACGGCGCCGGCGGGGTCGGTCCAGTCAAAGGCCACCGCCTGCCCCGGCCGCAGCTGGGCCAGCACCGGCAGGTCCGCCCCGATGACGGTGGCGATCTTGGCGTAGCCGCCGGTGGTCTGGTGGTCGGCCAGCATGACGATGGGCTGGCCGTTGCCCGATACCTGCACCGAGCCTTCCACGATGCCGTCCGAGAGAATATCCGACCCGGCCACCGTCTCCAATACCGGGCCCTGCAGCTTGCAGGCCATCCGGTTGCAGTCGGCCGTCAGCCGGTAGACCCCGTGGGTGAAGACCTGCCGGGCCGCCGAGGTGAAAGCGTCGGTCTGGGGGCCCGGCACTGCCCGCAGCAGGGGCAGGCGTTCCGCCCCCAGCTGGCGCCAGAGGGCGCCGCCGTGGCGGGCGGTCTCGTCCCCCAGGGGGCGGTCGAGATGGCGGCGGCAGAGTTCCTGCCACCGGGCGGCGGCCTCCTGGCCGGTGCGGGCCAGGGGCAGCACGTCGCCGGGATGGAGCGCCCGGCCCTGGAAGCCCCCCAGGTGGCAGGCCAGATCGGTGGAGCGGCTGCCCCGCACCGGCGGGGTGGCGATGCCGCCCCACACCGCCAGATAGCTGCGCAGCCCGGCCGGGGCGGCGCCCACCGTCAGGCGGCTGCCCGCCGGGGCAAAGACCGGGGCGAACCAGGGCACCGGCTTACCGTCCAGCGTGGCGGGCGCCTGGGCTCCTGCCAGGGCGAAAACCGCCGCCGTGACAAACTGCACCTCAGGCCCGCGCAGGGTGGTTTCCAGCACGGCCTCGCCGGGTTCGTTGCCCAGCAGCAGGTTGGCAAGGCGGGCGGCGTAGCCGTCGGCGGCCCCGCAGCGGCGGTAGCCTTCGGCGGCGCAGCCCACCCGGCCCAGGTCCTGGACGGTGGTCAGCGGGCCGGGATTCAGCACACAAAGGCTCATACCGTTCCCTCCTTTTGGGCCAGCGTCTCGAACTGCTGGGGGGTGATGGCCGCAAAGCGGATGCGGTCCCCCGCGGCGTAGAGCAGCGGGCGGTCGGGGTCAAAGAGTTTCAGCGGCGTGCGGCCGATGAGCTGCCAGCCCCCCGGCGAGGCCACCGGGTAGATGCCGGTCTGCTGGCCGCCGATGCCCACCGACCCCGCCGGGATGGCGGTGCGGGGATTCTGCAGACGGGGTGTGAAAAGGGCGGGGTCCAGCCCGCCCAGATAGGGAAAACCGGGCAGAAAGCCCAGCATATAGATACGGTATTTGGGGGCGGTGTGGCGGCGGATGACCTCCCGCTCGGAAAGTCCCGCGTGCTGTGCCACAAAGGCAAGGTCGGGTCCGTAGTCCCCGCCGTAGCAGACGGGGATCGTCACCACCCGGCCGCCGTGGTGGCGGCGGGGGCGGGTCTTTTGAACCAGGGGTCCCAGGGCGGCGGCCAGGGTATCGTAATCGGTGCGCAGCGGGTCGTACCGCACCAGCAGCGAGGCGAAGGCCGGGACGGTCTCCACCACGCCGGGCAGGTTGGCGGCGTGCACCGCCCCGTCCAGGGCGGAGACCTTGTCCCCCACCCCCTCGTCGATCTTGCTGCCGCAGACGGCCAGCAGGGCGCAGTCCCCCACGGGAAAGAGTTCAGCCTGCATGGGTTCCTCCTTTCCCGGTCAGCACGCGCTGAAAAAGCCCTTCTCCAGCACCGGCTGGAACCAGCGGTCCGATTCGTGGGAGTGGCGCACCGCGTAGGCCGTGCACTGCCGCATGAGGCTGACGACCCCCACGTTGAGCCGGGTGCTGAAGCCGTCGATGCCGGGCAGCAGCGAGCCTGTCATGTCGATGAAGCCGTTGCGGGCGGCCACCCGCATGACCTCCGACTCCATCTCCTCCCGGTGGAGGATCTCCATGTCCCGCTTGAGGTAGGCCAGCGCCGCCATCATGCCGTAGCAGCCCCAGTCGGAGCAGGTGGCCGTGATGATGCTGTCCGCCCGGGTGGCGCTGAGCACCCCGCCGCCGCAGCCGCAGGCGCACTCGCCGGGGCCGGTGAAGGGCACATACTTGCGGATATGGTCGGCGATGGAGGCCATGCCGATCTCGTTGCCCAGGTCCCCGATGGCGATATTGGCCACGCCCCGGCTGCGCAGAAGGTTCCACAGCGCTTCGCTCTTGGCCTGCAGTTCGGTCACATCCAGCCCGCCGGCGTTGTGGTAGACCCCCTTGGCGTTGGCGCCCGCCGCCTCGATGGCGATGACGGCCGCCGGGTCGATGGCGTCGGCCAGCTGCTGGGCCTGGGCGGGGGCCGCGGCTTTGTCCTTGGTAAAGGCCACCACCCCCATGCTCAACGGCAGGGCTTTGACGGTGGCCAGGTCCTCATAGCAGTGCAGCCCCACCACGGCGGCGCAGCGGCGGATGGCCTCCACGCTGTCCGCCGGCCAGACGATGACCGGCTTGGCCCCGAAGGCCAGCACCAGCGCCCGGGCCAGCAGCATGGAACTGACGGTGCCGTCCATTTCCGGCACCTTGTGGGGCAGCAGCACGAAGCCTGTCATGATGACCACCGTGTCCCCGGGGTGGACGGCGGCGCAGAGCACCTCCGCGGCGTGCATCGTCACCGGCTCCCCGGTGTAGGCCCGGCTGCCCGCATAGAGGATGCGGCAGACACCGTATCCCCGGGGGTCCAGGTTCATCAGGGCGTCCAGGTTTTCCCCCACGTTGCGCTTTTCCAGTTCATCCCGCGTCATAGCCCGTCACGCCCCTTTCAGTCCAGCACCGACGTTTTGCCGGTGTAGTCGTAGTATTCCTGCAGCACGGCGTCCTGGATGGCCTTGAGCGTCCCGGGGTCCTTGCCGCCCGCCGGGGCGCCGTCCAGCTCGCAGGCATGGAGGCAGAAGTTGGAGGAGGAGGTGACGATGATCTCGTCGGCGGCGCGCAGGTCGTCCAGGGTATAGGGCTTCTCCATCACCGTGATGCCCAGCCGGTAGCAGGCCTGGATCATGTGGGTCTTGGCAATGCCCCGCAAAATCAGCTCGTCGTTGGGGTGGGAGTAGAAGACGCCGTCCTTCAGGATCGACACGTTGGAGTGGGCGCACTCGGTGACGATGCCGTCCCGGTGGAAGACCGTCTCCTGCACGCCGCGGCGGGCGGCGTCCTGGGCGGCCATGACGCTGGGGATCAGGTTCAGCGTCTTGATGTTGCAGTGATAGAACCGGGTGTCCGGCGCGGTGACCAGCCTGATGGGCACGTCGGGGTCGTTGAGGTGGTTGGGGCGGATCATCACCCACAGTTTGCCGGGCATCCCCTCGGGGTAGACGTGGTTGCGGTCGTTGATGCCCCGGGTGACCTGCCAGTAGACAAAGTGGGTGGTGCCATCCACTTTGCCCAGCAGGTCGGTGAGCAGTTCGCCCAGAGCGGCTTTTTCCATGGGGATATGGATATCCAGGGCTTTGGCGCTGGTGTAGAACCGGTCCAGGTGGTCCCGGAGCAGATACACCTTGCCGTTGGCCCCCACGGTGGCATCGTAGACGCCGTCCCCGAAGAAGTGGACCCGGTCGTTGAAGGGCACCATCAGTTCCTCCGGTGCGCCGATTTTTCCGTCATAATACGCGATGGCCTGCATACCAAACACTCCCTTTTTCTCTGTTTGCTTCTATACTTTCCCTGCCCCCGCGGGGGCTTTTTACCCAAATGACAACGGCCCGTCACATCCCCCCTGGGGGATGCCGCCGGGCCCCGGGGTCCCTTACACGGTGACCCCGTATTTCTTTGCGATGATGGTGCGGATGACCTCCACGCAGGTGTCCAGCCCCAGAGCGGCGCTGTCCAGGCAGAGATCGTAGTTTTCCGGCCGCTTCCACTTCTTGCCGGTGTGGTAGTTGTAGTACCGTTCCCGGTAGCGGTCCAGCCGGTCGATGTAGTGCATGGCGCGGCTGCGGTTGATGCCCTGCCGTTTCATCTCCCGTTCCACCCGGGCTTCGTAGGGGGCATCCACATACACTTTGAGCACGTTGGGTTTGTCCCGCAGCACGAAGTCGGCGGCACGGCCCACGCAGACGTAGTCCTCGTCGTTGAGCAGCTCCCGCAGCACCTTGGCCTGGTAGTTGAAGAGGTTCTCGTCGCTGATGAAGTTGCCGCTCTCCGGCGGGATGATGCTGCCGTCGTAGACCCGGCGGCTCACCTGGTAGAGCAGCGTCTTGCGGGTGTTCTCGTCGGCTTTGGCAAAGATCTCCTCGTTGATGCCGCTGTCCTCCGAGGCCAGCCGCAGCAGTTTGCGGTCATACAGGTCGATGCCGTAGAGCTCCGCCAGCTTCTTGCCGATGTAGCTGCCGCCGCCCGACCCGCAGGTGCGGGTGATGGCAATGGCAAAATGCAGTTTGACCATGGATGACTTCCTCCTTTCTCACTGGCCCAGATAGGCCTTTTTGACCCGGGGATCGTTGAGCAGGTCCTTGGCATCCCCCTGGATGGTGATGGTGCCGGTCTCCAGCACGTAGGCCCGGTGGGAGATGGACAGCGCCATCCGGGCGTTCTGTTCCACCAGCAAAATGGTGATGCCCTGGGCGTTGACCTCCCGGATGATGTCGAAGATCTCCTTGACAAGCAGCGGCGAAAGGCCCATGGAGGGTTCATCCATCAAAATCATCTTGGGCTTGCTCATGAGGGCGCGGCCCACGGCCAGCATCTGCTGCTCGCCGCCCGATAAGGTGCCCGCCAGCTGGCGGCGCCGCTCCCGCAGGCGGGGGAACCGCTGGTAGACTTCCTCCCTCGTCTTTTCCAGGTCGGTGGGGTCGGTGTAAGCGCCCATTTCCAGGTTTTCCTCCACCGTCATGGCGGGGAAGATGTGCCGCCCTTCCGGCACGTGGGCCAGCTTGTGGGTGATGATCTTGCTGGGCTCGGTCTTGCGCAGGTCCACCCCGTCAAAGGTGATGGAGCCCGACGCCGCCTTCTCCAGCCCCGTGATGGTGCGCAGCGTGGTGGTCTTGCCCGCGCCGTTGGCGCCGATGAGGGAGACGATCTCCCCGTTGTTTACGGTGAGCGACACCCCGTTCAGGGCGTGCACCGCGCCGTAATTCACATGCAGGTCTTGTACGGTAAGCATCAGATCCCCTCCACAACCTCGTTGTCTTTGCCCAGATAGGCCTCGATGACCTTGGGCGAGTTGGCCACCTCTTCGGGGGTGCCGGCCGCAATGGTGGTGCCGAAGTCCAGCACCTGGATGCGCTCGCAGATCTTCATCACAAGGCTCATGTCGTGCTCGATGAGCAGGACCGAAATCTTGAATTCATCCCGGATGTAGTCGATGATCTGGAGCAGCTCCTCCGTCTCGGTGGGGTTCATGCCGGCCGCCGGTTCGTCCAGCAGCAGCAGTTTCATGTCGGTGGCCAGCGCCCGGGCGATCTCCAGCCGGCGCTGCTCGCCGTAGGGCAGGTTGTCGGCTTCGAGATTTTCCTTGCCCTGGAGGTGGACCACCTCCAGCAGTTTTTTCGCCTTCTCGGTGATGGCCTGCTCCTCCCGCCAGAACTTCGGCGTGCGCAGGATGGCCTGGGGCATGCCGTAGTGCAGCTCCCGCAGCATGGCCGCCTTGACGTTGTCGATGACGGTCATCTTCTTGAACAGCCGGATGTTCTGGAAGGTGCGGGCGATGCCCGCGTGAACGATCTGATGGGTCTTTTTGCCGTTCATCTGGACGCCGTTGAGGTAGAAGGAACCCTCGGTGGGCTTGTAGACGCCGGTGATCAGGTTGAACACCGTGGTCTTGCCGGCGCCGTTGGGACCGATGAGGCCCACCAGCTCGGATTCGCCGATCTCCAGGTTGAAGTCATCCACGGCCTTCAGGCCGCCGAACTGGATGCCCAGGTGCTGGCAGCGCAGCACCGGTGTTTTGGTTGCCGCCATACCGTCACGCCCCTTTCTTGGCAGTTTCCCGGCGATGGGTCAGACGGCCCAGCGCCCGGGTCAGGCTGAACTCCCAGCGGCCGAAGATGCCGCCCGGACGGAAGAGCATGACCAGCACCAGCACCACCGAGTAGCAGAGCATGCGGTAGGTGGCGAACTGGCGCATGGCCTCGGGCAGGGCCGACAGGAACACCGCGCCGATGATGGAGCCGGTGAGGGAGCCGGTGCCGCCGATGATGACCTCGCTGAGGAGTTCCGCCGAGTAGTTGAAGTTGAAGTTGGTGGGGATCATGGCGGTCATGTAGTGGGCGTAGATGGCGCCGCCGATGCCCGCGAAGAAGCTGGATACCGCGAAGGTCATGACCTTGTAGAAGGTGACGTTGATGCCGGAGGCGGAAGCCGCGATGTAGTCCTCGCGGATGGCCTGGACCGTGCGGCCGAACTTGCTGCGCACGAACATGTACATGAAGGTGACGCAGACCACCATGACCCAGAAGGCCCGGGGGAAGGTGGAGAGCTTGAGGATGCCGCTCAACGTCTTGCCGCCGCCCGTGATGGAGAAGTTGCAGAAGCAGACGCGGATGATCTCGGCAAAAGCCATGGTGACGATGGCGAGATAATCCCCCCGCAGCCGCAGGGCGGGAATGCCCACCAGCACACCCATGATGCCGGCGGCGAGGCCGCCCATGAGGATGGCGACCAGGAAGAGCCCCAGATCGGACAGGCCCTTGCCGGCCAGGGCTCCCGAGACGATGGCCGACACATAGGCGCCCACCGAGACGAAGCCCGCATGGCCCAGGGAGAACTCACCCATGAAGCCCACCACCAGGTTGAGGGAGGCCACCATGATGACGGTGTAGCAGGCGGTGGTGCAGATGCCCTGGATGTAGGTGGTGGAGGTGCCGAAGACCCCCGCCGTGAAGAGGGCCATGAGCAGGGCGAAGACGACCGCCACGCCCACGGCGTTGAGGAGATAGGCGATCTTGCGTTGTTTTGTCATCGCGGTTTCCTCCTTACACTTTTTCGCCGGTGTTCTTGCCCAGGATGCCCGAGGGTTTCACCAGCAGGATGACGATGAGGGTGCCGTAGGTGACGGCCTCATACCAGCCGGGGGCGAAGAGCTTGACGAAGATCTCGATAAGGCCCACCAGGATGCCGCCCAGCATGGCGCCGGGGATGATGCCGATGCCGCCCAGCACGGCGGCGATGAAGGCTTTCATGCCCATCATGGAACCCATGTCGGTGGTGACGCGGGGGTAGGTGGCGCAGTACATCAGCGCCGCCACCGCCGCCAGGGAGGAACCGATGCAGAAGGTCAATGTAATGATGCGGTTGACGTTGATGCCCATGAGGGTGGAGGCGTCCTTATCCTGGGGCACGGCCCGCATGGCCTTGCCCAGCTTCGTACCCTTGACGAAGAGCTGCATGCCCAGCATGATGACAACACCGATGGCGATGGTGAGCAGCACGTTCAGCGGCAGGGATACCCCACCCACCATGATGGTGGGCAGGCTGAAGATGGCCTCCACGTTGTGGGGCTTGGCGCCGAAGAGCACCATGGCCAGGTTCTGCAAAAAGATGCTCATGGCCAGGGCGGTGATGAGGGCGGACATGGAGCCCGCCTTGCGCACCGGCCGGTAGGCGAAGGTTTCCACCAGGATGCCCAGCACGGCGCAGACCGCAATCGCCGCGATGACGGCCAGCCAGGCCGGCATGCCGGCGTTGACCATGAGGGGAATGGTATAAAACAGGGTATAGGAACCGATCATGATGAAATCGCCGTGGGCGAAGTTGATCATCCGGATGATGCCGTACACCATGGTGTAGCCCAGGGCGATCAGCGCATAGATGGCGCCCTGGTTCAGCCCGTTGATGAGGCTTTGGATAAACAGCGAGAGTGTCATACTACCTTCACCTTTCCCGGCAGGGAGGCCCTGCCCTAGAATAAAGCGCGGCGGCCGGGGAGGGCCGCTGCGCAGGATACGGGGTTGCCGTTGTAGAGTTTATTCAGCCGAAGCTACGACCTTGCCCTCGGCGTCCAGCGTCTCGGCCCACTTGACCTTGCCGTCCACGTAGGTGTTGAAGACGATGGACTTGATGGCGTCGCCGTTCTCATCCAGCGTGATGTCGCCGCCCACGCCGGAGAAGCTCAAGCCCTTCATGCCCTTGACCAGGCTCGCGGTATCGGTGCCGCCGCCGTTCTCGGCCGCCTGGACCAGCATGTACATGGCGTCGTAGTAGAGCGCCGCGCAGGCGTTCAGGCTCTCGGTGCCGTACTTCTCGGTGAACTTCTGCACGAAGTTCACAACGGCCGGGGAGGTATCCTCGCTGGAGTAGTGGTTGGTGAAGTAGCAGTTGTCGAATTTGTCCTCGAGACCGGTGGTGTCGGCGCCGTCCCAGCCGTCACCGCCCGTGATGATGCCGGTGAAGCCTGCGTTGCGGGCTGCACCCACCAGCAGGGGCACGGTATCCAGGAAGCAGGGATAGTAGAGGAACTCGGCCCCCGAGGCAACCGCCTGGGCTGCCTGGGAGGAGTAGTCGGTGTCGGTGGTCATGCACTCGCCGGTGTAGGTGACCTCGATACCGTTGGCCTCGCAGTTCTCCACGAAGGCGTCCTTCAGGCCGTTGGAGTAGTCATCGTCCTTGGCGTAGATGACCGCCACCTTGCTGATGCCCTTGTCCTTGACGAAGAGGGCTGCCATCTTGCCCTGGTAGGGGTCGATGAAGCAGTTGCGGAAGATCGTATCGCCCTTGAGGGTGACATCCACGTTGGTGGCGCCGGTGGCCAGCAGCAGCATGCCGTCGCTGGCCGCCTGGGTGGCCATGGGCAGCGTCACCGAGGAGAAGAAGCTGCCCACGATGGCCTCGGGTTTCTCGGCCATCAGCAGGTTGTAGGCGTTCATGGCCTGCTTGGCGTCCTTGGCGTCGTCGGCCACCTGGCCGTTGTTGACGATCTCGATCTTGTAGCCGCTGTCGCCGGCGTTGATCTCCTCCACGGCCATATCCACGGCGTTCTGGGCGCCCTCGCCGTAGATGGCGGAACCGCCCGTCATGCTGCATACAACGCCCACCTTGATGATGTTATCCTCGGCGGCGGTGCTGTCCGCCGCCGTGCTGGAGGCATCGGCGGCGGAGGCGGAGGACGCGGTCTCCGATCCCGCGCCCGCCTGCTGCTGGGCGCTGGACCCGCAGCCTGCCAGCAGGCTGATGCTCATGGCCGCGGCCATCGTCAGGGCTAGAACTCGTTTGTGCTTTCTCAATGTGGTTCCCTCTTTTCTCCATGTTTCTTGTTTTTCCCTCCGAAAAGGGAAAAGGCGCACAGTTCTTGCGAACTGCACGCCTTTGTGGTTGCTTGCACCATGGGCCAAATGCAAAACGGAGCTGCGTGCCCGGGTGGGCTGCGCAACTCCGTTGTTACGTTTTGGTTGGGTCTGGTGTTGTGGCTATTATAGCAGGGTCGGATGGCCTGCGCAAGGGGAATTTCTCAAAAATTTCTAAATTCGTTCATCCTGGAAGGTTTCCCCCGGCCGGGACAGGCCATCTTTGTGCAAGATTACGAAAATTAAACAAGCCTGCTGAAATAAACCCGGTTTTTCGGTTTTCCGCTTAAGATTCTTAATTTTCCCGGTTTTGCGGCAGACAGCCGTCCTTGTATGGAGGACGCATCGTTTTTACCGGGCGTTTTCCGGTTCGGGCGCAAGGCCGTAGAGGGCGGAGTATTTGCGGTCAAGATACCGCAGGAAAGGTTTTGCGTCCAGGGCGCTGCCGGTGACCCGCTGCACCAGCTCCCCCGCCGTGAAGCAGCAGCCCCACTGCCAGATGTGTTCGCCCATCCAGCCGTTGAGGGGGGCAAAGTTGCCCTGGCGGATCTCCTCCTGCCAGGCGGGCAGGTCCCGTTCGAGGGCTGCCAGGATCTGGCCGTCGTAGATGTTGCCGAGGGCGTAGCTCTGGAAGTAGCCGATGTAGTCCCCCGCCCAGTGCATATCCTGGAGCACCCCCTGGGTGTCGTCCGGCGGGCAGACGCCGAGATATTCCTTGGTCAGCACGAAGCAGGAGGCGATCATGAAGTACCAGTTGTTGGCCGGGGTGGTGGTGTAGGAGGGATCGATCATCTGGGCCGCTGGCCTCGGTGACGCCGATGGCCATCTGCATGACCAGCACGATGCCCAGCGCCGCGAAGCCCGAGAAGTTACTGACCAGCGAGCCGAGAATCCAGACAAGACCATCCCGGGTGAGCAGGCTCTGGACGGTGACCACCTCCTGGGTGGTGGGGTTCACCGCCGACACGCCCAGCGCCGCCAGCACCGTGGTGAGGGCCACCAGAATGACCACCAGCCACAGAAACAGGATGAAGGGAGAGGGCAGCGCGTTGCCGATGCGCTCGATGGCGCCCAGCACGCCGCCCGACTTTTTCTCCAGGGGACCCTTGTTTGCCAAATGTAGCAAATCCTTTCTTTTGCGCCGCCGCACGGCAGGGGCACTTTCCTCCGGGTAAGTACCGCACCGGAATGTGCGTACTTGCTTTTGAGGCGGTGGCTGCGCTATGATGAAGACAGATACAAAGCAGCATACAGAAAGGAGCCTGTTTTCCATGACAAAAGATTTTGGCGTAAAACCCTATCTCTTCCCCATGCCCACCTACATGATCGGCACCTACAACGAGGACGACACGGTGGACGTGATGATGATGGCCTGGGGCGGCATCTGCGCCGAGGACATGGTGGCCCTCAACCTGGAGGCCGACCACAAAACGGTGGCCAACCTGAAAGCCCGCAACGCCTTCACGCTGGCGGTGCCCGGGGCGGATACCCTGGCGGCGTCGGACTATCTGGGCATTGCCAGCGCCAACAAGGTGGCCGACAAGTTCGCCCGCACCGGCCTGCACGCCGTCAAGAGCAGCCGGGTGGACGCCCCCGTCATCACCGAATATCCCCTGACGCTGGAATGCGAAGTGGTGGAGATGCAGAACCAGCCCTACGGCCTGCGGGTGCTGGGCAGGATCGTCAACGTGCTGGCCGACGAGAAGGTGCTGGACGACGCCGGCAAGATCGACGCGGGCAAGCTGCAGGCCTTCGCCTTTGACCAGATGGGCAACGGCTACTACGCCGTGGGCGAGCGCATCGGCCAGGCCTGGCACAGCGGCGCCGGCCTGCTGAAGCCGTGAATGTTCCCGGAAAGCGCAGAAAGAGCGCGGAACCCTTTGGGGTTCCGCGCTCTTGGTTTTATTCGATGACGCCGCCCATGCTGGTGAGCAGGAAGAGGTTCTGCTCGGCGGTGCCGCGGTAGTTTTCAATGCCGAAAGCCTCGGCGTAGGTGGCCCGGTTTTCCAGCGAGGGGTCCAGGCCGTTGAGGATGCAGGCATCCACGATGGAGACGCCCCGGTAGCCCTGGAGCAGGGTGGTCAGGTCGTCCTTGGCCGGGTCGGGGGTCTGGCGGTTTTCCAGATAGGACCGGGCCATGGCGTCGGCCTCGGCCTCATCGGCGGCCTGGGTGGCGTAGAAGGAGAGGTTCTCCCCCGGCTGCAGGTCCGCCGCCGTCAGCGTGGGGGCCAGGTCCAGCCGCTGGAGGGCATCCTCCTCGGCGGCCATGGTCCAGTCAAAGTCCAGCACGGTCTGGCCTTCGCCGTCCACCACCCGCAGGCCGTCGGCGTCCACCGTGAAGGTGCCGGTCACCGTCCGGGCCGTCACCTGGCCGTCCTGCTGGGTGTAGCAGGTCAGGGTCAGGCCGTCCGGCGTCATGTGCAGGCTGTAGAGATCGCTGCCCACGCAGGCCATCCAGAAATTGTTCTGTTCCAGCTGGGCCAGCAGGTCCTGGGCGCCCGCCAGATCTTCCCGCAGCCGGGCGGGGTCGGCGGCATCCTGGGGCGTCAGGTAGAGGTCATTGATGCGCAGGGCAAAGCCGTCCGCCTGGGGCACCAGCGCCACCGAGTAGTCCCCCAGGCTGAACCCGTCGCCGGTGTCCAGCTTGAGGTCCGCCAGCGACAGTTCCGCCACCGTCTCGGCCTGATCGGCGTCGGGCGCCTGGCTTTCCAGCGTCAGCTTGCCGCCCTTGAGGTTCACCAGCCAGGCGGTGCCGTCGGGGGCCATGCCGCCCCACTGGCCGTCCATGGTGAGCAGGGCCGCGGGGGAAACCGGCGTGGCCGTGGGAGCCGCCGTGGGCGTCGGGGTGGGGGCTTCGGTGGGTGCCGGGGTCACGGCGGCGGATTCCGCCGTGGCGGGCGCCGGGGCGGAGGAGGCGTCCTCCTCCTTGTCACCGCAGGCGGTGAGCAGCAGCGCCAGGCCCAGGGTCAGCGCCGCAAGACGAAGGTGTTTCATCCGTTGGTCTCCTCGCTTTCATAGTTGTAGGAAGACCCGCCGTATTCGCCGTGCACCGTCACGCTTAGCAGAACGTCGTCCTGGTTGAAGACAAGGAAGATGCTGCGGCCGTTGTCGCCCAGTTCCACTTTCACCTGGTTCAGCTCGTTGACCGACGGGTTCAGGCCCAGTTCCTTGGCGGTATCCAGCGCCTGCTGCCGGGTGGTCTTGCCCAGCTCCACCCAGGTCTTGCCCTGGTACTGCAGCGTCGTGTCCTCCTCTTCCTCGGCGGTGTAGGTCAGGTCCTTGATCATGCCGTACTTGGGATCGATGGCGTTGCCGGTGTAGTTGGCCGCCTGGACTTCCAGGGTGGTACGCACGTCGTACCGCAGGTAGACGTTGGCGTAGGAGTTGGCGGGCAGATAGTCGGGCTGGCGTTCCACCGTCCAGCCCTGGTTGGTGAAGTCTTCCACCGTCAGGGGCAGCGTGCCGCTTACCAGCGAAGACTGGACCGAGAAGTCCTGCAGGCCGTAGGCTTCCATGAAGGCGGGGTCGTCGTACTCGGCGGGGCGCTCCCGGGAAACCTGATCGCCTGCGGCAGAGGCGGACTTCACATCCTTGCTCACCGTCAGGGTAGCCCCGGACAGGATGCCGTCTTTATTGAAGGTGTATTCCTCCTTGCTGGTCTCATCCTCCCGGACATAGGTATCCTCGAGAATATCATCCTTCACCGCGTCGGGACAGGCCCCCGGAAGGTCCTGCAGGGTGGAGGTACCCAGCGTCAGGCCGTTGGACAGCGTGCAGCTGTTGCCGGTCTCGCCCAGATAGTTGTTGTTGAAGTAGGTGTGGTAGACCCACAGCATGGTCAGTGTGCAGTCCGACACAGGCTGGGTGTTCAGCCCCTGGTTCACCAGGGTCACCGAGATGGTGCCGTACTCATTGATCATGTCGATAAAGCTGGCCTGTTCTCCCGGTGCCAGCATGCGGGTCTCGTCGGCCTCGTCCTTGAAGACCCAGCCCGCGTCCAGCAGGGGCTGCACCGAGCCGGGCAGTTCCAGCGTGACATCGTTGATGGTCATGGTGGGCAATCCGACCGATACCGTGGAAGCGGCGCCGTCCGCCGGGGCTGCGGCCGGGGCGGTGCTGTCGGCATTGCCGTCCGCCGCGGAGCTGCTGCCGGTGGAGGCGGCGGACGTACTGCCGCCCGACTTGCCGCCCTGGCAGGCCACCGCCGCGATGACCAGAACAATCACCACCGCCGCGATCAGCAGGAAAATCTTCTTGCCGCCGGACTTTTTACCGCCGGACTTTTTACCGCCGGACTTCTTGCCGCCGGGGGCCTTGTCCGCCGGGGCGGCGGGTTCGGGTGTGCTTTCCGGCTTTGCTTCGGCCTTGGGTTTGCTTTCCGCTTTGGGCGCCGGTTTCGGTTCAGTTTTGGGCGCAGGCGCCGGGGCGGGTTCCGGCTTGGGCTCTGCCTTGGGTGCCGGGGCCGGCTGGGGCGCCGGTTCCGCCTTGGGGGCGGGCACCGGCTCGCTGTCCGCCAGCACCGTGTGGCCGGTGGGCAGGTCGGCCAGCACCGTGTGGTCCCCCGCGGGGGCGGCGGGACGGGCCCCGCCGGGCACCTGCCGCAGGTCGGGGGCCAGGTCGGCGTTGCCGGGGTCCTTCAGGGCCGCTTCCAGATCGGTGAGGAAGCTGCCCACATCCTGGTAGCGGTCGGGCTGGCGCACCGCCAGGCCCTTCATGATGACGTTGCTGATGGCCACCGGGCAGGCCGCCTCGGTGGCGGCGGGGGCGGGCAGCAGGTCGCGGTACATCCGCTCCATGGCGTCGTCGGGGGCCTGGCCCACGATGCACCGGTAGAGGGTGGCGGCCAGGGCATAGACATCGGTCCAGGGGCCCTGGTGGCCCTTGCTGCGGTACTGCTCCTCGGGGGCGTAGCCGGGCTTGAGGATCACCGACAGGCTCTTGATATCGGTCTGGGACACCGCCCGCGCGGCGCCGAAGTCCAGCAGCTTGGTGCGGCCGTCGGGCAGCACCATGATGTTGTCGGGGCTGATATCCCGGTGGATGATGCCGTCGGCGTGCACCCGCTCCAGCGAGCGCATCACCGGCATGAGCAGGGCCACGGCGTCGGCGGGAGCCAGACGCCCCTTCTGTTCCAGGTAGTCCTTCAGGGTGACGCCGTCCAGGAAGTCCATGATGATGTAGGCGGTGCCGTTCTCCTCACAGAAATCCCGCACCCCCACGATACCGGGTTCCTCGTAGAACCGGGCCAGCACCCGGGCCTCGCTGAGGAATTTCTCCTTGTTTTTCGTGAAGGTGTCCCGGTGGGTGCCCAGGGTGGCAAACACCGTGTCGGAGGCGTCGTGGTTGCGGTTCACATAGCCCGCCATGTAGAATTCCTTGATGGCCACCTTCAGGTTGAGCACGGTGTCCCGGCCCACATAGGTGATGCCGAAACCGCCCTCGCCCAGCACGCGGCCCACCTGGTACCGCTGTTTGACCAGGCTGCCCGGCACCAGATGATGGGGCAGTACGGTGTAGCTGGCGCTGTCAAAGCCGCACCGGGCGCAGACGCTTTCCTCCCCCAGCGGCGCCAGACAGTTGGGGCAGACCCGCATTTCACTCATATCCGTTCCTCCTTTGCGCTCAGCGCTTGTCCTTGTCCACGAATTCCAGGGCGACGACCGCCACCGCCGCGTAGACCGCGGTGTGCAGCAGGATCATCCCCCAGTTGCCCGCCAGCTTGCCCCCGTCGTGGACGTAGTCCTCGTTGACGGCGACGGTGTAGTTTTCCTCCACCATCTGGTCCACCTGCTCATCGGGGATGGGCAGGGACTGCTGGTGCACCATCTCCTTGAGGGTGTAGGCCAGCTGGATCTTCTGGGTGTTTTCCAGGTTGTTGTAGTCCGCCGAGATGGCGGTGGCGTTGAGACCCCATTTGCTGATGGTCAGGTTGCCGAAGATGGCCAGGGGACCTTCCAGCGAGAAGAGCATGCCCGACAGGATGAGCTGGATGATCAGCACGAAGGGCATGACGGTCATGGCGGTGGTGGGGGTCTTGACGATGGCTGAGATGGCCAGGCCCAGCACGTCGGCGGCGTAGGTGGCCAGGAAGTAGGTGACGAAGTATTCCAGCAGCACGCTGCCGAAGAGGGGGCTGACGGCCGGGTAGGTGAGGAAGATCGAGCTGATGCCCAGCAGCAGGGCGGCCTGGAGCAGGCAGATGCCCGCCTGGAAGATCAGGTGGGAGGCCACGTAGCTGGTGATGTGCAGCCCGGCCCGGTGTTCCCGCTTGATGATGGCCCGCTCCTTGCAGATGGTCTGGATGGAGTTGAAGATGCCGATCCAGATGCAGGCGGAGATCAGCGTGAAGCAGCCCGAGAAGGTCTCCATGGTGTAGACGAACATGCCGCTGCCCAGCACCACCGACACCAGCACCGAGATCACCGCGCCGAAGATCAGCACCTTCCAGCCGTGCTCGTTGAGAAAAAGGCGCCAGTGCTTGCCCAGATAGATGCCCACCTGGGTGGCGCGGGAAACTTTTGCGCCGTTCATACCGTACCTCCTGCGTACTGTGCGTATTTTTCAATGTAGAAGTCCGACAGGCCGTCGCCGTTTTCGTCGGGGCGGTTGATCCGCTTGACGATGCCTTCCATGGTGTCGGTCTCAAAGAAGGCCCTGGCCGCCTCGATGGAGCCGTAGAAGGCCAGATGGCCGCTGTTGGTCTTGGCGCTCTTGGCCAGCACGATGACCTTGTCGAAGAGATGGACCACCCGGTCGGGGGCGTGGGTGATGACCATGACGATCTTGCCCTCGTCGGCGATGACCCGCAGGTTCTCCATGAGGCTGGCGGCCATGATGCCGTCCAGGCCGGAGTCCGGCTCGTCCAGGAAGAAGAGGCTCGGGTCGGCGATGAGCTCCACCGCGATGTTCAGCCGCTTTTTCTGGCCGCCGCTGAGCTTCTTTACCAGGGAATTGCGCTCCCGCTGCAGGCCCAGCATCTCCAGCACCCGGTCGATGCGCTGCTGGCGCTCCTCGTGGGTGGTGTTGGCGGCCATCTTCATGCGGGCGGCGTTGTCCAGCGTGTGGTAGACGCTGTCATCGTCCCGCAGCAGGTCCTGCTGGGGCACGAAGCCGATCTCGTACTTCATACGGTCGTATTCCTTGTAGACATCCCGGTCCCCGTGGGTGATCTTGCCCCGGGCCTTCTCGTACCCCATGACGGCGTTGAAGAAGGTGGTCTTGCCGGCGCCGGAACCGCCCAGCACCAGCACCATATCCCCGGGGTCCACGCTCAGGTCGATGTTTTCCAAAAGGATCCGCTTCTTGAACAGGTTGCGCACGCTGCGCTCCTGGATGTGGATGGACAACTGGTTGTGCTGCACCGCCGGGGCGTTGTAGAGCAGCCGGTCCCCCAGGAAGAGGAACAGCGTGTTGGCCACCCGCACCACGTCCATGGGATGGAGCGGCCAGGGCTGGTCGATGCGGCGGTTGTTCACATAGACGCCGTTGGTGCTGTCGTGGTCCAGGATGGACCAGCCGTGCACGCCGTGGCGGAAGGTGGCGTGCCGCTTGGACACCGCCGGGTCCGCCACCTTGATGCCCTCCTGCCGGACGGTGGTCCGGCCGATGTGGATATCGCCGGTGGTGTCGGTGAGGGTCAGCTCGTTCCACTGGGTGTCCTGCCAGGAGGTGGAGAAGACCATCACCACCGCGTCGGGATGGGCCCGGTCCAGCGTCTTGCGGTCGATGCGCAGCACGTCGCCGTCCTGGAGCAGGCAGGTGTCGCTTTTTCCCTCCCGGCCGTAGAGCTCCCCGTTGACGTGGGTGCCGTTGAGGCTGCCCAGGTCCCGGCAGCACCAGCCCTCCTCCAGCATAAGGAACTCCCCGTGGTGCCGCGATACGATGGAACTGGTCAGCGGCAGGTCCACGTCGGTGCCCTCCATGGCCCGGCCCATGACCATGCCGGACTGCAGGTCCACCGTGCGCATGGTGCGGGTGCCGTCCCACACAAACAGCCGCGCAGGCTTGGCCTCGCCGGGGCTGTACAATACCGTTGCGCTCATTCCCTCTCCTCCTCGTTGTCCGGGTAGATCCAGACGGTGATGGCGGTGCGGTTGTCCCGCTCGCCGTGATGGTCGTTGCGGCCGATCAGTTCCAGCATGTTGTCCATCCAGGTGACGGGGTTGTCCGCCTCCTCCAGGCAGATCTGGATCTGCTCCTCGGTGATGTATTCCCAGAAACCGTCGGTGCAGAGCAGCAGCTGCTGGTCGCCCTGGAGCGGAATGTCCGGCTCCAGCTCCACCTGGGAGCGGGTCCAGGGCATGCCCAGCGCCCGCAGCAGCTTGCTGCGGTCCTCGTGGAAGCGGATGTCCGCGTCGGCCACCTGGCCGATGGCGGAGAGCATCTGGGTCACGCTGTGGTCAAAGGTGCGCCGCTGCAGGCGGCCCCCCTGGGCATAGTAGGTGCGGGAATCCCCCACGTGGCCCCAGTACAGGGTGGTTTGGTCCAGCAGCACCACGTTCAGGGTGGTCTTCATCTGGGTCTCGCTGTGCTCGGCCCGCTGCCGTTCCAGAATGGCCTGCTGGGCGGCCAGGAATCCCTGTTCCAGCTTGCGGGCCGACACCTGGGGCAGAATGGCGGCGTAGTCGGCCACCGTGCGGCAGGCCAGCTCGGCGGCCACCTCCCCCCGTTCCAGTCCGCCCAGCCCGTCGGCCACCGCAAAGCAATACCCGGTGGGCGTCTCACAGACCGCGAACCGGTCCTCGTTGCAGGCGCGGTCCCCGATCTCGGTATGGGTGCAATAGCGAATCTTCACGGCTGCTCCCTTCTGCGGCGGACTTCCCGCCGCGAATCCAGCCTTTTTGTATCGGCTGCTATGTATCCTTTAATTGTACGTATCCGTCTGTATCCTGTCAAGAAAAAACAAAGAGTACCCGGACCCCGCCCCGGGGCCCGGGCTGTGGCGGCCGGTCAGGCCGCCGGCTCCGCGTTTTCCTGCCGCTGGAGGGCCTCCGCCAGCGTGCCCAGCGTGCTGGTCTGCTCATACACCAGCGTTCCGTTGGAGAGATAGCGCATCTGGAGCAGGTTGCCCTCCTCGTCGTAGCTGCTCTCCTCCTCCCAGTCCGATACACCGGTGGAGCGGCAGCTGGTCTCGTTGCCCGCCTCATCGTAGGTGTACACTTCATCCTGCCCTGTGCTGCCGGCCTCCCCCACATAGTGGCTGGTCAGGAGCTGCCAGTCCTCGTTGAAGGTCAGCTCGTCGGTCCACTGCGACACATCCCCCTTAAGGGAACCCCACAGCGTGGTGGATACCGTCCGGCAGGTGCCGGTATGGGTGGCATCGTCGTAGGTGTAGGTCTCGTGCATGCTTTCCTGGCCGTTTTCGGTGGTGACCACCTCCACCTTGCGGCCCAGCTCGTCGTAGCTGTACTCGGTGATGACCTCCGCCGTCTCGGTGGTGCCGTCGGCCAGGAATATGGTGGTGGTGCGCTGGTTCTTCACCGGGTTGCCGTTCAGGTCGAAGGTGCGGGTGCTGTCCACCTGGCCGTCGGGGTCATAGTAGGTCTGGGACACCTTCACGTCGTCCCCGTTGTAGAGATACTCCCACCGGGAACCCTGGCCGTCGTAGTTGTCCATTCCCAGCAGGTTGCCCTTCTCATCGTACCGCTGGTTGATGATGAACCGGTACGCCTCGGTGCCGTCCTCGTTGTAGTTGATCTGGGTGGTGTAGAGCACCACCTGTTTTTTGCGGTTCTGCAGGGTCTGGGCGGCCGCCGCCCCGTCGGCGCAGGCCGTGAGCAGCAGCGCTGCCGCGGCGCAGAAAGCCAGTATCCGTCTTTTCATACTGTTTCTCCTTTCCGGTCAGGAGACCAGGGTGCATTCCAGCACATAGTCCCGGTCATATTCGGTGCGCTCCCACATGTACAGCGGGTCGGCGGTGAAGTCGTCGGTGGACCGCATGACGAAGCTGTCCTCGTAGAAGCCGCCCTCGCCCATGTAGAGCACCCAGTCGTAGTGGGGATTGTCCAGGTTGAAGGGGTTGTTCTTTTCGATGTTGCGGATGGTGTAGTCCAGGCCGGTCTCGTGGATGTACTCCACATTCTCGGTGTGGTCGTAGCAGAGCCGCTCGCAGTTGGTGAGGGCCCCCTTGCGCCAGTCGAATTCCCCGAAGGTGACGGTCCAGTCGTAGTCCTGCCAGTAGGAGGTGTACCCGCCCACATGGTCCTCGAACATCTCGCTGCGGTAGGTGCGGCCCTCCAGCACGCAGTCCACGTCAAAGTCCTCGTCGGGGGTCAGGTCCCGCACCGTCCAGCTGCCGTGGACCGGCTCATAGTCCAGCGTCAGGGTGGCGCCCCCGTGGAAGGTGAACCAGCCGTAGGTGCGCCCCTCAAAGTCCAGCCCCACCCGGGCCATGGGCTGCACGGGGTTGGTGTTGTCCAGCGTGGAGCTTTCCACCCCGTAGGCCGGCAGCAGCACCGACTCCTCGCCCCCGCCGCCGATGCCCAGCAGGGCGTAGGTATCCTGCTTCATCAGCCCGCTCACCACATAGAGGTCGGGCTCCTTCTTGGCTTCCACCGCAGCGGGCACCGAGGTGACGCTCTCCAGCACCCAGTTCTTTTTTTCCTCATCGTAGACGGCCAGCGCCGTGCACTGGTCGGTGTACACCGTGAAGCCGTTGTCCGACACCACGGTGGCCGTCACGGTATCGCCGTCCTCCCCCGGCTGGTGGGTAATGTCGGACACCGAGGTGATGCCCGCCAGGCGGTCGGTGAAGAGTGCCTCCACCCCCAGCAGGTCCTCGAGGGCATCGTCGGGGATTTCCCGGGAACCGCAGGCGGTCAGCAGCAGGGCCAGGCAGGCCACAGGCAGCAGGGACAGGGTCTTTTTCATCGCGGATACCTCCTTCGGGCAAAAAAAATCAGACCGGAAAGGTGCAGGCACCTTTTCAGTCTGAGCATAGCATATTCCGTTCCGGCCCCGCCACGGCTTTTGCAAAACTGGTCGGATTTGGCGCAAAACCCGCAGGGGCTTCAGGGGTCCTCCCGGCGGAGCAGCTGGGCCAGGTAGGTGCGGGCGGCGTCGGCGTCCCCCCGCTCCAGAAAGCCCTGGAGCACCAGCAGTTCGTTCTTGGCGTCGTGGCGGGCGATGCGCAGTTTGCCGATGGCCTCCATCTGGTCCCGCAGCATGCGGTAGAGATGCCGCTCCTGCATGGCGATGGCCGCCATCTCCCGCAGAGTGTGCCGCCGCTGCAGCCAGTAGGCCCCGAAGGCCGCCGGCACCGCCAGGCAGATCAGCGCCGTCATGAAGAGCAGCGTATCCAGGGCCGAGCCCTGCCACCAGTTACCCATGGGTTTCCTCCTTGGCGGGCAGGCAGACCATGGCGGTGGCCACCGCCATGCCCTGCCCGTATTCCAGTGTATAGCTGCCGTCGTAGCGGGCGGCGATCTCCCGCAAAATCTTCTGCCCGAAGCCGTGGCCCGGGCCCTGCTGCCGCACCGGCCGGGGGCCCATGGTGTTTTCCACCGTGACGCAGAGCCGCCCCGCCACCGTGACGAACCGCACATCCACCGTTCCCGGCCGGGGCCCCGCGGCCGCCGCCGTCACGGCGTTGCTCAAAAGATTGTACAGCAGGCTGGCCAGGTCCACCGGGGGCAGCGTGCAGTCCCGGGGCAGCGTTCCCCGGATGTTCAGCGCCACCCCGGCTTCGGTGCAGCGGCGGGCCGCCTCGGCCAGCGAAACATCCGCCACCGGGTTGTCGGCGTAGCGCCGGGCTGCCTGGCTCTCCTGCCGGGTCAGCGCCCGCACCTTGTCCAGAGCCGCCTGGGTGCTACCTTCCGCCAGCAGGGCGTCCAGCGCTTCCAGGTTTTCCCGGTGGGCCGCATGGAGCGTGCGCAGCTCGGTGAGGCTGCGCTGCTGGGTTTCCACCGCCCGCTGGTGCATGGCCTCCCGGGCCGCCGCGATGGCCACCGTCTGCTTGGCCTGCCGCCGCAGCAGCCAGAAAAACACCGCCGCCAGCAAAAGGCCCAGCTCCGCCACCCGCCAGGAGAGGATGGCCGCCGTTTCCAGCCGGCTGTCCCCCTGGAGGGACTGGCGGGCCTGGTCCAGGTTGAAGAGCAGGTTCACCGCCGGGGAGGCCGCCGCCAGCGCCGTGTAGACCGGCCCGGGCAGCTTTTCCACCAGACGGGCCAGCCGGTCGGTGATGAGCACCGCCAGCCCGCAGGCCAGCGCCGACGCCGCCAGGAACATCACCTGCCACACCGGCCGCAGGGGCAGGCCGGTCTGGAGCAGCAGGATGATGGGCGGCATGATGAAGACGCTCTGGATGCACACATAGGGAAACAGCACAAAGAGCCTTCGCCGCCAGTCGCCGCCGAAACAGTACCACAAAAGCACCGGCAGCATCAGCGCCATCACGGTGCCGTGGAGAATGGCCAGGCTGCGGCCGTCGTTGGTGTACTGCCAGTAGAAATCGATCACCGGCTTGATGCCCAGCAGCACCGCGCAGTACAGCGCAAAAAGGGCGTGCCGCCGGGGACTGCGGGGGGTGAGCAGGAACCGTATGGCGTACACCCCGAAAATGTAGGCGGGCACCACCGGCAGGGCGCTGACCAGCACGATCTCCAGGGCGGCGCTCACGGCAGGTCCTCCCGGGGGACGGGCTGCAGCGTATCGGCGTAGGCCAGAAAGCTGCGTCGCACCGCCGTCTGGTAACTGCGGCTGATGGGCACCTTCGCCCCGCCCGCCATCCGCAGTTCGGTCTTGTCGTACCGCTCCACGAAGGGCCAGTGCACGGCGTAGCTCTTGTGGGTCTGGCAGAAGGCCACCGGGTCCAGCCGGGCCAGCAGCGCCCGGCCCAGGGCAATGCCGTCCTGGCCCGGCATCTGGATGTCCAGCACCGCCACGTCAAAGGGCCGCTCTTCCGCCGCCGCCAGCAGCGTGCCGCCCTCCCGGCAGCAGACCAGCTCGTGGGGCAGGTCGGCCAGCGCACCGCGGAGCAGCGCTTCCTCCTGCGCCAGCAGGGCGGGGGTATCGTCGCACAGCGCGATGCGCAAAGGGGCGGGCGTGTCCATGGGAGGTCCTCCTTTTTCGGGGATGATTTGTTTCATTATACCATAATCGCCCCCGCCGGGGAAGTTTTGCCTGCGGATTTTGCGTCAAATCCTGCGGGTTTTGCACAGCCACTGGCGCTGCGGCCGCCGCCATGGTACACTGTAGGTAACTATCACAAAAAACGGCGGTCCCGCCGCCCGAAGGAGGTATCCTATGCGCAACCATACCCTCTCTGCTTTGGTGCTGTCCGGTCTGCTGCTGGCCGGCTGCGGCCGCACCCCCACCGCGACGCCCACCGTCACGGCGGAACCTGCCACCGCCGAGGCGGCAGCCTCCCCCGAATCCGCCGCCCCCGTGGCGGCCGAACCTGCCGCTCCCGCTGCCACCGAACAGCCCCAGGCCGTGGCCACCTGGGTGGTGGAGCCCACCCTGGAGGCCGACAACATCGACGTGCTGCGCCAGCAGCGGGGCACCGCCAACGAGCAGGACTACAACGCCTTCGCCATGCACAAGGACGACGGGCTCTGCCTTATCGTCCAGGGCGGCCGCATGGGCCTCATCGACTACGACGGCAACCTGGTGGCCCCCGCCCAGTACGACACGGTGGAGCTGGGCATGTACGGGCGGTATGTGCTGTCCAACGGCGGCGGCGAGTTTTCCGGTGGGTCCTCCTGGACGCTGGAGAACAACCAGCTGGTATCCCTGGCCGGGGCCTCCATGGTGGACACGGTGGGCACCGCCCCCAACCGGGTGCTCTACTGGGTGCCCGAGCGGGATTCGATGTACATCAGCGGCGGCGCCGACACCTGGCTGGAAGCCCCCTATACCGCCGCCACCCCCTGCGCCGGGTGGGTGGTGACCAGGATCGAGGACGAGTGCGCCACCGAATGGGACGGCTACGTCCTCACCGACGGCACCCGGCCGGTGTCGGACACTCACTACGAGGACGCCGGGGCCTTCAGCAGCGGGCTGATCCCCATGTGCCAGGGCGGCAAGTGGGGCTACCTGAACGCCCGGGGCGAGACGGTGCTGCCCTTTGAGTTTGACGCCTGCTGGGACCAGTCCTCCTTCCAGGATCCGCTGCCCTACGCCGCCACCGAGGGCTGCGTGGTGGTCTGCCGGGAAGGGCAGTACGCCCTCTACGACGTGGCGGGCAACTGCCTCATCGACTTCGGCCAGTACGAGGCGCTGCGCCCCGTGCATGACGGCAAGCTGTGGGCCAGGCAGGGCGGCAAGTGGGGCGTGCTGGCGCTGACCACGCCGCCCACCCTGCCGGCGGAGGACCGCTACCCCGCCGCCGGTGTGACGGTGGCCCCCGACGCCGAGGATTCCGGCGCGGCGGTGGCCGATGCGGACGGCGGCCTGGTGCTGCGGGCCGGCCCCGGCACCGACACGCTGCGGCTGGGACTGATCCCCTACGGCACCCGGCTGTGGATCAGCGGCGCCTCCTCCACGGTGGAGGGCTGGGTCTATGTGGACCAGGGCGGCTGGGTGAGTTCCGAGTACCTTGTGCGCAGCTGACCGCGTTTTTCCTCTTTTTCCCATATGAATGCCCGCCGCCGGTATGCCTTGCATCCCGGCGGCGGGTTTGCTATACTGAAAAAAAATCCGCTGCGTTTCCAAGGGAAGGGAGTTGCTCAACATGGCACACTGGCGTCAAGCGTTGCATCTGGAGCCGCCCCAGGGCTGGCTCAACGACCCCAACGGGCTGTGCTTTTTCGGGGGACAATACCACGTCTTTTTCCAGTACGCCCCGCTGGGGGCGGAGGGTTCCGGCCCCAAGGGCTGGGGCCACTGGCAGAGCGCCGACCTGCTGCACTGGACCTTCGCGGGCATGCCGCTGCGGCCCGACACACCCTGGGACCAGAGCGGGGCCTATTCGGGCTGCGCGGTGCCCTTTGGCGACACGCTGCGGCTCTACTACACCGGCAACGTGAAGCACCCCGGCCCCTACGACTACATCCACGAGGGCCGGGAATCCAACACCCTGCTGGTGGAGACCCCCGACGGCCTGCAGATGGGCCCCAAGGAGCGGCTGATGGAAAGTGGGGACTATCCGGCGGACTGCTCCCTCCATGTGCGGGACCCCAAGGTCTGGCGGGAGGATGGCCTTTGGAAGATGCTGCTGGGCGCCCGCAGTCTTGCGGACGCCGGGCGGGCGCTGCTCTACCACAGCACCGACGGCCGGGCCTGGACCCTGGCCCGGGTGCTGGAACTTTCCCCCGCCTTCGGCTATATGTGGGAGTGCCCCGACACCTTCACGGTGGGCGGACGGCGGTGGCTGGGCGTCTGCCCCCAGGGTCTGCCCCACGGCGAGACGGAAAACCAGAACCAGTACCAGAGCGGCTGGTTTGCCCTGGCGGGCGACCTGGAAACGGGGACGATCTCCGGCTTCACCGAGTGGGACAAGGGCTTTGACTTCTACGCCCCCCAGACGCTGGAAGCCCCCGACGGCCGGGTGCTGCTCGTGGGCTGGATGGGCATGCCCGACGCCGACTACCGCAACCCCACCGCCGCCCTGGGCTGGCAGCACTGTCTGACGCTGCCCCGGGAACTGGAAGCGGACGGCGGCGGCCTGCGCCAGCGGCCTTTGCGGGAGCTGGACGCCCTGGCGGAAGGTACCCCCTTTGCGCTGAACGGCGAAACCCGCACGGTGCCGCTGCCCTTCCGGCTGCGGATGGCGGCGGAGGGCGACTTCACGCTGACGCTGGCGGGCGGGCTGACCTTTACCCGCCGGGACGACGCCGGGCTGCTGGAACTGCGCTTTACAGACGACGCCCTGGGCGGCGGGCGTACAGTACGCCGGGCCCGGTGGGCGGGCGGCCCGCTGACGGTGGACCTGGTGGCGGACCGGTCGGCGCTGGAATTCTACTGCGACGGCGGCCGGCTGGTCTTTGCCACCCGGTGGTATCCCGGGGACCCCGCCGTGCCGGTGGCACTGCAGGGCGCCGAAGCCACCGTGCAGACGCTGGGGTCCATGACCTTCACCCTGTAAACCCTTCTGTACCCTTCACGGCTCTGCGCCTCCTTGCGAGGCGCGGGGCCTTTTTTTGCGCCCGGGCCCGGAATACTGCACAAAAGAAACGTCAAAAATTTGTGTGTTTCACGAATGGAATTGGCCGTTGCCCTCGTGTACAATAGTTTTGCAAGTGCAAGAATACGAATTCACGGAGGATGTTCCATGATTACCATGGCGGAGATCGCCCGGCTGACCCATGTGTCCCAGCCCACGGTTTCCCGGGTGCTCAACGGCAACCCCAAGGTATCGCCGGAGATCCGGGAGCGGGTGCTGGCCTGCGCCCGGGAGCACGATTACCAGCTCAACGCCCTGGCCAAGGGGCTGACGGGCGGCCCCACCCATCTGTTGGGGGTGCTGGTCACCGATATTTCCAACGGTTTCTTCGCCGACCTGGCCAAGGAGATCGAGACCGCCGCCCGGGAGCAGGGCTACAGCATCCTGCTCTTCAACAGCGACTACGACCCCGACCGGGAGCAGGAATACCTGGACGTGGTGCGGCGCTACCGGGTGGACGGCGTGCTGGCGGTGCCCATCCGGGAGACAAGCCCCCAGTGGTACGACTACGTGCAGCGGCTGGACGTGCCGGTGGTGACCATCACCCGCCGGGCCGAGGGGCTGGATTCCTTCTATGCGGACCACGCCGCCGCGGGGGCCCGGGTGGCGGCCTATCTGGCCGGGCAGGGCTATGAGCGGTTCCTCTTCATCGGCAAGGACTACGACGGCAAGTACGTGGGGTTCCGCCGCTGGCTGGAGGAAGAGGGCAAGGGCGATGCCGTGACCAACCGGGTGCTGACCGGCCACGAGGAATTCCGCCGGGAGCTGGCCGACTGGCTGGCCCAGAGCAGCGGCCGGGCGGCCGTCTTTGCGGGCAACGACATCTACGCCCTGCAGGCGCTGGACATCCTGCGCGCGCTGGGCGTTTCGGTGCCCGGCCAGGTGGGGGTCATGGGATTTGACGACACCTTCATGGGGCGGTATCTCAACCCCCGGCTGTCCACCGTGCGGCAGCCCACCGCCCAAATGGCCCGGGATGCCGTCCAGTGGCTTCTGGACCGCATCGAACATCCCGGCCCCCGGCCGCCCGAACTGCGGGCCTATGACGCAGAGCTGGTGCCGCGGGAAAGCACCTGAATCTCCCTTTTCCCCGGGAAATTCCGGGGTTTCTCCGTGATTGTGAATACGTATTCACAATCAGGTTTCTCACGGTTTGACGGTTTCCTCCGGCGAGGGGCCGTACAATAAATTCTCCTTTCAGAAAGGATAGAGTGCTATGGATTACAAGAAAGTAGCCCAGGAAATCTACGACAAAGTGGGACGAAAAGAGAACATTGTCTCGGCGGCCCACTGCGCCACCCGGCTGCGTCTGGTGCTGGTGGACAACGCCAAGTGCGACGCCAAGGCCGTGGAGAACATCGAGGGCGTCAAGGGCGTGTTCAGCGCGTCGGGCCAGCTGCAGGTCATTCTGGGCACCGGCGTGGTGGACAAGGTCTATGACGAGTTCATCGCCATCGCGGGCATCAGCGCCGCCACCAAGGACGAGGTGAAGGCGGCGGCCGCCGCCCGCCAGAACCCCTTCAAGCGGGCCATCAAGACGCTGGGCGACATCTTTGTGCCCATCATCCCTGCCATCGTGGCCAGCGGCTTCCTCATGGGCATCATGGAAGCGCTGAACTTCATGGTGAACAACAACTTCCTCAGCATCGACACCTCCGGGTCCATCTATGTGTTCGCCAACCTGTTCTCCAACACGGCCTACACCTTCCTGCCCATCCTCATCGCCTACAGCGCCGCCAAGGCCTTCGGCGGCAACCCCTACCTGGGCGCCGTCATCGGCATGATGATGATCCACCCCAACCTCCAGAACGCCTGGACCGTGGCCACCGAGGGCGTCCATCAGACCCAGAGCGTCTGGTTCGGCCTGTACAAGGTGAACATGGTGGGCTACCAGGGCCACGTCATCCCGGTCATCATCGCCGTGTGGGTCATGTGCTTTTTGGAAAAACGGCTGCACAAGATCGTTCCCGCCATGTTTGACCTCTTCGTCACCCCGCTGGTCAGCGTCTTTGTCACCGGCTACCTGACCTTCTCCATCATCGGACCCATCTTCGTGGCCATCGAAAACGGCATCATCGGCGGCATCCAGACGCTGCTCACCCTGCCCTTCGGCATCGGCAGCCTCATCATGGGCGGCCTCTACTCCACCACCGTGGTGGCCGGTATCCATCATATGTACACCGTCATTGATATGGGCCAGCTGTCCATGTACGGCGTCACCTACTGGCTGCCCCTGGCCTCCGCCGCCAACATGGGCCAGGGCGCTGCCACCCTGGCCGTGGCTCTCAAGAGCCGCAACGGCAAGACCAAGTCCCTGGCCCTGCCCTCCGCCTTCTCCTGCTTCATGGGCATCACCGAACCCGCCATCTTCGGCGTCAACCTGCGCTTCTTCAAGCCCTTTGTCTGCGGTGCCATCGGCGGCGCCGCGGGTGCCATGTACGCCTCCCTGGTCCATCTGGGCGCCAGCGGCACCGGCGTCACCGGCATCTTCGGCCTGCTGCTCTGCCTGCAGCATCCCCTGGAGTATATCATCATGGCGGCCATCACCATCGCGGTGGCCTTCGCCCTGACCTGGATGTTCGGCTACAAGGACCCCGCCCCCGAGGCTGCCGAGGCCGACAAGCCCCAGACGGACGCCCAGCCCGCCGTGACCTGCGCCCCCCGCACCGTCTATGCGCCGGTGGCCGGTGAGGCCGTGCCCTCCGAGGAGATCCCCGACGAGACCTTTGCCGCCGGTGTGCTGGGCCGGGGCGCCGGCATCCGCCCCGACGGCGAGACCATCGTGGCCCCCTTTGACGGCACCATCTCCTCGGTGACCGACACCCACCACGCGGTGGGCATCACCTCCCCCGACGGCATGGAACTGCTGATCCACGTGGGAGTGGACACCGTGGACATGAAGGGGGACGGCTTCGCCTGCCTGGTGCAGGAGGGCCAGACCGTGAAGGCCGGCGACAAACTGCTGACCTTTGACCGCAAGAAGATCGCCGCCGCGGGCCATCCCGACATGGTGGCCGTGCTGCTGACCAACGCCGACGACTTCGGCGCCATGACGGTGCACTCCGGCCCCTGCCAGGCTTTGCAGCCCCTGATGGAAGTAGCCCCCGCCGACGCCCAATAACCAAAGATGCTGCTGCGCCCTGCCGGGATGCCCGGCAGGGCCTGCGGCGTTTTGCACAACAGGAGGAATTGCCGTGCTGCACGATTTTTTGCACCTGAAAGCGCCGGGCCACTGGATCAACGACCCCAACGGCTTCATTTATTATAAAGGAAAGTACCATCTGTTCTACCAGCACTTTCCCTACCTGCCCCGCTGGGGCACCATGCACTGGGGCCACGCGGTGAGCGACGACCTGGTCCACTGGGAGCACCGGGGCATCGCCCTCTACCCCAGCAAGGCCTACGACCGCAACGGCGTGTTTTCCGGCACGGCGGTGGAGGTGGACGGTGCGCTGCGCCTTTACTACACCGCCGTGCGCTACGACGAGGAAAACCCCGACAACGTCCACCGGGCGCTGGACAACCGCTTTGCGGCCAGCCAGGCGCTGGTGATCTCCCCCGACGGGGAAACCTTCGACAACCTGGACGCCAAGCGCCAGGTGCTGCCGGTGATGGCGGGGGGCGCCGCGGGCGATCCCCAGAACACCCGGGACCCCAAGGTCTGGCGGGCGGCGGACGGCAGCTTCCGGATGGTGCTGGGCAGCACCTGGAAGGGCATCGGCCAGCTGCTTTTCTACCGCAGCCCGGACGGCCTGACCTGGACCGCCGCCGGGCGGTTCGGCGACGAGGCCCTGGGCACCACGCTGGAATGCCCCGACCTCTTCTGCCTGGAGGGGCGGTGGGTGCTGCTGGGCTCCCCCATGGGCATCACGGCGGACGGGCTGGCCTACCCCGACCAGTCCACCTGGATGCCGGTGACCTTTGACGAAACCACCTGCACGCTGGCCCTGGAGGGCCGCCCCACCTTTGTGGACTGGGGCCTTGACCTCTACGCCCCCCAGACCACCCTGGACGCCGAAGGCCGGCGGGTGCTCATCGGCTGGATACGGATGCCCGGCCCGGTCACCGATGCCCCCGACGGCCGCGCCCCCTGGCGGGGCATGATGAGCCTGCCCCGGCTGGTCTGCTGGCGGGACGGGCAGCTCTGCTTCCCGGTGCACCCCAACGTGACGGCCTGCTTCACCGAACCGGCCCAGGGCCTTGCCCCGCTGGCCGACCACCGGCCGGTGCGGCTGCAGGGCAAACTGCGGGACGGCCAGGGCTGGAACATCGGCGGGCTGCGCATCCGGCGGGAGGGGGACCGCCTTCTCACCGACCGCAGCGAGGTGTTCGGCGGCCTGACGGGCTACCGCCTCACCGCCGAGGCCCCCGCCGGGACGGCCGCGGCCTGCGCCCTGGACGTATTTGTGGAGGAGAACCTGGTGGAGATCTTCCTGGACGGCGGCCGGGCCGTGGTCAGCCTGGTGGTGCGCGGGCTGGGGGATACCCTGGCCGGCGACTTTGACGCCGTGACCACCGTCCGTGACAACTGACAAAAACAAATGCCAAAATTTGTGGGGTTTCCACAAAGGCCGGTCCTCTGCCCCGGGGCTTGACTTTCCGGGGCGGGGCCTTTATAATCAAGGCGACCTGTTTTCCGGAGGAGGGTGTACCATGGGCCAGCGCTGCATCGCCAACGAATGTCTGGGCACCACCGGGTTCAGCTACACCCTGTCCCTCATCAACGGCAAATACAAAATGACCATCCTCTACACCCTGATGGAGTTCGGGGTGGTCCGCTTCAATGAGATGAAAAAGTATATCGGGGGCATCTCCTACAAGACGCTGAGCGCCACCCTCAAGGAACTGGAAGCCGACGGGCTGGTCCATCGTGAGGAATACCCCCAGATCCCGCCCAAGGTGGAGTACAGCCTGACGCCCCGGGGACGTTCCCTGATCCCCATTCTGGACGGCATGTGCGAGTGGGGCGACAAAAACCGCCTGCCCTGAACCCCCGCGAACCGAAAAGCAAACAGCGCCGGAATTTGTGGGTTTTCCACAGATTCCGGCGCTTTGCTGTCCTTCAGGGAATGACGATGCGCGCCTGATCCGCCGAAACCTTCGCTCCCTTTACAGGGTATCCCTCTTACAGTATGATATCCTGTATAAGAATGTATGCATCCTTCGCCCGGGGGGAAAGATGCTGTCGGCAGGGTTTTCTCCGGCGGCGGCAGGACCGCGGCGCCGGACGGGATGCGCAAAGGCAGGAGTCTTTTATGAAACAGACCGAAAAAAACGCCCCGCGGCTGACGCTGCGCCCCGGGGACTTTGTGGCGGCGGCGCTGGTCCTGCTGGCCGCCGCGGCGCTGCTTGTGTATTTTGCCCTGGGCCGCCACGGCACCGCCGCCACCGTGCAGGTCTGGCAGGACGGGGTGCTCCAGGCGGAGTACCCCCTGGCCGTGAACCGGGAATTCGTGGTGGGGGGCGACTACCACAACACCGTATGCATTGAAAACGGCCGGGTCTGCATCCTGGACGCCGACTGTCCCGGGCAGGACTGCGTCAAGAGCGGCTGGCAGCAGGAATCCGGCCGCAGCATCGTCTGCCTGCCCAACCGGCTGGAACTGCGGCTGGTGGGCGGCTCCGGCGCCCCCGAAGTGGACGGCGTCACCGGATAGGAGGTCACACCATGAACAAGACACAGCGTCTGGCCCGGGCCGCCCTGCTCACCGCCCTGGCCCTGGGGCTTTCCTGGATGGAGCGGTTCATCCCGCTGCAGCTGCTGGTGCCGCTGCCCGGCATCAAGCTGGGGCTGGCCAACCTGGTCACCCTCTTCGCCCTCTATTTCCTGGGCGGGCGGATGGCGCTGGCCATCCTCTGCGTGCGCTGTCTGCTGGGTTCCCTCTTCGGGGGCGGCGTCACCGCCTTCTGTTTCTCCATCATCGGCGGACTGCTGGCCCTGGCCGTCATGGCCCTGGCGCGGCGGCTGCCCGTGCTCTCGGTGTACGGCGTGAGCATCCTGGGCGCCGCCGCCCACCATGTGGGCCAGATCCTCGTGGCCGTGGCGCTGCTGCGCTCCGGCTATGTGGTGGCCTACCTGCCCTTTCTGTTGCTGGTGGCCATCGCCACAGGCTTTCTCACCGGCGCCATCTCGTCGGCCCTCTTCCGGGCGATGCTGGCCGCCGATCTACCCTTTCTCTCACAAGGAGGCCCCTCATGCTGATGCAATTTGTTGAATTCATCCTGCCGCCCCTCATCGCCATCCTGGAACTCATGGGCATCTTTGTGGTGGCGGTCTCTGCGGCCATCGCCTTCTGGCGGTATCTCAAAGGGCTGCTCTTCCACGCCCAGGGGGACGTGAAGTTCGCCCTGGCCAACGGCCTTGCCACCAGCCTGGAATTCAAAATGGCGGCGGAAATCCTCAAAACGGTGCTGGTACGGGAGATGAACGAACTCATGGTACTGGGCGCCGTCATCCTATTGCGGGCACTGCTCTCATTTCTCATCCATTTTGAAATGAAGCAGATTGACCATACTGAATCATAAATGCAGGAGGCACTACCCATGAAAAAACTGTTCGCAATGATCCTGGCCGGAACGCTGGCCGCGGGCACCCTTTCCGCCTGCGGCAGCACCGCTGTCGTGGCGGTACCCCAGCCGGAGACCTCGGCGCCCCCCGCCAGTGAACCCACCACCCCGGCTCCCCAGACCGGCGAGAGCGCCGGAGAGGGTGCCGTAAAGACCGGCCTTTACCTGGGCACCGACCTTTCCAGCAGCAAGCCCGCCGCCGACGGCGAGGACGGCCTGGCCCAGGCCAACATCAACCTGGTGGCCGTGACCATCTCGGAGGACGGCGTCATCGACGAGTGCGTCATCGACGCCGTGCAGTCCAAGGTAAACTTTGACGCCGCCGGCGCCATCACCACCGACCTTTCCGCCCCCGTCTCTTCCAAGAACGAGCTGGGCGACGCCTACGGCATGAAGAAGGCCAGCGCCATCGGCAAGGAGTGGAACGAGCAGGTCCAGGCCCTGGCCGACTACGTGGAGGGCAAGACGCTGGATGAAATCCGCGGCATCGCCGTGACCGAGGACGGCAAGGCCGGGGAGGCTGATCTGGCCGCCTCGGTGACCATCTCCATCGCGGGCTATCTGGACGCCATCGAGGAGGCCGCCGCCAGCGCCACCTACCTGGGCGCCATGGCGGGGGATACGCTGTATCTCACCTCCACCACCAGCCTGGCGGACAGCAAGGACGCCTCCGCCGAGGGGGACGGCCTTGCCCAGGCCTACACCACGGCGGCCGCCATCACGATGAACGGCGACACCATCACCAGCTGCGCCATCGACGCTGTGCAGGCCAACGTGAACTTTGACACCGCCGGCGCCATCACCACCGACCTGACCGCCCCCGTGCTGACCAAGAACCAGCTGGGCGACGATTACGGCATGAAGAAGGCCAGCGCCATCGGCAAGGAATGGTACGAGCAGGCCGCCGCCTTCGGCGCCTACGTGGCGGGCAAGACCCCCGACGAGGTGGCCGGTCTCGCCGTGACCGAGGAGGGCAAGGCCGGTGACGCCGACCTGGCCGCCTCGGTGACCATCTCCATCGGCGACTTCCAGACCCTGGTGGCCAAGGCCGGGGCCTGAACCTGACATGCCGGATGGTCCCGAAAAGGACCGTCCCCCAACCGGAAAGCAGAGATTCTATGAAGCGATTGTTCCCTTTGCTGCTGGCGGTGCTGCTGCTCTTCGGCTGCGCCGCCGCCCCGGCAACGTCCCCGGCCACCGCCGAGACCGCCGGGCCGCAGCGCTACCAGGCCACCTTCCTGACCCTCTTTGACACGGTCACCACCATCGTGGGCTACGCCGGCAGCAAGGCGGATTTCACCGCCACGGCCCAGGGTATCCACGACGAGCTGCTGGAATACCACCAGCTCTACGACATCTACAACGACTACGAGGGGATGACCAACCTCAAGACCGTCAACGACCGCGCCGGACAGGGCCCGGTGGCGGTGGACCGGAAGATCCTCGACCTGCTGCTCTTCAGCAAGGAGCTCTACGCCGAAACCGGCGGCCGGGTGAACATCGCCATGGGCAGCGTTTTAAGCCTGTGGCACGACGCCCGGGAGGCGGGCATCGCCGACCCCGAGGCCGCCGCCCTGCCCGACGACGACGCCCTGAAAGAAGCCGCCGCCCACACCGATATTAACAGCATCCAGATCGATGAGGAGGCGGGCACGGTGTATTTTACAGACCCGGAGGTGCGTCTCGACGTGGGGGCCATCGCCAAGGGCTACGCCGCCCAGCGGGTGTGCGAGAACGCCCCCGAGGGGCTGCTCATCAGCATCGGCGGCAACGTCTGCGCCACCGGCCCCAAGCCGGACAGCGGCCAGCCCTGGGTGGTGGGCATCGAGGACCCCGACGACACCAGCCGGTATCTCCACACGCTCTATGTGGACGACTACGCCGTGGTGACCAGCGGGGACTACCAGCGGTACTACACGGTGGACGGTGTGGTCTACCACCACATCATCGACCCCGACACCCTCTACCCCGCCCGCTATTGGCGGGCCGTCACCATCCTCTGCCCCGACTCCGGCCTGGCCGACGCCCTCTCCACCGCCCTGTTCACCCTGCCCCAGCAGGAAGGCCAGGCGCTGCTGGACCGCTTTGACGCCGAGGCTATGTGGGTGCAGTCGGACGGAACCCTAGTGTACAGTCCCGGATTCCGGGATCATATCCGCGTATAGTTTCCAACACTCCCAGTAATTGAGGTGTACGAACCATGAGAAAACTGTTTTGGGGCGGCATCCACCCGGAGGGTCACAAGGACCTATCCCGGGGCGGTGCCCCCGTTCCCGCGCCGCTGCCGGCGCAGGTCGTGCTGCCCATGGTGCAGCATATCGGCGCGCCCTGCACGCCGCTGGTCCAGGTGGGCGACACCGTGAAGATGGGCCAGAAGATCGGCGACGGTGAGGGCCTGTGCGCCCCCGTCCACGCCTCGGTGTCCGGCAAGGTGGTGGCCATCGAGCCCCGCCTGCACCCCAACGGACGCCAGGTGCTCTCCATCGTCCTTGAAAACGACTTCGCCGACACCCCCGACGACGCCCTCCAGCCCCACCCGAACCACCAGGAGCTCTCCCCCCAGGAGATCCTCAACACCATCCGGGAGGCGGGCATCGTGGGCATGGGCGGCGCCACCTTCCCCACCGACGTGAAGGCCTTCTCGGCCCTGGGCCAGGTGGACTATATCCTCATCAACGCCTGCGAGTGCGAGCCCTACATCACCGCCGACGACACGCTGCTCTGCAGCTATCCCCGGCAGGTGATCGGCGGGGCCGAGACGCTGGCCTACGCCCTGAACCCCAGACATGTGGTCATCGCCGTGGAGGACAACAAGGCGGAGGCCATCCGCATCCTGAAGGAGCATCTGCCGAAAGATTCCGCCATCCGGGTGCAGGTGCTGCCCACCCGCTACCCCCAGGGCGCCGAAAAACAGCTGATCCAGGCGGTCACCGGGCGGCAGGTGCCCCCCGGCCAGCTGCCCGCCGCCGTGGGCTGCGCCGTCTTCAATGCCGCCACCGCCGCCTCGGTGTACCAGGCGGTCTGTGAGGGCAAGGCGGTCACCCGCCGCATCGTCACCGTCACCGGCGACGGCGCCAACGCCCCCAAGAACCTCATCGTGCGGCTGGGCGCCTCCTTCAAAGAGACCATCGAGGCCGCCGGCGGCATGGCGGAGGATACCGTCAAGGTGCTGGCGGGCGGCCCCATGATGGGCGTGGCCCAGCAGGACCTGGATGTGCCGGTGCTCAAGGGCACCAACGCCATCCTCTGCCTGAAAGAGACCCCGCCCCGGCCCGAGACCCCCACCTGCATCCGGTGCAGCCGCTGCGTGGCGGTCTGCCCCATGCATCTGCAGCCCCTCTACCTCTACCGCTTTGAGAAGAGCGGCAATGTACAGGAACTGCAGCGCCTGCACCTGACCGACTGCATCGAGTGCGGCAGCTGCGCCTACGTCTGCCCGGGCAACCTGCCCCTGGTGGAACGGTTCCGCGCCGGCAAATCCCTGCTGAAGGAGGCCCAAAAAGCATGAAACTGGTTGTGACATCTTCCCCGCACATCCACAGCGGCACCCACACCAGCCGCCTGATGGGCGCGGTGCTGGTGGCCCTGCTGCCCACCCTGCTGGCCGGCGTATGGTTCTTCGGCCTGCGCAGCCTGGTGCTGGCGGTGGTGTCGGTGGCGGCCTGCCTGGTCTCGGAATGGCTGTACCGCACCCTGACCCGCCAGTCCAACACCCTGCCTGATCTTTCCGCCGCCGTCACCGGCCTGCTGCTGGCCCTGACCCTGCCCGCCACCGCCCCCTACTGGGTGGCGGCTGTGGGCGGCGTCTTCGCCATCGTGGTGGTAAAGGGCCTCATCGGCGGCCTCGGGCAGAATATCTTCAACCCCGCCCTGGCGGCCCGCGCCTTCCTCATGCTCTGCTGGCCCGCCTGCATCACCCGCTTTGCCGCCCCCGGCACCAGGCCGGACGCCCTGGCCCTGTCGGTGGACATGGTGGCCTCCGCCACGCCGCTCCACCACATGCTCATGCCCGCCCTGCCCACCGAGTCCCTTCTGGACATGTTCCTGGGCAACATCGGCGGCTGCATCGGTGAAGTGTCCGCCCTGGCCATCCTGCTGGGCGGCGCGTATCTCTTGGTGCGCAAGGTGATCTCCTGGCGCATCCCGGTGGCCTATCTTGGCACCGTGGCGGTGCTGACCCTGATTTTTTCCAAGGGCCAGGACCCGCTGCTCTGGATGCTCTATAACCTGTTGGGCGGCGGCGTGCTGCTGGGCGCCTTCTTCATGGCCACCGACTACGCCACCTCCCCCGTCACCCCCTGGGGCCAGCTGGTCTACGGGGTGGGCTGCGGTGCCCTCACCGTGGCCTTCCGCTACTACGGGCTTTTCCCGGAGGGCGTCACCTACGCCATCCTGCTGATGAACGCCTGCGCCTGGTCGCTGGACCGGCTGACCCCGCCCAAGCGCTTCGGCACCGTGAAAGGAGGCACCCCGTCATGAAACGAATCCAACGTCTTGACCCCGCGGCGGTGCTGCTGGCCTGCGCGGTGGTGCTGCTTCTGGTGAGCACCCTGCTGGCCCCCACCGCCCGGGAGAACCGGCAAAAGGAACTGCAGTCCATCCTTTCCACCCTGCTGCCCGGCGCCGAAAGCTTCGCCCAGGAGGACTACACCGGCGAGGACGAGAACATCGCCGCCGTCTATAAGGCGGACAACGGCTATGTGATCGAGACCGTCACGGCGGGCTACGCCGGGGACATCACCATGCTGGTGGGCGTGCACAACGACGGCAGCATCGCGGGCCTGGTGGTCCGCGACATGCAGGAGACCTTCGGTCTCGGCATGGGGGCGCTGTCCAACGTGGACTTTTTGTCCCAGTTCCTCTGGAACGGCACGTCCTTCACGGTGGGTGACAATGTGGACGCCCTGGCCGGCGCCACCGTCACCTCCAAGGCGGTGGCCAAAGCTGTGACTTCGGCCAGCGCTTATGTGACCGGCGCCGACATCAGCGCCGGCGCCACCGAATGGGGAGGTTGATACCATGAAACAGATCGAACGATTCAACGTCTTCCTGGCGGTGGTCACCGGGCTGGTGCTGCTCTGGATGGTGGTGCTGCGGGCCTTTGCCCCCGCCGCCATCCTGCCGAAGCTGGACCTGATGCTGATCTGCGCCGTCACGCTGGCGGCCCTGGTGCTGGAATATTACACCGGCCCCCGGGTGACGAAGCGCAACTGGCTGGCCGTGCTTTTGCTCAACGTCGCCACCTTCGCCCTGCTGCCCCTGGCCGCCGGGCTGCTCAGTGGGGAAGGACTGCTGCGGTTTGCCCTTGTGGGCTGCGTGGCCGCCACGGTGCTCGCCTTTCTCTTCACTGCCATCTGCGACCGGCTGGCCTCCGGCTCCGCCGGCAAGGTGGCCCCGCTGCTCAGCGCCGGGGTGCTCTTCCTGGCCGTGCAGGGCTGCGCCGGAATGTTCCTGTAAGGCTCAATCACCAAAAACAAGCGCCGGGATTTGTGCTGTGTGCACAAATCCCGGCGCTTGTTTGTATCTGCGGGTCAGCCCTGCTGCAGGTGCAGCGTGTAGTTCCGCATATCCTGGATCAGGTCCTGGCCGTCCTCGTCCACCATCATGAAGGCAACCAGCGTGTCCTCCACATAGACCTTGAAGGTAGCGCCGTCAATCCAGCCGCTGTCGTAGCCCACCTTCACCAGGTCAGCCACATCGTAGGATTTCTCGGTATCCTCCGTCACGTTCTTCTCGGTGTAGACGCAGTCCCCCGTGAAGGAGAGGGTGGTCCAGTCAAAGTTCCCCAGCTGCAGCCCGTACACCATGGTCACGTCGCCCACGCCGGGCTTCATGCCCGCCACATGGGGGTCGCTGGCGTAGCTGCGGTTGGCCAGCACGCAGTCCATGGAGAAATCGCTGCCCGGCTGCACGTCGGCCACCGACCAGCTGCCGTCGTCGGGGGCAAAGGCAAGCTGCATCACAATGGTGCCGTGGGTGGTGAACCAGCCGTCCCGCTGCCCTTCCACGTCCAGCGGCACGCTGAGCATGGGCTGGGTGGGATCGGGGTCCACACGGGTGGCCTCCCCCACCGTGAAGCCGATATCCAGCATCAGGGGATTCTTGCTGTCCAGCAGGCCGTCCTGGCACAGCCCCATCATGGTGAAGCACTGGCCCCGGTCGGCGTCAAACAGCGCCGTCACATCCTCCGCCGTGGGCAGCGCCTTGGGCTCCACCGCGGTGGGGGTCTCCTCGTACACGTCGAGGAGTATCCATTCCCGCTGCTCCGGGAAGTACCGCGTGCCGATGCGCATCTCACTGGTGAAGGTGGCATAGTCGTTCTCGTACTCCACGGTGGCGGTGACGGTGTCGTCGTTGTCCTCCACCTGGTGGCTGCTCACCGTCACCGAGGTGAAGGTGACCGAGGTTCTGTCCTCCGCCAGCAGGGCGGTCAGTGTGTTCTCCGGGCATTCCTTGGACCCGCAGGCCGTCAGGAACAGGGCCAGCAAAAACGCCGGCAGCAAACAGGCGATCCGTTTCATCTTGCTTCCTCCTTTACAGACAGATGGTTTCTGCCTGTATGGTAGCATACGGCGCGGACGGTTTCCACCGGCTGCGCAAAACTGGTCGCCTGCTGCGCAAAAATGACCGTGCCCGGCATTTCAGTTTTGCGGCGCGGACTTTTCCCCCTCCGGGAAGATGATCCTGAAGACAAAGAAGAAGATCCCCATGGCGACGCCGCCGGTGATGAAGGTGACGAGGATGTTGTAGACCGCCGGGGCCACGAAGGATGGATCGGTTCATCGTACACCTCGTTTACAAATAAAAAGAGCAACCTCTTTTCAGATGCTGCTCGCTGCGGCCGGGCGGATTCGAACCTCTGGCCCTTGGAGTCGGAAAACTGTGACAGACAGGCAAATAGCATGAACCAGCGCCGGAAACTGTGTAGTGTGCACAACTTCCGGCGCTGTTTGTGGTGGTTATAAAAGAATGTTGGGACGTACAAACGACACACGGAACCGGCTGGGAGGAAGGAGTGGTCAGAGGGTGGTCAAGCCGTCCCTATTGGGTCGCCTTTTTACTGTAAACTTTTCACGCCCCGCACGGGGGCGACCCATCGGCAGCTGACGGCTGGACCGGGCGAATCTATTTCAATTCACGCCCCTGCGTGGGGGCGACATCCTTGCCGTTGTGGATTGTAACCGTATAAGTATTTCAATTCACACCCCCGCGTGGGGGGCGACACATCCCCGATGCCGAGTATTACTCCGCCAACTGATTTCAATTCACGCCCCTGGCGGTGTCGGCGCTTTCGACCCAAACCCGTTCATTGAGCAAAAGGGCGGCGCGCCGCGGTCAGTAATTCAGCTGGGACAGCCAGGAGAGGGGCAGGTAGTCCCTGTCGTCACCCAAGGCGGAACCAGTCCTCTCCGGCGGGCAGTTCACCCCAGCTGACCTGTGCATAGGGATCGCTCAGGAAACCCAGTTCCACACCGGCGGGCAGGCGGCTGGCGTCGACGGTGGCATCGTAATCCCGGTACCGGCGGGGGAACTGCACCCCGGGCTTTTTCTGCAGGTGGACCAGCTCAAACAGCTTGTGCGCCGGGGCACAGCCCAGCTTGGCCTGGCGGACGCGCTGCGCCGCGTCGGTATCGGTGCCGACGTGCTTGAAGATGATCAGCGGCGACACCACCGCCATCTCCCCTTTGCTGGCCGAGTGGTCGTGCTCATACATATTCAGGATCGCCTCGAACAGCGCCTTGAGGTCGGCTTCGTCAAAGCCGGTCTCGGCAGCCAGGTTGGCGCTGATAAAGCCCCGCACTTCATACAGGCCGAAGGGGATCAGCTGCTTGCAGCCCATGGTGCGCAGCTTGTCCTCCGGGGTTTCGGCCTCCTTCTTCAGGTAATCTTCGACGGTTCCCTCCTTGATGGGGTCGGCCACCGCCACCCGGGTGATGGCAATGTCCATGGGCAGCACCGGGTCCAGGCTTTGGGTGTGTCGTTATCGGAATACACATCAAAGCAGCAGCCGGCCGTAAAGTACCGGCTCTTTTCTTCGTCATAAAATTCCAGCACCACATAGCTGGTAAACCGATCGTTGCGCAGGTAGGTAAAACCGCCCGCTTCATCGTCCGACAGTTCTCCCCGCAGATAACCGATCAGTGTGCGCCGGGATTTTCCGTTGGCCGATTTGTTGAAGAAACCTCCGCTTGTATCCGACAGCAGCACCAGCTGCAGGGCATCGATAATGGTGGACTTGCCTGTGCCGTTTTTCCCCGTCAGGAAGGTCAGGGTATCAAACTCGATGACTTCTTTCTGAAAAAAGTACCAGTTGACCAGCAGCATCCGCTTCAGTCGTTTCATAGGGATTCCTCCCCTTCCTCGTTTGTTGCCTCTTGGTCACTTGCCTCTTGCTGAGACTGTTTGCGCATATCCTGCAACTGCCGGATCATGGCGTCAATTTCACTGTTGGGCAGAAAAAACAGAATGGTCGGGTAGATCAGCAGCTTGTTGCCGTCCGTTTTCCATCCTCCGTCGATTTTGGCGATCACCTGATACCGGGCCAGGGTCTTCTGGGCTTCCAGCCGGTCCTTGGCTGTGGAACGGCCGTCTTTCAGCAGCCCAAAGGCGTTCATCTTGTGGATGACGGCAAAGGTATCGGTGCGCACATCATGATGCAATTCCACCTGTTGCCGGTTTTCCTCATAAATCAGGCGAAGCATATACAGAAACATCGTGGTGAAGGCACTGAACCGGGCCCGGTTGCTCCCCTGCTGATTGCGCAGATAGATCACCCCATATTCATCGTCCCGGTACAGGTCCCACCCCGCCAGGGAAAAGTATCCCTGCAAAATGGTGAAAAAGCGCCGCGCCGTACGATAATCACTGTTCAGATCCATCATTTTTTTCTGATCATCGTAGACGTTGCGCAACAAATAGGTGCGGGAGAGCAGCGCATTGGCAAGGCGGCGGAACTCTGATTTTTCCGTTGCATTCAATGCTTCATATTCTTCCATCCACATCAGAGTTCCTCCTTTTCCGCCTTTTTGGTGGTTCCTCTCCGGTTGATCCGCATATGAGGAATACGATATCCATTGTTCTCGGTCTCTCCCGGCAAAAATTCCACCGAAAACGGTGCATTGCGATCGGTCGAGCGCACCGCGGCCATCAGAAGCCAGACAAACTGGTCATCCTGTTCCAGTGTCAGTTCCTCACTGGTTACCATCTCCCGGTCCTCCAACATATGTGCAAGATACTGCCACGCCCGGGCAATGGAGTACCGCCGGCTCCGGTCCGCTTGGAAGGTTTGCAGCAATTCCCGTTCTTCTTCCGGGGAGGGGTCCTGCACAAGCCGGTCCGGAGCTCCACTTCTCCGGCTGCGCACGGTAGGATGCCACAGAGAACCGCCATCGGCAAAGGCTTGATTCTCACATTGGATTCTCTTTTGCATCCAGTCCAGCATCGCTTCCCGCTGTTTTCCTGCAGTCGTTTCGGACAAGGTCCGCAGCAGTTCGGTGAGTTTGCCCGCAATGCTGTGGTCTGCCGACATACGGTACTTGATGCTGTCCACCGATTCCCGTGTATAGGCCCGGTGTTTGCGGTCGATCTGCCGCAAAATATCCTCTACATTGGAATAGCTGCTCAGCAGTTCCTGTATGTAGCCATCCAGCGTTCGGCGTGCCTCTGCCGGATCCTCGTCCGGGTGGAGTTGCACCATCCGGCCCACCGCACGCTCCATGATCTCATCATCCACCAGCAGGGCGTTGAGGATATCCAGGATGGGCTGCCGGTAATGGGGCAAGGAATCCATCGTCTTGATGGGATGATAGATCCTGTCCAGCATTCCCTTGTATTCATCATAGTAGTCGTGCAGCAACTGGTTCACGTCCACAGCCTGCCCGATGATCTGATGATAGTATCGGATATTATGGTAAAGGCTTTTTAAATCCTGCAAGAGCTCGGTTGTATTTCTTCGGGCGGTCAGCAAAGCCTCATACATACGGTCGGATTTTTCTTCGTAGGCCTGCTTCAATCCGCTGTAAGTGGAAAACACCAGCGAATTGTACTCTTTCGTCTCGGATTGCTCCAACTCCAGCAAAAGGCGGATCATCTGATCGGCATAATCCCGCGGCGCAATGACTTCCTCAAAGGTGCCGTCCCGATATTCGGTATCCAGCCACCCGGCACGTTTGAGCCGATGGATAATCCACCGGACCTTTCCGTTGGGTTGCCGGATCAACCGCTGTTCTTCCTCATCCAGAGTGTCCTCCGCCGTCAGCTCCATATCGGACAGTGTATCGCCCAACGCGATACAATAATCCTCTACCGGAATATTCAGGTCATATTCCAATAGATGATGCAGCGTAACCAGCGCAGTCCAATACAGTTCCCGGTTGGGAGAGGCCAAGATGGAAAAGAAACTTGCCGGAATTTTTTCAAACAGCTTCATATCCCTTTATCCTTTTATGCGCCATTCTACAGTTTTTTGATTTATTACCAGTGTATCATTTGTATTGTACAATAAAAAGGCCCTTTTGCTTGTCATGCAAAAGGTCGTGCAAAAGGCCGAATATAGAGCCTTGTTTTTGTGGAAGATGTCTTGCTATTTTCAATTATTTATGAGATTCTCCAGCGCTCTGGCAAACGCCTCGTCCTGCTCCCGCGTACGTTTGGCTGGCCCTTTCGGGTGCTTGCCGGCACGGAGGAGCTTTTTGTTTTCATGCCGACGGGCCAGCAGACCGTCAATGTTCCGGGCCGTGTACTCCAGCCCGTTCTGGTTGAGCACCCTGGCCCGCCGGGCCAGGCACATACTGGCAAGCCCATAGTCCTGGGTGATGACAATATCCCCCGGCTGCACCCGGTTGACCAGGGCAAAGTCCACGCTATCAGCTCCCTTGTCAAAGACCTGCGTCTCAGCACCCTCCCGCTGGATGCGATGGGCCGTATCACAGAGGATTTTCACCGGCACGCCATGGACCTGGCCAATTCGCACCGTCAGGTCCACCACCGGGCAGCCGTCTGCGTCAATCAAAATCGTTGGCATCCTGGTGTCCTTTCCGCCGCCGCTTACTCGCGGCTTTTTGTTTGTATTATAGCAGTTCTGTGTCTTTCTTCTCCGTTTTTTCAAAAAATGCGCGGAATATGGCAAAAGGTGCAGGGTTTGCCTGCCATGATGATAGCGTAAAAAGAGAGAGAAATGCCCTTTCAGTGGCATCCTGATCGGGAAGAGGAGATTTTCAACAGTTTGGATAAATGCAGATTAAAATTACGTTTCGTTATAATTGTATCATGACAGGAAAAGCCGATGCGAGCGCACACCTTTGACATGCCTGAAGAACCCCCGGCGCTGTATCAGTCCCTATAATATACGGCAAAACCGATGCCTCCTGAAAGCTGCATATCTAAAACGTTTCTCCCACAGTTTGTCCGGCGCACTCACAGTGAGGATTTTCATAAAGGAGGAAATCCTCACTGCCGGTTATCCCGACCAACCTTTAGCTGTGTATCCGATTCTACACAAAAGCGGTGTCTGTCGTTGCTCTTGCCCGACTTTTTTGTTACACTGAGGTCGGAGGTGTTTGTTATGGAGTTTTGCAAAGAACCGGGCCGGATTTTTGCCACGGATGAAACGGGAAAACTGCTGGCAGAAGTAACCTTCCCGGAACAGGAGGGCATTGCTGTCATCAACCATACCTTTGTGGACGGTTCTCTGCGGGGACAGGGGGTTGCCGGACAGCTTCTGCGCGCCGTGGCCGATACCCTGCGCCAGGACGGCCGCAAGGCCAGGGCCACCTGTTCCTACGCCATACACTGGTTTGAGACTCATCCCGAGGAGCAGGATCTGTTGGGGTAAGCCCGTCTGTACAGATGTTTCTTGCTGCGGCCGGGGGGATTCGCCGAGCCGCGCCTTAAAAACAGTCCACAGGACTGTTTTTGCCCGCCGGGACGCAAGCGGCGGGCACAGGCTGTTCGAATCCGCCCCTTGCAGCATCGTGCACAATTTCATACAAAATAAAAAGAGCAGCATCTTTTCAGATGCTGCTCTTGGTGCGGCCGGGGGGATTCGAACCTCTGGCCTTTGGAGTCGGAGAGCTGTGACATTTGGCGATATCCAATGATACAGCGCGGGAATTTGTGCGGGTTGCACAACTTCCGGCGCTGGTTTGCGTGTGGAATAAACAATGCTGGATCGTAAAATTCACTCATCAAAACAGTTGGAAAAAGAAAAGTGGTCAAATGGTGGTCAGCCAACCGTCACGCGTTGCAAGCTTACAGACTCGCCTTAAGCGGTTGATTCAGAAAGGTGGCCACACAGTAAAATGCTTGGCTTGCGGGGGGGATGACTTGCTCACTGGGCAGAGCAAAGGCTCCAACGTGGGTTTGAAAGTCACGGGAAATGGGGATCAGGATTCTTCATTGTTGTGCCGCTCCGCTTCTTTCTCCAAGGTAAGGAAGCGGTCAAAGTCGCTTTCAAACAGCCTGTCCTGCACGACTCGGTACTTCTCGAACTCGCTCTCCGCAAACGCCTTGGCGATTTCATGGGTCACGCGGCCGGTATCGTGGAGGATCTCGTGTTCATTGAACTCCAGAAAACGGTTGAGTCTTTGAGACCAATCCTGCATGGTCATGGGGATATGGCGGCTGGCCTGATATTCCGCGTAGTCCAAATACATGGTGACGATACGTTCCAGCGCCTGCAACTCCTCTTTGGAGAGGTAGTTTTTGGCAATGGACACATCATACTTCTGAATCTTCCCATCCGGATACTGCTCCCAGGAGGTCAGACCCATATGGGGTTTTTCTGCATTGGCCCGTTCCATGATCAGTTCCGCCGCTGTGTGGCGGTGGATGGCCCAATGCAGTTTGTTTTGTACCTCTGCGAAAAACAGGCGCGTGGTCTTAGCTGACTTGTCATAATCCAAGGCGGTGGCATAGATGTCTGTGATCTTCTGGTAGAACCTGCGCTCAGACATCCGAATCTCCCGGATCTGCTCCAGCAGGTGGTCGAAATATTCCCTGGTGAGAACACTGCCGCCGCTTTTCAGTCGGTCGCTGTCTATGGCCCAGCCCTGGATCGTATAGTCCTTGACAATACCGTTGGCCCACTTGCGGAACTGGACCGCCCGGTCATTGTTGACTTTGAAGCCTACCGCGATGATGGCCTGCAGATTGTAGTGGTTTGTGTTGTACTGCTTTCCGTCTGAGGCAGTTATTAAGTATTTCTTAATAACCGCCTTCTTATCCAGTTCGCCATCTTCAAAAATGTTTTTTAGGTGCTGATTGATGGCCGAGACAGAGACATCATAAAGAGTGGCCATCATCTTCTGTGTCAACCAGATATTTTCGTCTTCATAGCGCATCTCTATGCTATCTGCGCCATCGCCGGTTGCGGCAACGAAGGTCAGGTATTCCGCCGCACTGGAGCGGATCGGATGCTTCGATTCATGGTTTTGCATTGTCGTACCTGCATTCTCCCAATTTGATGCCATACTGTGCCAACAGTTTTTTTGCCTCAGACTCACCCTCCGAAGTGATTTGAGCGGGCCGGGTACGTCCGCTGTCACAAATCAGCCCTTCCTCTACCAGGTCCTTCAGGAGGCGGAAGTCATACCCTTTCCAGCACCGGCGGACAAGGGGATAGCTCCCCAGTTCTTTCTTTTTTACTGCCCTGAGTCCCAGCGCATCATGATCTTCCCAGGAAGTCAGATACATCAGCATGAGGGTGAGCTCCCGAATCTGTTTTAATCGCTCATCTACCAACTTGTGCACTCCTTGTACCATTGATATTGCAGTATCATGGAATAAGTATAAGGCAGTAATGTGGAAAATACAAGCATCAGAATCGGTTGCTAAGCAGGGGCGCGGCGGCTGGATTGAGAAACCGGACGTAGAGCTGCAAGGCAAATTGGCTGCCGGGTCCTACTGCTGGATCTGCTGCCGGAAAGCTCATAACAGGCAGGACTTGCCGCAGCAGCGGATGCCGGTGATGAGCTTGAGGTCTGGGGGGCTGCGATCCCAACAAGCGCTGGAGATACTGCGGGCGGTCAATCTGTTTCATAAGGTGGGCCTCCGATTTCAAAAGTGTAGAAATTGGGAAGTTTTGAAACGGAAGCCGGTATGGAATAAAACAGCAGAAAAAGCAAGAGAATTTTCTAACGCGCCGTATTGGCCATCATCCGCTTGGCATTATACCTCGCAAAAACTCCATCAACTCCGCCGTCACATCCGGCGCGTCCATCCGCAAGCAGCTCTCGCCGTCCGGCATCCGGCCCAATGGGTTGAGGCCGCCGTACCAAACGAGCCGCTGGTCGAGTATACAAAAGTTGGGCAGGCGGTCGGGGCAAAACATAACCGGGATGCCCGCCCGCTGCAAAGCGGCTGCGCTGGCGGTGATTTTGGGCTGAATGTCTGGCCGGAACTGCGCGGGCTCCGGCAGGTAAACCTGCACATCCCCGCCCTTGTGTTGCAAGCGCTGTAACAGGGGGAGCATGCGCTGTACAGATCGCGCCGACAGCGACGGAACACAGAGCAGTACCTCCCGGGTGGCTCCTTCCAAATCCGCGGCAAACCGCTGAGGAAACTGTTCACAGCTCACAAAAACAGCTGCTTCGCGTTGTGCAGTCTGCTCGCTCGATTCGGGATTCTCAGCTGTGCCCCGCACCGTATACGCCAGCGCCGCATAGCTGCGCAGCCGCCTGCGGTACTGCTGTTCCAACATCGGGACGCGAAGATCCACATAATCGTACAGCAAAACTTCCCGCTTGCCGGGCGCGGCACGGTGCAGGCGGCCGGTGTACTGGGTCAGCGTGCCTTTCCAGCGGATCGATCTCGCCGCCGTGGACCAACGATTGCAGCATCGCTATATCCACAAATCCCGCAGCTGTGTGTTTGCCGCCGCCGATCTGCCCGATCAGGCAGCGTTTGCGCTGCCGGCCTCGGCGCTTGGGCTGCGGCGGCAGCTGTTCGTCGATCTGCAAGAACTGTGAGAGCGCCGCCTGCCACTGGTTGAGCAATGCCTGCGTGTGGACCAAAATCAGCGTGTTGACACCGCGTTGTGCGATCAGCCAGGCCGCGACCACCGTCTTGCCGAAGGCTGTCGTAGCGCTGAGAACTCCATTACGGTGCGCCAGCAGAGCGTCCACCGCGGGCTGCTGGTCGGGGCGCAGCGTGCTGGTAAAGGCGATGTGCAACGGGCGGCCTAGGCAGGTTTCGTCTTGGATGGCGCAGGCAGCCCCGACACCTTCTAAAAGTGCGCAAAGAGGTTCTTCGCAGCCGCGTGGCAACACTAAATATCCATCTGTCTCCACCGCTGTCGAAATAATGCGCGGGACGTTGTGGGTGGAAAAGTGCATGGCCTGTTTTTTGTAAAAGTCAGGGTTGCGAAAGGCCGCCAACCGAATTAGCCGGTTGCGGGCCACCGGTGTCAGATGCTCCAGAAGTATATACAACCCGTTGGCGCGAACGATGGGCAGCGGTAGTTGTTTGAAATCCTGGGCGGACAAGGCAGGTGAAGGTTGGGGCTTCCAGGGGGGTGTGGGAGTTGGTCGCTGTCTGGGTGGTATCTGCGCGTGAAGCGTGGGTGCCTGCCATTTCCGCCGGTTCGGTCAGTACCCCAAGCGGCGGACGGCCGGGGCTCAATGCTGCCAGCAAATCGTCGGCCTGGCCGGGCAGCAGCGTACGCACAGTAGAAAGAAACGCCCACGGGTCCGGGTAGGGCGTGAGCGAATCGTTCAGAAATATACTGTTGCCCTGCCGTCGGGCCTGACCTTGCAACGGCAAGGCAATCAGGTTGCCGAACCCGCCCGCGGGCAGTGTGTCCTGGTTGGGAAACATCCGGTCGTAGGCGGTGAAGGAAATACCACCGCAAGTGTCCATAGCGGCAGTCAGCAGCGCATCGCCAAGCCGGCGCGCCTTAGCGCAGGGAATGGCCTCGGCAAAAAACAGCCAAACATGCGCGCCTTGACCGGAGCGAGACCGCTCCAGTGCGAACGGGATACTGTGTGCGCGGCAGACGTCCGCGATGGCGCGAGCGCAGTCTTGCCAGTTGGCGTCGTCGAAGTCCAGCGCCAGCAGATAGCAGGTCTCGTCCGACAGCATCGGGTACAAGCCGACGACGTCGCGCCCCTGCGCGTCCCGCCCGGCCAGGTGACGGTAGATGGCTGCGTCGTCCAGCGGGCGCAGCACGCGGTTCGGACATTTGGCGCAGGGAACGCGCCCTTTTTCGCACAGGCCGGGCCGCCATTCATTCGCGCAAACGGGACTGTAACCGCTCTTCTGTGCCTTTTCGCTGTGCCAGCGCAGGGCGTAAACATCGGTGCGGCCGCGAAACAGGGAACGAAAGAGACGGATCTTTTCGGCGGGAGAACTGGTGCGGGCGACAGACAATGGGGCGGATTGGGCAGGCGGTATACTTTGACGGTTGTGAGAGGGTGTGACCGTATTGGGGGCGGGCGCGTCCAGTGTAGCCGCCGTGTTAGAGGGCATTTGTGCCGCAGAAAGAACGGTATCTCCAGCCTTGCCCTGCGCAGAACTGCTCAAACCAAACGCCGCCAGCTGTGCCCGCAATTCAGCATTTTCTTGTTCGAGCTCTTGTACTCTGCGCTGTAGGCGTCGGATCTCCAACTCTGCATCCATACAAACGACCTCCCTATCGCAAATGAGCAATCAAATCATGTGAGGCAACGATTCGGGATTCCTTATTTCTTTTAGAATAGCACATGAATAAAAGGCAAGCAAGAATAGAAGGATATGCGTCGGCGGCAATGTCAGAATTTACGGGAAAGAACCAAAAAGCACAGAGGTCGTTTATCAAGAGTGGTTTGGAATCGTGTAATATGATTGAAAAAAACAAATGAAATATCGATATATATTTGGTTCGAAAGAATATGGTCACACCAAGCGCTTTAGGTAATAGCGTGGTTGGACGTAGTAGTCTGGTCGGAGAACTGTGACGTACGGGAAAATAGCATGATAAAGCGCCGGAAATTGTGTGGTGTGCACAACTTCCGGCGCTGGTTTTGATGGTTATAAAAGAATGTTGGAACGTAAAAAACGACACACGGAACCGGCCGGGAAGAAGGAGTGGTCAGATGGTGGTCAAGAGGTATAACACACATGGAACACGTCAAAAACGCACGCGTGTGTTAAAAATCGCGCGCGTGTGTTTTGTCGTGTTTTATACGCTGTCCTTTGGAATATACTTTGCCCCTGCACCTTTTCCATTTAAGGCCAGGCGCTCCGCCTTCACTAACTTTTGCAGTAGTCGGAACGCCTGAGAGGGTGTGACGTGAAGCAATTCAACTACATCCGCCCGTGAAACGTGACCTTGGTGCTCCGCCAATTCCATAATTAATTCCTCATAGCGAAGCGTGTTGATATCATGGCTCCTTACATAGGCATAGGGCTTTTTTGTCAGTCTATAGTATCTTTCGCTTAACAGGTAAGTCCTCCCCCGACCAGTTCCGCTTGCGTCTACCAAACCACTTTCTGCCAAGGATTCCAGCACAGACCGAATTCTGGCTTCATCTTTATGCAAAAAGGAGGCAATTTCATTGACGGATGCACGGTGCAACACTTTCAAAGCGTTCAGTGTCATGAGGGAGTGTATTGGCAAACTGTGCCCGATTCGTTGCTGCTCCTCTGAAACCATCTGGATAAACGCCTTATCAACCGGACCTTTCGGAATTAACAAGCGGACGCTGGTTGCATTGGATTGAGAATAATCCGGGAGTTGCCGGCCATAAAGCAACGAACCTTCATAAATACGGTCGATACCTCGTCCTGTACGTTCCGCGAGGCCAATTCTCTTCATCGCATCTGCCAAGACCGGGTTACGTCCATGGGGTTCCGCATCCAGAAGGTTATCCGCATTAATTCCTTCAATAAAACCGCCCGGATTGGAAATTGTCAAGCCATCATCCTCAATCGCCATGCGGACACGGCCCATCAAGGAATAGTCGCGATGACAAAAGGCATTGACCAATGCTTCACGAAAAGCACGCGGATCATAGGCAGGGATGGAAATACGGAACATTCCCATTTCCATCTCTTCGCTTGTATTCCAAGCATTGAAAGTGGCGTGAAATTTTTCAAACGCGGCAAGCAACGGAAGATGAAAGGACTCATTTACTTTGATATCCGTACCAGACAGAACCTGAATGGCGGCTTCCGCCGTCGGCACGTGTGCTTTGATGGCCGACGCCTTACCAATCATCAGCAAACCGCACAAAGTGGGGATTGCCTTTCCGTTTTGCAATACCACAAATTGTAACGCTTTATCCAATTCTTCATCAGAAAGTTCCAGCAGCTGCGGTTCGCCACGGTAGGTGCGTATTATATTGCGCAGCCGTTCGCGCTCGACCGGATCCAAATCATCATAGCATGCATCTGCCACAGGCTGTGCAGAGAAATCCAAAAGACTTAGAGAGGAAAGGCGTGCCGTAATTTCATAGGGATACATAGGCACGTTTTCCGGAGTACCATCTGCTTTGATTCTTCTTCTCTGTATCTTTCCTGCGGAAGATGCCACGACCGCCGTTTTTCTGGGGACAGAAACTTTGAGTACCGGCACAGAAAAGCTCAAAATTTCAACTCTCACCGAAACCGGAGGAACGGTCTTATTGGCAATCAGGGCCGCCAACTGTGTGCTATCTGTATGGCGCGGGTGCAAACCAGTTATTTCTCCGTCGTCTTCCACGCCAAGATAAAGATCCCCACCCTCGGTATTGGCGAATGCTACCACAGCATCTATGATATCCCCATCAGACAAACAGGTCCGATCGCTTTTGAACTCATGCGTCAGGTCTTCTTTGAAGCCAATGTTTTGCATAGGATCACCTCCCAAAATGCATTATAACACACGCGTGCGTTTTCAATCAAGAAAAACGCGTTTTTCGTGTCTTTTGCACGATGCCAGTTCCTCTTTGTTGCACATTCTTTCATTTGTAATGGTACAAAAGTATAGGTTTTTGTAGGATACATGGTTCTGCAAAAGCTCTATACCAGTCGTGGATGACCTATCGCCGTATAAGCACTCCCAAAAGGGTTCATTCTCCCGGATTTTGCAAATCCTCCAGATATTGCTCCGCCAGTGCCTCCTGGTATCCGGCGCACCGTTCCGCCAGGACAGCCTGGGCGGTGGGACGCAGGGCCGGGCAGGCGATCTGTTCCAGCTGGCGCAGGCGGCCTTCCCCCTCGATCTTCTTTTCCGAGATGGCCCGCCGGTAATCCTGGGGTTCCATGTGCCAGAAACGCACCCGCTCCCCGTATTCCTGCCACAGCCGGTCGGCGATGGAAAGGCCCTCCGGGTCAAAGTCCCCGGCATAATACAACCGGCAATTTCCTTGTGCCAGCAGGTCCAGCAGCTGCCAGGAGGCTTCCTTCAACTGACCGGAGGTGCAGACCAGCGGGTGCTGCAGCCGGCTTTGCCGGCACAGGGAGGAGAACAGCATCTGGTTTTCCAGCAGATACAGCCGGCCGGTGGGGCTGGCCGCGCCGGTTATCTCCGCCAGCTGGGAGGAAGTGAGTAGGCAGAATTTTCCCGCCTGCCGCAATTGTGCCCAGGCAGGATGTTCCCGGCCGTCGGCCCCTGTCAGGATCAGGCCGCGCTGTACGGTAAAATCCGAGATATCGTCCTGCATCAGTCCGCAGCGGCGCAGCAGCGCCAGGCGCTGGCGGGCACGGGTGGGCAGCGGCACCTGCTGCCAGAAGGCCAGCGCGTGGAGCAGCAGGCTGCCCGCTGGATTTTTTCCGTCCAGGGCGTGGGGGTCGGTGGAGACGGCATAACTGCACAGCGCCAGCTCCTCCGGCTCCGCGTGTTGCTGCCGCCGGTCCAGCGTGCAGCAGACCCAGTGCAGCCACCGGGCAGCCTCGGGCTGCCCGATGCGGTCCTGCAGAATCCCGAAGCCATGGCTTTTCTGCTCTTCCATCGCCTGCAGCCAGCTGCGCGCCGCTTCGCCATGGGGAAGGGCTGCCTCCTCCGCGAAAAAGCGATGCACTTCCTGCTGGCGTTCAGTTTTCTGCCTGGCGTGGGAGCGCAGCGGCGCCCCGTCCAGTTGCTGCCAGAATTCCGCCAGGTCTGCCACAGCAAAGCGGCTGTCGCGTAGAGCTTTTTCAAAATCCGACACCTTGTAGCGCAGCTGGGGCGGCACAAAATGACGGCCCAGAAGTCCCTCGGCGGCACAGCATTCCTCCAGAGTGGCGTCCTGCAACCGGATCACACCGTCGGCATAGCCGGCCAGGCATTTTTTGCGCAGCTGCGCCAGCTGCCGCTGCCAACCGGGTGCGGAGGCAAAATAGTCCCGCAGGGATGATTCTTTCATGATTCCTCCAGTCTCCGGACATGGCCGTCCCAATGATACCGCAGCACCGTGACGATTTGCGCATTCTGGGGACGCCACAGTTCCGCAATATTCAGCGAGGATACCGTAGGGTAGCATCCCCACAGGGCCTGGGAGTTCATGATATAGTCAAACCCAAGGTCATGCACCAGGGCAAACATACTCTCGATGTTGGTCTCGTCCACACCGGCAAATGCCTCGTCCAGCGCCATCAGCCGCGGGGCTTCTTTGCCCGCTGCTATGTACTGGGCGGCCAATGCCGCAAACAGCGGCACATACATGGCCATCGCCTTCTCGCCGCCGCTGAAGCTGTTGAAGGCGGAATCGGTCAGCTCCTTTTTGGTCTGCTTTTCCGCACCGCCCTTCTGGTAGAAAAGGCGGAAGGTGAACCAGTTCCGGAAATCCAGGGCCTCCCGCATCAGCTCCGAGTAGGTGGCGGGTGTAGCCTCCATCTGGGAGCGTTCCCGCGCCCGGTTGATTTTGGCGCGGAAATGATCGGTGATTTTCTGCCGGTCCGCATCTCCCATCACCATGGGATTCTTGCGCAGCAAGGTAAGCAGTTCTCCCGTGTCCAGCTCCTTCTGCTGGTCGGCGGGCTTTCCCTTCCACACAAGGCTGAACCGCAATCCCATGGAAGTATTCAGCTGTTCCATGATGCCGCTCATCCGCTGGGTCCATTCCTGGCTGTTGTTGATGCGGTGGCTCAGCTTGGTGATGACCGTCTGGTTGAGAATCGTCTCGAACAGGCGGCGATCTTCCTGGGAGAGGAGCTGTTCTTCCACATCCCGCTGGCTTTCCAGCCGCCGGATGAAGTCCAGCAGATCCAGCCGCTGGCCGTCCAGGTAGAGTTCGATGCAGCCGCGGCTGCGCAGCCGCCCTTCCTCACTGGCAAACAGCGGCTGGATGCCTATGCGGTAGGTATTCAGCGTGCTGGCGATCCGCATATTTTTTTCTAAGGATGTGCGCAAGTCCTCCGGCCCCAGATTGCGGTCCTTCTGGCGGATGTGGTCCCGGGCGGCTTCCGCCTGCCGCCACAGAGGCTCCTCCCCCCGCCCCGGCTGACCGGGGCCGCGGCAAAGTTCTTCCTCAAAGATCTGACAAAGCGCTTCCTCCTCCCCGATGGCCTTTTGCAGGTCCTGCTTTTTCCGGGTCAGTTCGGGGCCCAGGTGGTCCAGATTGTTTTGCTCCACCCGAATCTGAATCTCGGTATCTTGATATTGTTTTTGTGCCCGTTCCAGCGACCCGTTCAGCTCTTCCAGCTTTTGGGCCAAGGCCTGGATTTCCGGCCGGGCCAGATAGCGTTCCAGCTCCTCCAGAGCGGCTTTTGTCTTGCGCTGCTCGGCCTGCTGGCGGCGGACCCGGTCGGTGCAGGCCAGCATGTCCTCGTTCAGAGCATCCAACTGCTGTTCCAGATCCAGCACCTGACTCTGCCACAGTTCCAGCTTTTCCTTGCCCTCGGAAATGGTCCGGTACTGTTCCCGGTATTCCTCGCACAGATCCTCCATCTGCTCATAAGTTTGGGCGTCCTGCTCATAGGGAAGTCCCCGGGTCAGCGGCAGGATCCCGGCGCGCAGATCGGCAAGCTGTTTCTGCTGCCGCCGAACTTGTTGCGCGCAGTCGTCCAGGGCCCGTTCCCGGTGTTCCACCTCGCCCCGCTGCTTGGCGGCCAGGTCCAGCGCCATCGCCAGATCGGCAGTGGTGGGGCGTGCTTCATAGTCCTGCTGAAGCTGCCGCTGTGCCGCCTCGTTGTGCTGCAGTCGCTCCCGGATTTCTTCCAGTTCTTTCTGCCTTTCTTCCATCTGCCGGGCAAGGGCCTCGATCTTCCGTTCCCGGTTGGCCCGCCGGGCCGAAGCGCCGATATACCCGGCAGGCTGCCGGGCCACGCTCCGCCCCTGCAGCACCCCCTGGCGGTACCGGCCGTCGGCGGCAAACCAGGCATTGCCCTCCGGCTGTTCCGAAAAGCAGGACAGCAGCCCCGCCATATCCGCCCATGCCGGCAGTTCCTGTTCCGGCCGCAGGGGCAGCGGCGCTGCCGCCGGGGACAAGTCCTCCGGACAAAGAAAATGATCGGGATGTTCGGCCAGCAGTTCCGGCATCTCTTTCCGTGTTTCCGGCGGCACCATCAGAGCGTCGAGAATCCCTGCATCCGCCAGCTGTGCCTCCAGTAGGGCACGGCGTTCGGGCGGCAGGTCTGGCGCAAAATCCACCAATTCATAAAAGGAGGCATGGGGTACGCCGCGCTCTTGCAGGTAGGCGCGGGTGGCCTGCACCGCTTCGCTGCGCTCGGGCGGCAGATCTTTTTGGTTTTCCAGTTCCTTGCGGTGGGCGGCCAGTTCGTTGAGCTGCTGCTGGGCGTCCGTTTGTTGCCGTTCCCAGAGGGTATGTTCCTGCACCAACGGCATCGAAAGCCGCTGCAGCGCCCCGTTCAGAATTTTCTGCATTTCCTGTTCCTGGGCCAGCCCTTCGTAGGCGGTGACCTGGGCAAAAAGCGCCGTCACTTCCTCATGCCGCAGGCAAAAGACTTGCGTCTGTTCTTCCAGCGCTGCGAAGGCTTCGCTCAGCTCGTCCCGCATGGCATTCACCGTTCCCTGGGCCGCCTCCCACTGGCTTTGGGCATGGCGCAGGGCCTGGGCCGCCGTATCCCGCTCCTGCTGGTACCGGTCCAGCCGTCCCAGGGCTTCCTCCTGGCGGCGCAGTCCTTCCTCCGCCTTGCGCAGCCGGGTGGCAAAACGGGCGATCTCCGGCTGTTCCTGCCGGAAATCCACCGCCTGTAGGGTGGCTGGATGCCCGGGGTAACGCAGTTCCTCATTCTGCTCCCCCAGTTCCCGGAACGCCTCTTCCAGCCCTTCCTGCTCGTCGTCACAGCGGCGTGCTGTCTGGCGGCGATCCCGCTCCTTGGCGTCCAGCGCTGTCTGCTTTTTGTGCTCTTCCTGCTGCTCCCGGTCGATGGTTTCCTGCTGCTGCTCCACCTGGCGGCGGCATTCTTCCTTGCGCTGCATGGCCTGCTTCAAATCGCCACCGGCATTCAGTTCATTCAATTGGCGGGAAAGCTCCCCCACCTGCTGTTCCGCCTCCTGGTGGCCTGCCCGGGCCTCCTCCAGCGCCTGCTGCGTCAGGGCGACCTTATCTTCCAGGCTCTTTACTTCGGTCTGCTGCTGGGTAGACCGACGGGCTTCCAGATAATACTGGCCTTTTTTGCCCAGCACATACTGGTTGTAGCGGGTATACTCGTTGCGCAGCTGGCGGGCCTCCTGCAAGCTTTGCCCCAGTGCTTCCAGCCGGTGCTGGATGGTGTCCATCTTTTCCATGGAATTGACCATGGGGGCGATGTCCTCCTCGCTCAACGGCTGCAGGGAATCGTTCAGGATCACCTGCACCAGCCGCGGGGAAAAATCCTTGCTCAGTTTGGGTTTGCGCAGCTGGATCAAAAGGCGAAGCAGCCGGTCATACTGCTCCATTTCGGCAAAGCCGAAGAGCATCCGGTTGACCATCTGTTTGTAGTCGCTGCCCCGTTCCACCCAATTTTCTCCGGCGCCGAACCGGTTGTGGACCTCCCGCCGGGTGAGGGAAATATGCTGGGAGCCCTTGGTTTCAAACAGGGCGAAATCCTCCGGCCCGGCGCCGATGCGGCGTCCGTCACTCAGACAGAATCCCCAGAATTCCACCGAACTGCTGCTGCGCCGGGCCCGCAGCCCCACCACCAGCGTGCGGTAGAGCCTGTGTTCCGGCTTGATGAATTCCAGATAGAGATAGCCGGTACTTTCCTCCTTTTCCTCCCCCAGCAGGTAATAGGCCATTTTGCGGTCCTTACTGCCGAAGGAATCCAGCCGGTAGGGACGCAGATCGCCGTCCAGCATGAAGGGAATAAAGCTTTGGGTGGTGACGGATTTGCCCGCGCCGTTTTCGCCCCGCAGCAAAAGGCGTCCCTCACTGAACGGAAACTCTTCCCAATCATAGAGCCAGAAGTTTACAAATCCCAGTTTGTTCATCCGCCAGCGTTCCTGCATAGCCCTCTCTCCTTATCGCTTTTGGGGATAGATTCCCTGCCACAGGGCAAACCCCGGCTGCAGGGTCACAACTTCTCCCTCCACGGCGGCAAAGTCCCAGTAGCACAGTTCCTCCAGAATTTCCTGGGTCAGCGCCGCAAGGTCCTTTTCGGCCACGGTTTTGCCCCACTGGTTCTTGTATTCTTGCCGCAGGGCTTCCAGCTCCTGAGAAAAAGCTTTTCGCGTCAGATGCACCCGGTCATCCGGGTCCCGGGGGAAAGCCCCACAGTTGATTTTTTCGCTGAGCCGCTCGGAGAGCAGCAACAGGATATCGCTGCGCATCTGGTCCCGGGGAAAGCCGTTGCCGCAGGGCTCACCTTCCTCCGGCAGGAAGAAGGCGCCGTTGTGATAGATCTGCAGTTTGCCGCCGATGGTTTCGTCCAGATTCCGTTGCAGGATGCCCCGCTGATTCTTGATATAGGCATAGAGGGAATCGGCGGGGTCCTCCCAATAGACCGCCGGGGCCAGCGCCAGCTGCCGGTAGACGCGCCAGGTGCGGAAGGTGCCCCGCTCCTGATCGGGACCGTCCTCGGGCGGATTTTCAAAATCCCGCACCGAGGTATACCCGGTGATATCCCGGTGAAAATGCACACTGAAATACCGGCACAACCCGGTATTTTCATAGAGCACCTCCTGGTCCTGGTGCGAGGCGAAGCCGTCGCTTTCCCCCTCGAAACTGCGCAACAGCCCCAGACACTCGGCATACTGCAGCACCCGCACCAGCGAGGTACGGCAGGAATACCGCTCCCAGGACAGGTCCGGTAGATAGGCTTTTGTGTAGGCCAGCACGGCCTGGGTCAGTTCCGAGAGCAAAAAGCGCTGGCCGTCGTCCTTGTCCTCCAGCAAAAGCAGAACCCCGCACAAAAGACAGTAGTCCTGCACCTCGGTGAATTCCGGGATCCCGAAGGCTTCCTGCGCCCGGGCCGGTTCCTTCACCAGGCGGATCACCTGCTCGGTGCAGATCACTTCCCAGCCGAATTGCTCCCGCAGCGCCCGGCGCAGGGTAGGCAGTTTGCGGCGCACCTGATAAAAGAGTTCCCGGTCCTCCTCCCGACGGATCCAGAACCGGTCCAGCAGCGCACGAAATTCATCCATGGGCGGGCGCCTCCTCAAATTCCAGACAGTAGGCGGGCATGGTCAGCTCCCCGTCGGTACAGTGCAGCACACAGGTCTGCCCCGGCAAGCAGGTCAGGCGATAGGCCTGGCCAAATTCGGTGCGGGCAGATTTGCTGACGTTGGCGTTGGCTTTCACCACCCAATTCAAAAGGCTCATCCGGATTTCCGGCGTGACCACTTCCTCCAGCGCCGAAAAATCCAGCCGCCCTTTTCGGATCAGCCGCTCCAGCCGGGCCTGCAGGGCCGCCTTGCGTTGCAGGTAGGCCTGTTTCTGGGCAGCCTTCTCCAGGCTTTTGTCCTCAAAGAAACTTTTCTCCCGTGGGGGACGGCCGGGCCGCCGGCGGTTGCGCAGCTGGTAGAGAAAGGGTTGTCCGTCATAGCAGCTGCCCGTCTCGTAGAGATCTTCCGGCTCGATACCGGTGAGATGCACCGCCCGCTGGGCGCCGAACACCATGCCGGAAAGCCGCCGGGCATCGGCCAGGGTGGGACAGGCGGCAAACAGCTCCAGGAATTTTTTGTATTCCACCTTCCGGTTGGCACCGCCGCTGTGCGCCTGCAGGATGAGTTCGGCGTTCATCAGGATCCGCTGGATGATGTCGTTGGCCAGTTCCAGCACATGCTCACTGTCGCTCTGTCCACTCTCGCCGGGCACAAACCAGCGGTAAAATCCCTGCCAGAAACCGTAAATCTCCTCCCGCAGCTGCCGGGGATAGTCCTCGGACCGCTGAATCAAGCGACCCTCCCCTTCCTGCAGCTGGGTCGCGTACACCTGCTGCAGCATCATTTCCACCTGCTCCGGCGGCAAGCTCAGCAGCATCCGGCGAATTTTTTCGGCGTAGCGCTGCAGTTCCAGCACAAATTCCTGCAGATACCGCACCACCTTGTCCTTGTAGGGCAAAAACTCGGTGGTCTGCAAAATGTGCCTGGCATGGGAGGAATAGAAATCCCGCAGATAGTCCTGATACCGGTTGGTCAGCTGGCGGAAATCCCTTTGCAGCTGATCCCACAGCTGGTTCAGCGTGCGGACATCCGCCCCGGTCCGCTCCGTCATCCGCTCCAGCGTGTCCAGAATCCGCTCGAACAGCTGGGAGGAGAGGATCGCCGTGCGCAGATCGAGATTTTCCAGGGAAATGGTCATCCGCTCGATCTCGGTGGCCGTCTGGGACATGGAATAGCTGAACTGCTTGTTTTTGTATTCGGCAATGCTGGTGGGACGGTGGGGGTCCTGGATGGGCACCAGATTCCGCCAGCCGCACAGCGCGTTCAGGTCCTGCTCCAGTTGTTCCGCCGTGTACTCCCCAAAATGAGCATCCGCCCGCAGCAGAGCCAGCAGTTCCGTCTTGTTCAGCCGGATATGGGCCTTTTGAGATTCCAGGTAGAAGGTGCGCATGATGGCCCGGTAGCGCCAGGCGTTCTCCGCCGTGAGATAGCTGGCTTCGGGCACGCTGTTCAAGGTTATGGCATGAAATTGCATCGGTCCACTCCCCTTTCGATGGCAGCAAGGGCGCTTCTTCTGGTAGTTATAACCTGGTAGTTATAACCAGTTTACCAGACGTCCCATCCGATAAAAAGGATTTCGATAAAATCTCTCATGAATTTTGTCGATATTCCTAAAACAATCTCGGATGAATTGTGCAATATGGGAGGCGGTTTCCATCTGCAGGGGATGGAAAGCATTGGGGAGGCTTTCCTCATGGATTTCTCCCCGTTCAGGGACGAACGATGTAAGGGCTCCGGTGGCTTATATGGATAATCGTCTATTTCGTCCCCTATACTTTTTTACATTTTGTAGAATCTGGAACTTTCCGTTTTCACGTCACAAAACTCCGCAAAAGAACTAGAAAGCACAAAAGCCTCTTATCGAAAAGATTGTATAAGCATTTGCAATCATTGTAAAAAGCTGCGTTAAAACGCTTACTTTTGATTCTGGCAGAGCTTGGCTGTCTTAGAATCAGCTGTCTATAGTCCAGTTGGACGTAGTAGTCTGGTCGGAGAACTGTGACGGGCGGGGAAATACAATGAACCAGCGCCGAAAATTGTGTAGTGTGCACAATTTCCGGCGCTGGTTGTGGTGGTTGTGAAAGAATGTTGGGACGTAAAAAGCGATAAGCAAAACCAGCTGGGAAGAAGGAGTGGTCAGAGGGTGGTCAAGTCAGCGGCTGCACAAAAGGAACATTTTCTTTCCTGCGCCGTTTCCTCGCACTTTCTTGTACTTTTTGTTGAGTTTTTTCTTGGAAAACTCCCAAAAACAGGTTTTTTTGCACAATGTCATGAATCTGATATTATTGCCCGCTTTGTTGTTTTTCGCTTCCGGAAATTTCGCTATGATGATACCAAAGAAAGACTCGCGGCAGCTTGTCCGGCCCTGCCGGACGCAGAAAAACAACAAGGAGGGATTCACCTTCATTTTATCGATGCGGACGGCAGTTTCACCCTGGAGCGCACCCTGAAAGCGGCGGGGGTCCGCGCCGCCCTGGCCAGCGCCCTGCGCGGGGGCTTTCCCGTCCAACACAAAAGGTAAGCCCGGGCTGAGAAACACACAGCATTGCACTTGCAACGGCACGTTCCCGCTCTGATTGAGGCGCTCGTGTTTGGCCGGTTTGCATAGGCTTTTCTTTGCCAGAGTCAGTCTGAAAGCAACCCCAACCATCACACACAGGCTGCAAAAGAATATTTCGGCACGGGCCGTGTGGAGTATGGCCGCGTCACGGGCAAAAGCGGGAGCCGCACTTCACAGGCGGCTCCCGCTTTTGCTTGTTGTCTATTTTCTGCTCAGTTCGTTGTTCCGGACAGGTGTGCTGGCAGAGCTGCTGCCATACAGCGCTGTACAAAATTTTCCGCGGACAGGTTTGTGCAGTTTTCACAGCCCTAGCAACTGTCCCTGCCGTGCCCTGGCCGAAGGGGAAGGTTGTCCGATCACGCCGGCCCATCCGTCTGGCCGTTGGCGGCGGCCAGCAGTCCCTGTGCCGCAGCGGCCGGGAAGCTGCCGCCGCTGGAGAGCACCGCTGCACGAAGCGGCGCGTCGGCGCCGGACATAATCATCATGCGGAAATCCGGGTTGCTGTAGTCCGCTTTCCCGCCAAATCCCTGCGCAATGGTGGCACGGAAGGCTTGCATCATCAGTGGGGAGAAGTCCTTCATTTCCATGATAGAGTCCTCCATTGAGAAGCGGCCCGGTTCCAGCGGCGGATCGTCTTGCAGCGGGAAGTCAACGGTGCGGCTCTCGCCGGGGGTCAGATAAACCCTGGCAAAGCCTTTCAGCTCTTTGGCCGGGCGGTAGGGCCCGGTGCGGGGCGGCGCAATGTAAAGCTGCGCCACCTCGGCGCCCGGGCAATCGCCAATGTTCGTGACGGCGACCCGCACCGTGCGGTTCTCCACCGTCAGGTCGCTGTACGCGAACCGCGTATAGCTCAGTCCATAGCCAAAGGGGTACCGTACCGGCAACCCGGCCGTGTCGTAGTAGCGGTAACCGACATACAGACCTTCTTTATAGCGGGTGACCTTCTGGCCGAAGGTATCCCGGCTGGGCACTTGGTCATAACTCAAAGGCCAGGTCCCGGTCAGCTTGCCGCCGGGGTTGGCTGTGCCGGTCAGCAGTGCCGCGGCAGCCTCACCGCCTGCCTGGCCGGGCAGGCCCTCCACGCAGAGATACCGAAACCCGTGGCAGGTGAACCGCGGCAGGTACTCAGCTGGCTGCCCAGCTGAGCGGAATGTATCCTCCGACTTGGCAAAGCTCAGGTTTCCCGTGTAAAAGTTGCCGTTTTCATCCAGCGATTCAGCATGGCGCAGGCGCACCTGCGCCCCCGCTGGCAGATCGAGTTTGGCATGCACCACGCCGGTGATGTTCTGGCCGAAATCCAGCACCCATTCCCCGTTGGGGGCCAGAAAATCCTTCACCACCGGCAACATCTGCACGCAGCGCACCGGCTCGTCCTCCTGTGCGATCAGGTTTTGCTTGTCCAGTCCGGGCAGCAGCGGCGGCCGGTGCGCGGCTGCAGCGCCGGCCCGGCATAGGGCACAAACAGGGAATCGCCGCTCTCCACGCGGCCGGTGTCCCAGCTTCCCACCCGCACGCGGCAGGCGGTTTGGATTGTGTCGGGGATGTCGCTCACCATTTTCCAGGAAAAAACGGGCTGCTCATCCAGCCCGATGGGGTGGTTCCGGGACGAAACTTGCAATTCGGTCAATTTCAGCATCGCAATGGCCTCCTGTTCGCAACCTGTGCCTTTTTGTGTCCATTGTATCGGTTTTGCGACGGGGCGTCTATCAAATAAGCGATGCTTATGATATTTTCAGGAAATTCTTGCCGGCATGGCCAACGAAATGTGGCAGAGGAGCGCTCACAGCGTTGGCGCTGTAAATCCATACCAAATAGAACGCAAACCGGACAGAATCGACAAACCAAATTGACAAAACCGGTGCTACCTTTTACAGTAAGTATAAGAAACGGACAATTCGCGCCTGCCGCCCCCGGGACGGCCGCTATTTTCATTGCAGAAAGCGAGGGAACCACCCATGAACACACTCCTTCACGGTTTTACCGAAATCCGGCAGGCCCCGCTGCCCGAGCTCGACGCCACCCTACACGAGATGGAACACACGCAGACTGGCGCGCGGCTGGTCTGGCTGGAGCGGGACGAGGAGAATAAAACCTTTGGCATCGCCTTCCCCACCCTGCCAAAAGGCGACACCGGCGTCTTTCATATCCTCGAGCACTCGGTGCTCTGCGGGTCGGACCGCTACCCGGTCAAGGAGCCCTTCGTCGAACTGCTCAAACACTCGATGAACACCTTTTTGAACGCGCTGACCTTCCCGGATAAAACGCTGTACCCCATTTCCAGCCGCAACCCCAAGGACTTTCTGACCCTGATGCGGGTGTATCTTGACGCGGTGTTCCACCCGGCCATCTACCACAACCCCGCCATCTTCCGGCAGGAGGGCTGGCGGTACGAGTTTGACGCCGACGGCAAGCCCCACTACAAGGGCGTCGTGTTTAACGAGATGAAGGGCGCGTTCGCCGATGCCGACGAACTGGAGACGAACGCCCTCAACCGTGCGCTCTTCCCCAACACGCCCTACCGGTTTGTGTCGGGCGGCGACCCGGCCTGCATTCCAGACCTGACTTATGAACAGTTTTTGGCCGCCCACCGCAAGTTCTACGCGCCCTCCAATGCGCTGATCTTTCTGGACGGCGCCGTGGACCTGGACACCGTGCTGCGGGTGCTGGATGAGGAATATCTGCGCAGTTTTGCGCGCAGCGAGCGCACGGTGTTCCCGCCGCTGCAAGCCCCGGTGGACGGCGGCGTGCAGCGCATCGAGTACGAGGTGGCCAGCGAGGCCGAGGAGCCCGGCCGCACCCGCCTGGCCTACGGCTTTGTGCTGGGCAGCTACGCCGACCGCGAGACGCTGGTGGCCACCGGGGTGCTGGCCCAGGTGCTGGCCGGGGACAACGAATCCCCGCTGTGCCGGGCGGTGCTCTCCCGCCAGTTGGCCCGGGACCTGATGCTGCGGGTGTACGACAGTGTGGCCCAGCCCTGGCTGCAGATGGAGATCACCGACCTCAACGCCGAAAACGCGGCCGCCGCCGAGCAGGCAGTGTTTGACGAGCTGCGCCGCCTGGCTGAACAGGGCATTGACTGCACCAAGCTGGAAGCCGCCCTGGCCCGGCGGGAGTTTGAGATGCGGGAGCGGGATTTCGGCGCCTACACGCCCGGCGTGGGCCTGTGTATGCAGACGCTGGAAAGCTGGCTGTACGGCGGCCGGCCGGAAGACAACCTGCAGGTGGGCGCGCTGTTCGACAGCCTGCGCGCCAAGATGCGCGAGGGCTACTTTGAGGACCTGCTGCGGCGCATCTTCCTTGAAAACCCGCACAGGGCCAAGGTGGTGCTGACCCCGAGCCACACCGCCGGCGAGGCCCGCCGCCAGGCCGAGGCCGATCGGCTGGCCCGGGAGGCCGCCGCCTGGACCGAGGCTGACCGCACCGCGCTGCAACAAGAGCAGCAGGAACTGGACGCCTGGCAGAAAACGCCGGACAGCCCCGAAGCGCTGGCTACGCTGCCCAGCCTGACGCTGGCCGATCTGCCCGCCGCCCCCACCGACCTGCCGCTGGAAACGGCCACACTGGCGGGGATTCCGGTACTGCTGCACCGGGTCAAGACGCGGGGCATTGTCTACCTGACTTTCTATTTTGACGCCGACGGCCTGCGCCCCGAGCAGATGAGCGAGCTCGGCTATCTGTGCCAGTTGCTGGGCCACCTGCCCACCCGGCATTACACGGCAGAACAGCTCAACGACCGCATCCGGCTGACCTGCGGCGAACTGCGATTTTACGCCACCGCCTATGCGATCCCCGGCGAGACCGGCCGCTGCCATGTCAAACTCTGCCTGAGCCTGAGCGCGCTGGAACCCAAGCTGGACGCGGCGCTGGACCTGGCCGCCGAGGTGCTGACCACCACCGACCTGAGCGCCGAGCCCGCCGCCCGGGACATTCTGCGCCAGTTGCGGACGCAGCGGATGCAGAACTGCATCATGGCCGGGCACAATGTGGGCAACGGCCGGCTGGCGGCGCAGTTCTCGGCTGCCGGCGCGGCCCAGGAATATCTGACCGGGTTTGCCGGGTACCAGTGGGTCAAAGCCCGGGAGGATCATTGGGACTGGGCCGCCCTGCGCCCGGCCTTGCAAAGCCTGCTGGACGCCATCGCCTGCAAGGCCCGGCTGACGCTGGCCGTGACCACCGACCATGACCTGGCCGGGCAGGCCGCCGCCCGTCTGGCCGCGGCCCTGCCCGAGGGCGCCGCTGCCCCCGAAGCCACCGCGCTGGCCCCCTGGGGCGTGCGGCGGGAGGGCATTGCCATCCCGGCCGACATCGCCTTTGCCTGCTGCGGCGGCAACGTTCTGGCAGGCGGGCAGCCCTACACCGGCGCCTGGCAGCTGGCGTCCAAGCTGCTGGGGCTTGAATACCTGTGGAACGCGGTCCGGGTGCAGGGCGGAGCCTACGGTACCGGGCTGGCGGTGCGAGACACCGGCCTGGCGGCATGCTGGTCCTACCGCGACCCGCGGGGCGTGCAGAGCCTGGAAACGTACAGCCGCTGCGCCGACTTTCTGCGCCAGTTCTGCCGGGAGAGCCGCGATTTGACGGGCCTCATCATCGGCGCGGTGTCAGACAGCGAGCCGCTGCTCTCGCCCCAGGCCCAGGGCACCACCGCCGACACCTGGTACTGGCAGGGCGTGGACTACGCCGAGCGGTGCCGCCGCCGCAAAGCGCTGCTGTCCGCCACGCCGGACACGCTGCTGGCCCTGGCCGACGCGCTCGAAACGGCGCTGCAAGGCGGCGTCTGCGTAGTGGGCGGCCGGCCCCAGTTGGAAGCCTGCGGGCTGGACAGCATCGAGAGTGTTTGAAAGGCCACTGAGGAGGATACCATGGAGGACAAAATCTACAGCGAATACTGCGCCATCCTGGCCGAGGAATTGCAGCCCGCGATGGGCTGCACCGAGCCCATTGCCGTGGCCTACTGCGCCGCGTTGGCCCGCAAGACGCTGGGCTGCCTGCCGGAGGATGTGCAGGTGTACGCCAGCGCCAACATCATCAAGAACGTCAAGAGCGTTGTCGTGCCCAACACCGGCGGCCAGCGCGGGCTGACCGTCGCCGCCGCCGCGGGCATTGTGGCGGGCGACGCCGACGCCAAGTTGCAGGTGCTGGCCGGCATCACGCCGGAGCAGGTGGAAGCGATCGCAGCCTATGAAAAGCGGGGCATCGTCCACGTCCACCCGTCGGACAAAGATTACATCTTTGACATCCAGGTGCGGGTTTCGGGCGGCAGCCACACCGCCTTTGCCGAGATTGCCGGCTTCCACACAAACGTCATCCGGCTGGAACAGGACAGCGCCGTGCTGCTCGACCGCCCCTACACCGAGGAAGGTCCCAAGCACGCCACCGACCGCAGCCTGTTGACAGTGGAGCGCATCGTCGAGTTTGCGGACGCTGTCAAGATCGCCGACGTGCAGCCGGTCTTGCAGCGGCAGATCGATTGCAACACCGCCATTGCCAAAGAGGGCCTGCGGGGGCAGTGGGGCGCCAACATCGGGCGGATCTTGCTGGAATCCTACGGCGACTCCACCCACAACCGGGCCAAGGCCTGGGCCGCCGCCGGGTCGGACGCCCGGATGAACGGCTGCGAACTGCCGGTGGTCATCAACTCGGGCAGCGGCAACCAGGGACTGACCGCCTCGCTGCCGGTCATCATTTACGCCCGGGCGCTGGGCTCGACCCGGGAGGAACTTTACCGGGCGCTGGTGGTTTCAAACCTGGTGACCATTCACCTGAAAACCGGCATCGGCAGCCTGTCCGCCTACTGCGGGGCCACCGCCGCCGGGTGCGGCGCCGGGGCCGGGGTGTGCTACCTGCACGGCGGGAGGTACAAGGAGATCGCCCACACCATCGTCAACGCGGTAGCCATCGACTCGGGCATGATCTGCGACGGCGCCAAGGCCAGTTGCGCGGCCAAGATTGCCTCGGCGGTGGAGGCGGGCCTGCTGGGCTGGAAGATGCAGCAGCACCACAGCCAGTTCTACGGCGGCGACGGCATTGTGGTCAAGGGCGTCGAGAACACCATCCGCAACGTGGGCACCCTGGCCAGCGAAGGCATGCGGGAGACCGACCGCACCATCATCCGCCTGATGACCAGCGGGATGTGCTGAGGGGCTGGCCGCCAAAACCCCGCCACCAACACCAAGTCAAAATATCTATAGAAAACCGGCCTGCCGGGGACATCTCTCGATCTCCCGGCAGGCCGGTTTTTCAAAAGTCAATGTTGGCGTACTTTTCTTTCAGCAGGGTGAGCAGTTCGGGGTATTTGTCGCGGCTGAGCAGGACCTCGCCGTCATAGCCGTCAAACTGGATGGCGTAGGTTTTGCTGCTGCCGTCCGCCCGGATGAAGGAAACCTTGGACAGGTTGACGATAAAGGACTGGTAACACCGGTAAAAGCCGCACCCCTCCAGCATTTGTTCCAACTGGTTCATCGTGTAGCCCAGCGGGTGAATCTCGGCGCCGGACTGGGTGACAATGCGGTTTTTGCGGTTGCTGCGCTCGACAAACAAAATGTCGCTGACCGGCGTGAGCTGATAGCCGATGCGCGTTTTGATGAGCAGGCTGCGGTTGGCGGCTTCCCGCTTGGTCTGCTGCAAGTCGAACACATAGCGCAGGCGGTTGACCTGCGCCTGCAACGCCAGCGGGTCAAAGGGCAGCAGCAGGTAGCCGGCGCACTGGCTGCGAAACGCCTGGAAAGCCCAATCGGCCGTGTCGGCATAGAGCACCACCTGCACATCGGGGTGGGTCTGGGCCAGCAGATAGGCCACCCAGTCCCCGGTGCTGGTGCGGCAGGGTTCGGCGGGCTGGTGGTTGATAAAGATCACATCCACCGGGTGCTGCTGCACAAAGGAGACGGCGGCCTCGGCGGTGTCGGCCTCGCCTTCCAGCGCAAAGTTCTGGTAGAGCTTGAGCAGGTTCCACAAATTGGTGCGCAGCGTCTCGTCGCTGTCCACCAGCAGGGTGCGCATTTTCATCTCTTCACCCCGCTTCTGTTTCACTTTGCCCAAAGGCCATAAATGCATCGGTCAGGGCGTCCACGTCGCCGGTGTAGCCCGTTGTCAGCAGCGCAAACGGCCCGTTGCTGGCCGGGGAGATCAGGTTGCCGCCGTTGAACAGGTCGATGCTGCCCTCAGTTTTCAGGCTTTCATAGGCGGCGTACTCGGCGCTGTCCTTGTCCAGCGCATCCAGGTCCCACCAGTAGAACTCGGCCCCGCTCTCCGAGACGGCCAGCGAGCACAGCCCGTCGCTGGCCAGCGTGAGGCGCTCCCCGCTGATCAGCCCTTTCTCTTCCAAGCAGGCAAGAAGGTCGTCCATCGTTTCGTCCCAGACCGGGGCGTCCGGGTCCTCATTTTGCCCGGCAGGCACGGCGGCGGCCGGCGGCACGAAATCCGGCGTGGCGGCCACATACGCGAGGGTGCCGCCAAAACACAGCACCAGCAGGATCGAGAAGATCACCGTAAACCGTTTCATTTCGCCGCCTCCTCCCCGGGCAGGGCAAAGCCCTGCTTTTTCAGATAGTCCCGATAGGTCGGGCTGGCCGCCAGCAATTCGTCGTGGGTGCCAGTGGCTTCCAGTTCGCCGTGGTTCAGCACAACAATGAGGTCGGCATCCATCACTGTGCGCATATCGTGCGCCACCACAAGGATGGTATGGCCCTTGAGTTCCTCGCGCACTGTGCGGAAGATCGCCGCGTCGCTGCGGTGGTCAAGGCTGGCCCCGGCTTCGTCCATCAGCAGGTAGGTGGGGCGGATGTACAGGGCCCGCGCAATGGCGATGCGCTGCCGCTGCCCGCCGGACAGCAGCGCGCCCGCCGCGCCCACGTCGGTGTCATAGCCGTTTGGCAACTGGCGGATAAAGCCGTCGGCATCGGCCAGGCGGGCCGCCTGCTCGACCCGGCGCTGGTCGGCCGGGCCGGTTTCGCCGTAGGCGATGTTGTCGCGGACCGACCCGGAGAAGAGCGGGTTATTTTGCAGGATATACCCGAACTGCCGCCGCAGTTCGCAGGGCTTCGACTCGTCCACCGGCGTGCTGCCCAGCCAGATACGGCCGCTGTCCGGCGCATAGATGCCCTGGAGGAGTTTGAGCAGGGTGGATTTGCCCGAGCCGTTGTTGCCGATGATGGCCGTCACCTTGCCATGGGGGATCGTGAAGGACAAATCGTGCAGCACCGGCTGCTGGGGAATGTAGCCGAACGAGACGCGCTCCAGCCGGATATCCTGCGCTGTTTGTTTGTCCGGCAGCGGATTGCCTGCCTGGGGGTCCTCCTCCGGGCCGTCCAGCAGCACGCCCACATACTGCAAAGCGCCCTGGGTGCCCTTGAGAGTCTGGTAGTGGGTCAGCACCTCCGCCGTATACTGGTCCACCCGGCCCTTGTAGGTGGAAAAATCGTTGATGCCGGTCTCGGGCATTTTGCCCTGGCGGATCAGATCCGACCCGCACAGCGCGATGACGATTGTGCCGATGGTGTTGTAGAGGGAGTTGGACAGCGTCTGGACCGCCACCATGAAGGCGTAGTAGAGGTCGGCCTTATACCGCGAATCAATGGCTTTCAGTCCCTCGGCCACCTCCAGGTCCTCCATCGCCTGGGCCTTGACGTGTTTGGCCGCCGAGATATGCTCGGAGAAAAAGGTGGTCATCACATTCAGGCTGTCGTACCGCCGGAGCATCATCTGGTATTGCAGATGGCCCACCAGCGCGAACACCAGCACCGCGATGGGCAGCAACAGCAGCATGTACAGCGAGAGCGTGCCGTCAAAGCGGTACATCTCCCAGCAGCAGCGGAAAAAGCTGTACAGGGACACAATGGTGTTGAAGGCCATCTGGACCACCAGGCTGGCCTGGGTGATGTCGTTGACCAGCCCGGAGATCAGGGCCGAGGGCTGGCGGCGCTCCACCTCCCGCATGGGCAGGTGGAGGATCTTGCGCCAGAGCAGTTTGCGCGCCCGCAGCGTGACCAGGGCGCTGCCATACCCGCCGGTCAGGCTGATGAGCATGCTGAGCAGGGCGTTGAATACGTTCATCAGCGCATAGCCGATGATGACCCCGTTGTACAATTCGCCCTTGTTGATGCGGATCAGATAGTTGGAAACGGCCAGAATGACCTCGGTGTTGGCAAACCCCAGGAGCAGCGAGAGCAAAAACAGCCACCACGGGATCGGGAAGCGGGTGAAAAAGGACAGGTACGCCCCAAAGGAGAACTTGGCTTTCTGCTTGTTTTTCATGCGGAGGCCCCTCCTCTCAGGTCCATCATTTCACGGCAGAACGCGCTTTGCCGCATAACTGTCTGGCGATTGCCCGCCGCGGTGACCGTCCCGCGTTCCAGCACCAGGATCCAGTCGGCGTTTTGCAGCGTCTGGGCGTCGTGGGCCACATACACCACCGTCTTGCCGGCCATCAGGGTGCGGATGCTCTTCCAGACGCAGTCCTTGCCGGCTATGTCCATGGCGGCGGTCGCCTCGTCCAGCAGCAGGATGTCCGACTTCTGCAAAAGTGCCCGCGCTACCGAGAAGCGCTGCCGCTGCCCGCCGGACAGGCTGGCCCCGGCTTCCCCGACCGGCGTGTCGTAGCCTTCCGGCTGCTCCCGCACAAAATCCAGAATGCCCACGGCCTCACAGACCCGGTCCAGTTCCTGGTCGTCCGGCGTGCGGTCCAAACCATACAGCAGGTTTTGCCGGATGGTGCCGGAATACATCACGCTCTCCTGCGTCACATAGCCCACGGCCTGGCGGAAACTGTGCAGGGAAATACCGGCAATGTCCCGCCCGTCCACGGCGATGGTCCCCTTTGCCAGCGGGTACAGCCGGTCGATCAGGTTCAGCAGCGTTGTCTTGCCGCTGCCGGAAGGGCCCACGATCGCGGTAATTTTTCCGGCGGGGATCTCCGCGTTGAGACCGGTAAACAGCGCTGTGTTCCCGTAGGAGAAGCACACGTCCCGCAGCGAGATGTTCCCCCGGAGCACTTCCGCAGCACAGCCCTCGTCCAACGGCTCCTCCCGCTCGTCCATGATTTGGGACACGCGGTCCACAGACCCCTGCGCCCCCTTGAAGTTGGACCAGGAACTGCAGTAGTTGCTGAGGATGTTTGTGAGCTGGATTGCAAACCCATAGTAGGCGATCCACTGGGTCAGGTCCAGTGCGCCGGTGCTGTAAAAGGCGCGGCCCGCCAGGATGATCGCCACGCTTTGCAGCGCGCTGGCGATGGCGTTGATCGGCAGCGCCAAGCCGCGCACCCACAGGTCGGTCACCTCGGCCTGGTAGGAGGCTTTCATCCGTGCTTCGCCGGCGACCGCTTCTTTTTCCTCGGTGCCCATCGACTTGATCAGCAGCATATTGTTGGCCCGCTCCGCGATGGCCGCGGTCAGCTGTGCGTTGCGCCGGTTGATCAGGTCCGCCACGCCAAAGCGCATCCGCCCCAGCACAAAGGAGATCAGGATGTTTACGGGCAGCACGATCACCAGCGCCCACATCAGCCGCTGGTCATAGCTGGAAACGCGCCCCAGCATCAGCAGGCTGGAGTACGCCGTGGTGAACACCGGCAAAAGCACCTGCATGATCAGGGTGCTGATGCTGGTTACATCGGTGGTGATGCGGCTGAGCAGCTCCTTGGGGTTGTTGGCCTCATAGAATTGCAGCGGCAGATGCACGACCTTTTTCCACACCATCCGCCGCAGGTTCCGGTCGATCCGCGCCAGGCACAGGTTGCTTGTCAGGCTGGAAATGGAGCCGATCACCAGCGATAGCAGCGTAAAAAACAGGTAGGGCAGCACGACGGCGAAAAGGCCCACCTGGCCGGCGAACAGCGCGGCGCTGTATTCGGTCGTGCTGACGCTCACATTGGCAATGAGGGCCGATACCGCCAGATACCCCACGATCCAGAGATAAGGCAGCCGCGCCTTGCCCAGCATGGCAAAAAAGCGCCGGAAACTGCCGTACCGCTTGCGGAACAATGCATTCTGTTCCATTTGTTCCTCCCTTCCCTTTCCGGCAATGCCCCGGAAAGCAAGCGAGACCCGCCGGTTTTGCGGGCGCGGCGCGCCCGGTGGCCGGGGGCGCCGCAGCCGCGCACAAAACTGGCTGGGTCTCCATTGACTTTACTGTCCTGCCTGCGCCCGGTCAAGCGTTCGGGCGGCAGGGGCCGGCGGCGCCGGGCTTGGCTGTGTGAAGGCTGCCGCTTTCATCCTGCACACATCCTTTCCCAGACGACCGGCTTGGTTATTGGCTGTATTTTACCACATTTTTACACGGAAAAACAGCGGCGGTGTCGATTCTGTCCGATTGCGGGTCTATTCTGCCGCTTTCGACCGCAGAGGGGTTCCAAACACCCTCCAGGGCTCAGTCATACATGTACCGGGCGATCACGTCCTTGACCTGCTGCGGCTGCATCACACCCACATGGCTGTGAACCAGCTTGCCGTCCTTGTAAAACTGGACGGTGGGCACGGCCCGGATACCGTACTGTTCGGCCAGGCCGGGGTTCTCGGTGGTGTTGAGCTTGACGATGTTCAAAAAGGGGATCTCGGCGTCCAGATCCTCGAGAATGCGGGCAAAGAGCTTGCAGGGCACGCAGGTGGTGCCGTAAAAATCGACGATCACAAAACCGTCTTGGACAAGGCTTTCAAAGTTTTCGCTGTTGGCCTGTTGAATCATAGGGGTGCCTCCTGTTGTGTTTCATGGGGATGGGTCATTCCGCGTCGGGCAGCGGGTTTTTGTCCCGGTACAGCCGGTCCGCGTGGGCGCGCCAGACCTCCTCGGCATGGGCGGCGTACTGGTTGAATGTATAGGTTTCTTTGGGCATGGCGGCCCGGGCCTCCTCCGCGGTGGTATGCCAGGTGGCGGCGTAATCCTGCAGGAACGCGGCGTAGCCCGCCTCGGTCACGGCAAAGCCATCGTTTTGGGCGTAATGCCGCCCCAGCAGGCAGCAGCGCAGGCTGTCAAAGCAGGTGTCCTGGGTCATGGCCACCAGCTCGGCGTAGCTTTTGACCGGGATGTTCCCGGCAAACTGCTCGGGGGTCATCTGTTCCAGCACCATGCCGCTCTGCCGGGCGATGGCCCGGCAACGGTCCAGCTCCCGCTCCACCGCCTGCTTCCAGTCCGCTTTGCAGAGCACAAACGCGGACCCGTCCAGTACCGTCCGTTTGATTCGGGCGGCCAGCGTCCAGGCGGCCTGTGCGGCGGCTTTGTCCCGCTGCTGCGCCAGCAGATAGCGCCGGTACCCGGCCACCGTGCGCACCCCCGGCAGCTTGCACGCGGCGACCATCTCGTCGGTCAGCGCAGGCACAACCCGCTTTTGCACGGCCTGCACGGTCAGGGTGACCTCCCCCTCCGGCAGGGTCGCCGTGCGGGACTCGCCGGCCTGCATGCCGATGGCCAGGGCTTCCAGCGTTGGATTGTACATCCCGCTGCCCGCCACAAAGCGGATGCTGTCTTTTTGAAAGCGCGGCAGCGCGGAGCGCAGCGAGCAGCGGACCATATCGCCGGCAGCCACCGCGCCGCCCGGTTTCCAGGTCACATACGGGTTGCGGAGCCGGTCCAGTTCTTTTTGCAAAGCGGCCTGGTCGGGCACAAACGCCGGGATGTCCAGAGCCACTTCATGGTAGTCCTTGGCGGCAACAAGTTTGGATTGCATACGTTTCCTCCTATTTTCCCACCGGCAATGGGATGCGCGCGGCGGTGAACCCCTGACCCTGCACTTCCCGGACGGTGGCGATGGTCAAAAATGCGCCGGGGTCGATGCGGTGGATAGCTGCTTTAACGCCGTAAAGTTTCTTGTTAGGGATGACGCAGAACACCACACTGCCCGCCGTCCGCCGCAGGCCGGTGTCTGCGTGGAGCATTGTCACGCCGGCCTGCGCCTCGCAAAGCAGGGCTTGCCGGATCTCCTCGTAGTGGTCGGAGATCACCAGCAGCTGAAGCTGGGCGGCGCCTGCCACCATGGTCCGGTTCATCACAAAAGTTTCGATGGCCAGGGCCATCACGCTGAACCAGAGGTTGCGCCCGCCAGCCATCCAGAACGCCATGACCATCACGCCGTAGTCGGCGGCCATTTTGACCCCCGCTACCGGCAGCCGGATTGTCCGGTGCAGGATCATGGCCAGCGAGTCGCTGCCGCCGGTGGAAGCGCCGGCCCGAAGTGTAACCCCCACGCCGGCCCCCACAAAGCAGGCCCCGCACACAAGGGCCGCGAAGCGGTCGGTTTCGAGCAGTGAAAAGGCGGGCAAACGCTGCCACAGCCCCAGAAACACTGGATAGGCCAGCGACCCGGCCGCTGTGTTGATGGCAAACTCCCGCCCGATGCAGGCCCATCCGGCCACCAGCAGGCCCAGGTTCAGCACAAAGACGGACACAGCAGTGTCCAGCCCAAACAACGTGTGGAGGATCAGCCCTACGCCAGTGGCGCCGCCCACCGCCAGCCCGGCAGGCAGGTAGACCGCCGCCACCCCGTAGGCCAGCAGCGCATTGCCGGCCAGCACGCCCGCCAGCCGCCCCAGGTAGCCCAGCCAGCCGGGTTTCATCGCGGTTCCCCCTGCGGCTGTGCCAGGAAAGCCAGCGCGCTGTGCACCGCCACATTGCCCTCGCCCACTGCCTTGGCGTACTGGTAGGGGCGGCCGGTGCAGTCCCCGGCGGCAAAGCAGCCGGGCAGGTTGGTGCGCTGGGCCCGGTCCACCTGGATATGGCCGTTTTCCATGGCAAGGCCGGATAGGAGCGCCTGCGGGGCCACCGTTTCCCGCAGGCAGAACACACCCTCCACCGGGAGGGTCGCATCCGCCCAGCGCACCCCGGTCACCCGGTCGTCCCCCTCGATGGTCTGGGGCCGGCCTTTGTGGCAGCCCGGTGTATCGGCCAGGCCGCCCGCGTAGGTGCAGAACAGTTCCACATGGCCCGCCACGCTTTGCAAAAAGCGGACGTCCTCCTCCAGGCTCTGGCTTTCGCACACCACCGCGATGTTCCGCCCGCGGTACAGCTCGCCGTCGCAGGTGGCGCAGCAGCTGACCCCCTTGCCCAGCAGCCGGTTTTCGCCGGGGATCTGCCCGCGTGCCGCCACGCCGGTGGCCAGGATCAGGCAGCGCCCTTCATAGAAATCCGGCCCGGCGCAGACAGCATAGTGCCCGCCCATCTCGTAGACCGCCGCCACCCGTGCTTGCTGGATTGGGATGCCAAGATCATCCACCTGCCGCAGAAAAGCGTCCCGCAGCTCCCGGCCGGTCACCCGGGGCAGGCCGGGGTAATTCAGGATACGCTCTGCCTTTTCGACCTTGTCACTGAGCCGCCGGCTGCCAAACCAGAGGAACGAAAGCCCCCTGGCCCTGGCGGTCAACGCGGCAGATACCCCGGCCGGGCCGGTGCCCACGATCAGCAAATCCCACATGAACGGCGCCTCCTGTCCATCTTTTATTACGCAGTATACAGGGCCCACCGCCGCCGCTCAAGGGGGATTGTCTATCTCGTCCGAAATCCGGCTTATTTTGCCGGGGCGAGGCTCAGGGGCCGCCGGCGTTTGCACTTTTTCATTTGGCCCTCCGATTTGCCCTTCGGCGCCGGATCTGTAAGGCGCATATTTTGTCAAGTCTCCCACCTTTCCTCATAAGTGCCCTACCCACCAGGCATTGGCCGACATTTTGGACGTGCGAGCCGATTGGGAAGAGTTGCCAGATTGCTATGGTTATCCGATGGGTATGGGCATATCTTGTCACGGAAAGAAAAAAGCCCCCTTGACAAATCGCTTGCCATTTAGCGCTGTAATTACACAGGGGATTCCTTCTTCCCGTTCAGGGCAGGCTGTGGCGGACTGCCACCATTTCCATTCCCTTGAAAAAGTTGGGGCTGGCCCCGGCATGGCCCTCAGCGCATGGAATTGTCAGCAGTCATAGTGGGGAGGAACAGGCCTCGGTAGATTGTCAGAGTCCTTCCAAAAAGAACTTCCTGATATTGACCTGACGCGCGGAAGGATTCGTTCCATTGGCTTCACACTCCCGGGACAAAAGACGACAATTCGTTTGTTTTTTGCTTTGCGGAGCTTGGCTGTACAAAAAACAGTCGGCTATAGTCCAGTTGGACGTAGTAGTCTGGTCGGAGAACTGTGACGGACAGGTAAATACGATGATACAGCGCCGGAAATTGTGCAGTGTGCACAACTTCCGGCGCTGGTTTTGATGGTTATAAAAGGATGTTGGGACGTACAAACGATACACGGAACCGGCTGGGAAGAAGGAGTGGTCAGATGGTGGTCAAACCGTCCTGTCTTGCCAGAAACTGCGGTTACAGTTCGTTGATGCTCCCGGCCACCGGCAGGCGGCAGACCCGCCGGGCGGGGGCAAAGGGGGCCGCCAGCGAGGTAAAGACCAGCAGCGCCACGATGCCGCCGATGGTGGAAAGGGGCAGCTGCCAGGCCACACCCCAGTAGCGGGTGATCATCTGGTTGTAGAGGAAGGCGTGCAGCGGCAGTCCCAGGCCGCAGCCCGCCGCGAAGCCCAGCACCGTGTAGGTGGCGGCCTCGGCGAAGATCATGGCCTTGAGCTGGGCGGCGGCCATCCCCACCGCCCGCATGGCGCCGCACTGCCGGGTGCGGGCGGCCACGCTCAACGAGATGCTGTTCACCGTATGAATCATGGTAATCAAGGTGATGATGGCCAGGAACCCGTAGACAAAGAGGCAGAACATCCAGTAGGTGTTGCGGGTGTCCCGGTTAAGGTCCATCCGGTCGTAGAAATCCCAGTCCCCCGCCAGGGCCTGGAGTTCGGTCACTGTCTCCCGGGTGGCGTCGGCGGTCAGCTGGACGTCCAACACCGCGTAGCCGCTTTGCCCGGTGAGCTGGGTAAAGAGCGCCTCGGAGCAGATGACGGTGGGATGGTCGTCGGCGGAGAAAGGACTGTCCTCCAGCACGCCCAGCACCGGCAGGGCGGTATCGCCGATCTGAATCGTGTCCCCCACCCCCAGGGAGTTGCTCTTGTCGAACACCGTGAGCACCCCTTCGCCGTTCCGGACGGCGTCCAGGTCGCCCGCGGTCAGGCTGCCTTCCGCCCAATGGAACTGCTGCTCCTCGTAGGAGATGAGGTCGATGGGGCCGGTCTGGTCCTGATACTCTGCCTCGACACTCTGGTACATTCTGCCGAAGGCCCGTTTCACGCCGGGCTGCGCCGCCACCTGGCAGGCAAAGTCTTTAGGGATTTCGCAGGCGTTGGAGGGGCTGCTGTAAAAGACATCGGGGGCCCAGGGCTGCAGCGGATTGAGGGCCAGCTGCACCCACTGGACCATCACCGAGAAGGCGAGGATCAACAGGATGCTCAGGGCGAAGGAACCGGTCATGAGCAGCAGGTTTTTGCGGGATTCCACCGCGTGGTGGATGCCTAAGGCAACTTCCACACGGCGGCCCGTCCGGCGCATGGGGCGCGCGGCACGGCTGCCCCTGGCGTCGTTGCCGCTGACCGCCGCCACCGGGCTGACCCCTGCGGCCCGCCGGGCCGGTGCCAGGGAGGAGAGCAGCACGGTGAGCACCCCCACCACCACGCCGCAGACGATGCCCACCGGGCTGACGGCGAAGAGGGGGATTTTGACAAACTCCGACCCGGCACCAAACCGCAGCAGGGCACAGAGTCCCCAGGTGAGCAGGATGCCGAAAGCCACCCCCAGGGGCACGGCGGTCCTGCACCAGTAGAGGGCCTCCCACCGGACCAGGTGCATGATCTGGGCCTTGCTGGCGCCGATACAGCGCAGCATCCCGTAAAATTGGGTGCGCTGGGCGGTCTGGCTGTTCAGGCTGCCCGCGATCATAAAGACCCCCGCCGCCAGCACCAGCACGAAGAGGACGGCGGCCACCAGGTACATTCCCATCACATAGGAATCGCTGCTGAAGCCGGAAAGTCCCAGCAGGGCGGTGTTCTCCGAGAGGGTCTCGTCGGTAAGGCCGTACTGCTGCCGCCACCGGTCCAGCACCTTGCGGGCGTTGGCGCCGTCCTGCAGACGCACAAACCAGACCGGGGCCATCGTGTAGCCTTCGGCGTCGGCCAGGCTTGCAAAGGCGTCCCAGTCAAGGACCGCCCCCACCACGCTGGCGTCGCTGCTGATCGTCACATCGGCGCCGAAGCCGGAAATGGTATAGACGAACTCCCCCGCCGGGGTGTGGAGGGTGACCTGGTCCCCCACCTCTACCGAGAGCAGCGTCTTGGCCCGCCGGGAGAGAAGGATTTCGTCGGGGGACTGCGGGAAGTGCCCCTCGGCCAGATCGTCGTAGATCTCGGTCAGGATGGCCTCGTCGCCGCCCACCACCACGCAGGGCTTGCCGCCCATGGTGTAGTCCTCCGACAGGGCGAAGTTCAGCCCGTCGTACCGGGACGCGGCTTTCACCTCCGGTTCCGCCGTGATCGCGTCGGCGGTTTCCTCCGGCAGGGACTTCAGCATGGCGTGCCAGTGGCCATGCTCCTCAATGACACGGGCAGTCTCCATCCGGATGGCCATATCCGCCATGCTGAAGATGGCCGTGACCAGCAGCACCGCCATGAGGATGCAGAGCACCGTCATCCGGTTCTGGCGGCGGCGCACCTTGGCGGAAAGAGGAATCAGGCCCAGATAGCTCTTCATGCCCGGCACCTCCCGAAATCGGTGACCACCCCGTCGGACACCTGCAGAATCCGGTCGGCGGTCTGGGCGATGGTCCGGCTGTGGGTGATCATGACGATGGTCTGCTCGTAGGTGCGGGATGCCTTTTTCAGCAGGGCGATGACCTCCCCGCTGTTGCGGGTGTCCAGGTTGCCGGTGGGTTCATCGGCCAGGATCAGGGCAGGCCGGGTGATCAGCGCCCGGCCGATGGCCGCCCGCTGCTGCTGCCCGCCCGAAAGCTGACCCGGCAGATGGTGCCGCCGCTCGGTCAGCCCCAGCACCTCCAGCAGCTCTTCCAGGTAGGCACGGTCGGGGGTCTGATAGTCCAGCAGCACGGGGAACAGGATGTTCTGTTCCACCGTCAGCTCGGGAATCAGGTTGAAACTCTGGAACACAAACCCGATGTTCCGCCGCCGGAACACCGTCAGGCTGCGGTCCTTCATGGCGAAGATATCCTTGCCGTCGATGAGGACTTTGCCCTCGGTGGGGGTATCCAGCCCGCCGATGAGGTTGAGCAGGGTGCTCTTGCCCGAGCCGGACTCGCCCACCACCGCCACGAACTCTCCCTTGGGCACCGTGAAGGTGGCCCCCCGCAGGGCGTGGACGGCGGCCTCGCCCTGACCGTAGGTCTTGGAAAGATTCTTTACTTCCAGTAATTGCATTGTGTCAGACACCTCTTTCTTGGAAACTGGGGATAGTCTACCACCCCCAGCCTACAGGCACCCAACGTTTTCCCTACAATTTTGCAGGAATCCAGAACCGCAGGGTAAAGACCGTTCCCCGGCCCGGTTCACTCTCGGCCTGGATGGTGCCGTCGTGGGCCTCCACAATGGCCTTGGCCAGCGGCAGACCCAGCCCTACCCCCTGATTGTCCCGGGAAAACCGGCTGCGGTAAAACCGCTTGAAGATGTGGGGCAGATCCTCCGGGTGGATGCCGCTGCCGGTGTCCGCCACCGTGATCTGCACCGTGGAGGCAAAGGATTTCCATTCAATTTTTACAGTGTCCCCGGCTTCGGTGTGATCCAGGGCGTTTTTCACGAGATTGCCCACCGCTTCCAGCATCCAGACCCGGTCACAGACCAGTGTCACGTCATCCGCCCCCGCCAGTTCCAGCGTCTTGCCCTCCTGCCTGGCCCGCCAGGAAAACTGCCGCCGCACCGCTTCCATCAGCCCGGCTACCGGCTCCTCCGCCTTTTCCAGCGGGGTGGTACCGGCGTCCAGTCTGGCAATTTTCAGAAGGTTCTGCACGAGGTTGTCCATCCGGTCCAGCTCCTGCTCGGACCGGTCGGCAAAGTCCCGGATGGCGGGCAGATTTTCCGCTTCCTGCTGCAGCAGTCCGTTATAGATGTTCAGCGCGGCCAGGGGCGTTTTCAGCTGGTGGGAGATGTTGGAGAGGGTGTCCTTCAAAAATACCCGGGCGGCGTTCTCCTGCCGGGCGTGGGCGTTGAGGATGGCCGCCAGAGAGTTCACCTCCTGGAAGAGGCGGTAGAGCTCCCCCTCCTCCTCGCAAGGCAGGCGGGCGTCGGTGTTTCCCGCGAGATACGCCTGCACCTGGGTCACTGCCTCCTCGAGAATCCGCTCCTGGTTCCGGAAATAGAGATAAAGCCCGCCCAGCAGCACAAGCACCAGGCAGGCCCCTGCCAGTATCACCAGGGCTGCCGCGTGGGTCCGCCCCCAGACCGCCGCAGCCGCAGCGGCCAACGTAAACAGCACAACCGCCCCGGCCGTGGCCCCGAACAGCCGCCGGGTGTGCCGGTTGGCCAGCATCCGCATGGCGTAATTCACGGCGTCACACTCCATTTGTAGCCCATCCCCCGCACCGTCAGAATCTTCTGCGGATGGGCGGGGTCCTCCTCGATTTTGGTCCGCAGCCGCCGGATGTAAACCGTCAGGGTGCTGCTGTCGATGTACCGCTCCTCGCAGTCCCACAACCGCCCCAGAATCTGGTCGGCGGAAAGCACCTGCCCCGGATTTTCCATGAGAAAACAGAGCAGCTTGTACTCGGTGGCCGTCAGGTCCACGGGGCTGCCGTTTCGGGTCACCGTCTGCTGCAAAAGGTCCACCGCGACCCCGCCCGAAACCAGCTGGCGGCCAGCTTGGGGGAACTGGGCGCTGCGCCGCAGCAGGGCGTTCACCCGGGAAAAGAACACCGCCAGCTTGAAGGGCTTGGTGATGTAGTCGTCCCCACCCAAGTCCAGCCCCATGATGACCTCGGTCTCCTCGTCGGCCGCCGTGAGGAAGATCAGCGGCACCTGGGAGGTCTGCCGGATTTTGCGGCAGAGGTCGTACCCCGACCCGTCAGGCAGGGATACGTCGAGGATCACCAGGTCAAAGGCGTCCGCCCGCCAGAGGGATTCCGCCTCCGCCCTGGTCGCGGCCGCCGTCACGGCGTAGCCCTGCTTTTCCAGCGCAAAGGTCAGTCCGCTGCGCAGACTGGCATCATCCTCCACAAAGAAAATCCGTTTCATGGCTGCCTCCCTCAGTTGGAATGGTTTTGCTTTATTATACTGTCCGCGGCGGGACAATACAAGAAAAGGCGCCGGAAGCGTGGACAGCACAATTCCGGCGCTGATTTTTGTGAGTGCAAACAGAGGCTGGGGGCTGTCCATGCTGCTCCAAGGGGCTGTGCTTTCCCTGGGTATGCTGTATAATGAAAGCAGAAATCGCAGGAGGTGACAGCCATGCAGGAAAAGCTCTACGAAACGCCCTGCGGCAAGATTCATTACTGGGTGAATCGTGACTGCGGCCCCGAAGCCATCACCCTGGTTTTTCTGCCGGGGCTGACCGCTGACCATCGGCTGTTTGACAAACAGATTGCCTGTTTCGAAGGGAAATACAATCTGCTGGTATGGGACGCTCCCGGCCATGCCGCTTCCTGGCCCTTCCGGCTTACCTTTTCACTGATGGACAAGGCAAGATGGCTGGACGAGATTCTCTGCCGGGAAGCTCTGTGCCAGCCGGTGATCGTGGGGCAATCCATGGGCGGCTATGTAGGACAAGCCTATGCGGAATTGTTCCCTCAGAAATTGAAGGGCTTTGTGGCCATTGATTCGGCCCCTCTGCAGCGAAAGTATGTGACGGGCATCGAACTGTGGCTGCTGAAACGGATGGAGCCGGTCTATCGCCATTATCCGTGGAAGTCCTTACTGAAAACCGGGTCGAAAGGGGTGGCCACCTCCGCCTATGGACAGGCCCTGATGCACGCCATGATGATGACCTACAACGGCGACCAGGAACGGTACGCCCGGCTGTCAGGCCATGGGATGCGGATGCTGGCCGAAGCCATGGAAGCGGACTTGCCCTACAAAATTCCCTGCCCAGCGCTGCTGATCTGCGGGGAAAAAGATCATGCCGGTTCCTGCATCCGGTACAACAAGGCCTGGCACAAAAACACCGGCATTCCGCTGGTGTGGATTCCCGGAGCCGGACACAATGCCAACACCGATGCACCGGAGGAAGTGAATGGGCTGATCGGGAAGTTTGTGGAGGGGTTATGACGGGAGGCCCCCCGTGCCACTGTTTTTCCTTCGGCAAAGCGGCAAACGGCAGCACCTTGACGGGCTATTCCGGGCTTGTTAGACTATACTTATATAATTCCGCCGGGCCGTTGGCCGGGGGACGGGATGGCGCCGAAGACATAGACAGGCGCTGCACCGGCACGGGGATGGCAGGCCTTTCCCGCGCAGAATCCAAACAAGGAGTACGGTATGCTGGACAACGAACTGAAGAATAAAATCAACAGCCTGTGGGAGACATTCTGGACCGGGGGCATCACCAATCCGCTGGACGTGGTGGAGCAGATGACCTATCTGATGTTCATTCATGATCTGGACGCGGCGGATAACCAGCGCGCCAAGGAGAGCGCCATGCTGGGGGTGCCCCACAAGAGCATTTTTGCGGACAAGGTCACCATCGGGGAGCGGAGCATTCCGGGCGAGCAGCTGAAATGGTCGGTGTTCCGGGACTTTCCGGCCCAGCAGATGTACACGGTGATGCAGGAATGGGTGTTCCCCTTCATCAAGGGGCTGCACGGCGACAAGGACAGCGCCTACGCCCAATACATGGGGGATGCGATTTTCAAGATTCCCACGCCGTTGATGCTGGACAAGGTGGTCACGGCGATGGATGAGATTTATGAGCAGTCCCGCCAGGCCAGCAGCACCGATGTGCGGGGTGACATTTACGAATATCTGCTTTCCAAGCTGTCCACCGCGGGGGTGAACGGCCAGTTCCGCACGCCGCGGCATATCATCCGTATGATGGTGGAGATGATGGACCCCCAGCCCGACGAGGTCATCTGCGACCCGGCCTGCGGCACGGGCGGCTTTCTGGTGGAGGCCGGGCACTACCTGAAAGAGGAATACAAACAGGAGATCTTCTTTGACCGGCAGAAAAAAGACCATTACATGAACCGGATGTTCCACGGCTACGATATGGACCGCACGATGCTGCGCATCGGCGCCATGAACATGATGACCCACGGCATCGACAACCCGTCCATCGAGTACCGGGACAGCCTTTCGGACCAGAACACCGACCGGGAGGCCTATTCCCTGATTCTGGCCAATCCGCCCTTCAAAGGCAGCCTGGACGCCGACATTGTTTCGACGGACCTGCTCAAACTGTGCAAGACCAAAAAGACCGAGCTTTTGTTTCTGGCGCTGTTTTTGCGGATGCTGAAAGTGGGCGGCCGGTGCGCCTGCATCGTGCCGGACGGGGTGTTGTTCGGCTCTTCCACGGCGCACAAGGCGATCCGCAAGGAGATTGTGGAGAACCACCGTCTGGAGGCGGTGATCTCGATGCCCAGCGGGGTGTTCAAGCCCTACGCGGGGGTGTCCACGGCGGTGCTGGTGTTTACCAAGACCGGCCACGGCGGCACCGACGAGGTGTGGTTCTATGATATGAAGGCGGACGGTTTTTCGCTGGACGACAAGCGCACCGAAATCAAGGAGAACGACATCCCCGACATCATCGCACGGTTCCACAACCGGGCGGCGGAAAAGGACCGCGCCCGCACCGAGCAGTCCTTTATGGTACCCAAGGCGGAGATCGCCGAAAACGAGTATGACCTTTCCATCAACAAGTACAAGCAGGTGGAGTATAAACCGGTGGAGTATCCGCCCACGAGCGAGATTCTCGACGATCTGAAGGCGCTGGAGCAGCAGATCACCCAGGGACTGACCGAACTGGAGGGGATGCTGTGATGGCGAAGTTGGGGGACTATGTTAATATCCGAACCGGAAAACTCGATGCTAATGCAGCATCTGAAAACGGCTGCTATCCTTTTTTTACCTGTGCAGTTTCAACGCTCAAAATAGATACTTACAGTTACGATTGTGAGTGTGTACTTGTTGCAGGAAATGGAGACCTAAATGTAAAATATTATTGTGGGAAATTTGATGCGTATCAAAGAACCTATATCATTGAAAGCAAAGATAAAAGCGTTCTTTCTGTGCGTTACTTGTATTACTTCTTGGACCAATATGTCGAAACACTACGAAAAGAATCTATTGGTGGAGTAATCAAATATATCAAACTGGGAAATTTGACCGAAGCATCCATCCCGATTCCTCCATTAGAAGAACAGCGTCACATTGTATCTGTTTTGGACAAGGTCACCGACCTGATTGCACAACGCCGCGCCCAGCTGGACAAGCTGGACCTGCTGGTCAAATCCCGCTTTGTGGAGATGTTCGGGGACCCGGTTTCCAATCCCAAAGGCTGGCCAGAAGAAAATCTTCAAAAGAATGTTCAACTACTAAATGGTAGAGCTTATAAACAAGAAGAATTACTTGATAGCGGGAAATATCCTGTGCTTCGTGTCGGGAATTTCTTTTCTAATCGAAACTGGTATTATTCCAACTTGGAATTGGAGCCCGACAAGTATTGTGACAATGGTGATTTATTATACGCATGGTCCGCATCTTTTGGGCCGCAAATATGGAAAGGTGGTAAAGTGATTTACCATTACCATATTTGGAAAGTGGTTATTAAAGACGCATACAATAAACAATTCCTTTGCAAATTGTTAGAATATGTAACAGCTTCACTGATGTCGGAAACACATGGAATTGCGATGATGCATTTAACAAAGAGCGGTATGGAACAAACGCATTTTATTGTTCCTCCACTGGAGCTTCAAGAGCAATTTTCACTTTTTGTTGAAAATGTTGAGTGTATTAAGTCAAATATTCGACGCAGCCTCGATAAGATTGTTCCATTAAAAAGTTCTTTACTGTTTCAATATTTCAAGGAAGCATAAAAGGAGATATAATGATGAGTGATGTAAATGGACTCGTTGTTACAGATGTATTAGGTTTAGCCCAACCTTTGCAAAAGCTGATAAAAACTGTAGCCATTGGTGTCGGCAAAGTTTATGAACCAACACACATTCGGCGTATGGCGAAAGCAAAAGCCGACGAAATTCAAATTATTAGCAAATCTATCAATAAAAATATCGCACTCCCCATTCATTACGAAGACGGTGCTATCTGTATTGCAGCAGAAGATGCGAACGAGTTAGCGCGTCGCGCTCAGAATCGTGCATTGTATCAGGAAATGAAGAAACAGCAAAACATTGAAAGCGTTATCGCTAAAGCCTATGACCAATTGGAAAACACAGAAGAAGTTAGCGAAGACCCTGTAGACCCTGATTGGATTAACGAATTTTTCGATAATGTTGCCAATGTTAGTAACGAAGAAATGCAAGTTTTTTGGGGCAAGCTGCTGGCGGGTGAAGTTTCAAAGCCAAAAAGTTTTTCATTACGCACGCTTGCTACGCTAAAGAATTTAACCAATTACGAAGCCCAAATTTTCACAAAGGTAGCGCCATATATTTTAGGGAATATAGCAGATCTGAACGAAGGTTATATAAATTATTTTCTATTGTCTGATCCTAATTTACTAGAGCATAATGGTATTTCTTTCGGCCAGATCCTCCGCTTAAGTGAAGCCGGCCTAGTTACTGTTACTGGAAATACGATGATCGGTTTTGATATTGAACCAAAACACCATACTGTGATTATAAATCGCAACAAATGTATTCACATAAAAAATAGTAGCGATCAAAGAGTAGCTTTAAAATATCCTGTTTATCCGCTAACAGAAGCGGGAACCGAACTTTTCCCCATTGCTTGTAACACTAAGGACTTGGGCAACGACGATTATATACTTGATTGTTTAGATTACCTCCGGCACAAGGGCTTCGGAGCTTTTTATAATGACTCTTGGCCGCAAGAGATTTCCGCAAGTATTGAATGATACTTTAATTATATTTGTATTTTCAAGGCACTTCAAAATTATCTGAAGATATATACCGAGGTACCCACCATGACCAACTTCGATTTTCTCCTTTCGGAGCCACAGTTTGCCTCCTTTGCCGGGGCGGCGGTGGCGGCGGAAAAAATCTATGCCATTGACCCGGCGGCCTGCGCGGTGAACTGTCGCCGGGCGATGGAGTTTGCGGTCAAATGGATGTACTCGGTGGATTCGGGGCTGGTCAAACCCTATGACGATCGGCTGGTCAGCCTGCTGAACGCCGAGGAATTCCGCGATATTGTGGACAAGGACCTGTGGCGGCGGCTGAACTACATACGCCAGACCGGCAACTCCGCCAACCACGCCGACCGCAAGCCCGTCACCCCCGAGGAGGCCGCCCTCTGCCTGGAAAACCTGTGGTACTTTATGGACTTTGTGGCCTGCTGTTACGGCACCCACTACACCCCCGGCCGCTTTGACCCTTCCCTGCTCAACCAGCAACCCGCCGGGCCGGTGCCCGCGGCGCCGGAGGTGGACCTGGATGCCCTCATGGCGGAAAACCAGGCCCTGCGCAAGGAACTGTCCGAACGGCGCGCCGCCCAGCAGCCCGGCTATATTCCCAAGCCGCTGGATCTGTCGGAGTACAAGACCCGCAAGCTCTACATCGACGCCATGCTGCGGGATGCCGGCTGGGTGGAGGGCAAAAACTGGCTCAACGAAGTGCCGGTTCCCGGTATGCCCAACCGCGCCGGGGAGGGCTTTGCCGACTACGTCCTCTACGACGACGCCCACCGCCCCCTGGCCGTCATTGAGGCGAAGAAAACCTGTGTGGACCCCGCCAAGGGCCGCCAGCAGGCCAAACTCTACGCCGACCTTCTGGAAAAACAATGCGGTCGCCGCCCGGTGGTCTTTCTCTCCAACGGGTTTGATACCCGCCTGGACGACGGCTTCTACCCCGAGCGCCGGGTGGCCGCCTTCTATTCCCGCCGGGACCTGGAAAAGCTCTTCAATCTGCGTACGATGCGCACACCGCTGGATAACATCCAGGTGGACCGCAACATCGCCGGGCGCTGGTACCAGGAGGGCGCCATCAAGGCCACCTGCCAGGCCTTTGCCGGCAACCGCCGCAAGGCTCTGCTCGTCATGGCCACCGGTTCCGGCAAGACCCGCACCGTCATCGCCCTCTGCGATGTGCTGCTGCGCCGCGGCTGGGTGAAAAACATCCTCTTCCTGGCCGACCGCAATTCTCTGGTCACCCAGGCCAAACGTAGCTTTGTGAACTTGCTGCCCGATCTGTCGGTCACCAACCTCTGCGAGGAAAAGGACAACGCCGCCGCCCACTGCGTATTTTCCACCTACCAGACCATGATGAACTGCATCGACACCGTCCACGACGAGGAGGGCAAACTCTTCACGGTGGGCCACTTCGATCTGGTCATCTGCGACGAAGCCCACCGCTCCATCTACAACAAATACCGGGACATCTTCAACTACTTCGACGCCCCGCTGGTGGGTCTCACCGCCACCCCCAAGGACGAAATCGACAAAAACACCTACGAAGTCTTTGAGCTGCAAAACGGCGTGCCCACCTACGGCTACGAACTGGCCCAGGCCGTCAAGGACGGGTTCCTCGTGGACTACCGCACGGTGGAAAGCAAACTCAAATTCCTCGAACAGGGCATCGTCTACGACGAACTCTCCCCCGAGGAAAAGGCCGAGTACGAGGCCACCTTCACCGACGAGAACGGCGAACTGCCCGAACGCATCCAGTCCTCCGCCCTCAACGAATGGCTCTTCAACGAGGATACCATCCGCAAGGCCCTCGACCTGCTGATGACCCACGGCCTCAAAATCGACTACGGCGAAAAACTGGGCAAGACCATCATCTTCGCCAAGAATCACCGTCACGCCGACATCATCTTCAAAGTGTTCAACAAGCAGTATCCCCACCTGCCGGGCTATGCCAAGGTCATCGACAACTATATGACCTACGCCCAGAGCGCCATCGACGAATTTTCCGACGCCGGGAAACTGCCCCAGATCGCCATCTCGGTGGATATGCTGGACACCGGCATCGATGTGCCCGAAGTTCTCAACCTGGTATTCTTTAAAAAGGTCATGAGCAAGGCCAAATTCTGGCAGATGATCGGCCGCGGCACCCGCCTGTGTCCGGGGCTGATCGACGGCAAGGACAAGGAAAAATTCTACATCTTCGATCTGTGCGGCAACTTTGAGTTTTTCCGCCTGAAAAAAGAAAAGGCCGCCGCCAGCCAGATGGCCCTGCAGAGCGCCATCTTCTATTTAAAGGCACAGATCATCTTCAAACTGCAGGATATCGCCTACCAGACCGAGGAACTCATCCCCTTCCGCGAGAGACTGGTTTCGGAAATGCTCGCCAAAGTGCAGGAGCTGGACCGGGAAAACTTTGCCGTTCGCCAGCATCTGCGGTATGTGGAAAAGTTCAGCGATCCCGAGGGGTATCTGGCCCTCAGCTATGAGGATACCCTTACCCTTCGCGAGGAAGTGGCACCCCTGCTGCTCCCCGACGCCGACGAAGCCAGCGCCGTGCGGTTCGATGCGTTACTGTACGGCATCGAGCTGGCCTATCTGGTGGGCAAAACCTATCCCCGCGCCCGCAAGGATCTGATGAAAAAAGTGGCGGCGGTGGCCGGGGTGGCCAACATCCCGGAAATCCGCGCCCAGTCGGAACTCATCGACAAAATCCTGCACACCGACTATCTGGAAAACGCGGGCATCAACGAGTTTGAGCATATCCGCCAAGCCCTGCGCGACCTGATGAAATATCTGCCCCGCAAGGTTTCCATCTACAACACCAACTTCACCGACGACATCCTCTCGGTGGAGTGGAAGGAATCCGAGCTGGAAAACGACGACCTGAAAAACTACAAGGCCAAGGCGGAATTCTATCTGCGCCAGCACCAGGACAACGTGGCGGTGGCCAAGCTGCGCTCTAACATCCCACTGACCGAGCAGGATGTGGCGGAGCTGGAAAAAATCCTCTGGTCCGATGTGGGCACCCGCCAGGACTACGAGGCAGAATGTGGCCAGAAACCCCTGGGCGAGTTCGTGCGGGAGATCGTGGGCATGGATATGAACGCCGCCAAGAACGCCTTTGCGGAATACCTGGCCGGGGTGAACCTGGACAGCCGCCAGATCTATTTCGTCAACCAGATCGTGGAGTACATCGTCAAGAACGGCGTGATGAAGGACCTCTCGGTATTGCAGGAGCCGCCCTTCACCGACCAGGGCAGCGTGGTGGAGGTTTTCACCGACCTGTCCCTCTGGGCGAAAGTCAAGCACGCCATCGACAGCATCAACGCCAACGCGGCGGCGTAAGGATAACAGGAAAAGAAGCCCGATGCGGTTGCATCGGGCTTCTTTTCAGTTCATCTGCAGTTTTGCTTTCAGGTCTTGTTCAAAGGCCAGGATTTCCTGCAGCCGTTCATCCAGGGCCTTGAACAACAGGGTACGGTCTATCGGCTCGCAGACCGATACAGGCTTCGTCTTGAAAGGCATCCGCCATTGCCAATCTTCCCGTTTATGGTGGGAAGGATAGAACTGGTCAATGCGCTCACATTGGGAAAGAAGTTCCGGGGACATATTGCGGGAACTGAGCGAAAGCTGAATCGTCACTTCTTTTCCGTCGCGGTTCACGATCTCATAGAAGTAATGGTTGGGGGTTCCCCAGCCGCTGGGAGCGTTCTCCAGATCGGGCAGAATCTGGCTCATTGTTTTGGTGGTGAATCTCGTATACAGAGAGATGGAGCGGTCGAGATGCAGCTGGACCTCTTCATGGGTCAGACACCATTCTCTCAGCAGGCCGGCCACATTCATGCGATGAATGCTAACCGTCAGCATATCTTCGAGGTAGGGCAGCAAGGCGCTGCAGATTCGTTCACTCCATTGGGCATGGAACTTGGCCATGACGGGCCAATCCTTTTCCTGGCTGATGCTGACCCCCGGCAGCGTATATCCGATGGAGGACGCCTTGCTGTCGTCAGAGCGATCCCATTCCAACGCACAGCCCAACTGCTGTTCAATCTCTGCTTTGTGTTCCAGCAGCCGGTCAAAGGCTTCCTTGTTTTTGGCAGCGTCGCTATCGCCAAGCCAGAACAAAACCTTGGCGCTGTCGTAGTTGGCAATACAGCTAATGTGGAAGCCGCGGATTCCAAAATACCCGGAAATGGCATTGGCCGTTGCCGGCCTCACATTGCTGAAAATGCCCCAACGCAGGTTCTGCTGCTGGATGGTCGGCAACGCCTGGGTCCAGTACGCCAGGCGGGTCTGCAAGCGGGTGCTCTGAGTGGCCTTATCGCTCTCAGCGTCCCGCAGGAAAAAGACCAGATTGCCGGCATCTGCCTGGTAAAGGGGGAACAACCGGCGCAAAATACTGAGCTTGGCGGCGGTGCTGGTGTTCTTTTCCAGATACAGGTGTTCGTCTATCTGCAGGGCACTGCGCAATTCTTCCGGTTTGGCAGAAACATAGTGGGAAAGCTCCGCCGTGCTGCCGCTGTCCGCCAGACCGTACAGAACTGACCTGTCCTCTCGGTGGAGGAATCGGACCATGTTTTCAAACATCTCGGTCCAGCTGGTGGCAGGCTGCTCCGCACCGAGATAGCTGTACTTCTGGATATCCCGCCCTGTCAGATCTACGTCCTCGTCATCCAACGTGCAGGATTCCATCGGCCGCTGCACCGGCTGGAAGGAAGTTGTGGGATAGGCCCAGATCTCGCTGGCACGTTTCACCATCTCGTCACTGCGTTTCTGCAGTTCCGCCACGCCCCAGCAGGTTTCATTGGCCAACCGCTGGTTCATCCGCAGACCGCTGTCCCGATATCCGCCGGGGATGGCATCCCGCTTTTCTGCAAAGGTGTTGTTGCTCAGGTTCGGGTTATAGCCGCTCAAGGTCAGGTTGGCCAACCGATGCTTCCACTCCGCATGGATCTTTTCGTAATTCGGTCCCAGGTCCCGGATCCATTCCGGCGTCAGATGCTGCGGCATGATGTGCTCGATGGTGTAGGTGTTGTTGTCCAGACTTCGGAAAACATCCTTCACCTCGACGGTGCCATAGTTTTCAAAGCGTTCAAACAGATAGGCCTTGTATTTGCCGCGCATCAGGTAGACCTGTTTGCTGGAAAGCGCAGCGCTGAATTCTTCATCGTCGGGGAAACGGCCGCTGTCCCGCTTGGAAAGAAGGGCGTAGGCCATCTTGTCCAGATATTGGTTAGCGGTACCGTCATAGCGGAGGATTTCCCGGTTCAGATTCAGGAAAATCTTGTTCAGTGCGTTGGTGGGAACCTCGCAGATGTTGCGGCGGAACAGATAGTTTTCCGTCATGAGGAAAACGCGGAGCACCTCGTCGGTGGTCAGCTTTCCGTCCTGGTTCAGGCGCAGTACTTCCATGAGGAAAGGCCGTGTGACCGCGATCTCCAGCCGCTTCATCCGATAGAGGCAATCATCCAGCTTTTGATTGTTCAGCCCGCTTTTGCAGGTGAGCAGCCTCTCATACAGGCGGGCATAGTCCAGCATATCTTTGAGGAAGGATTCTACGTCCTGCCCGGTTTCCGCTGCATACCCTTTGAATGCGCGGTATACGGTGTTGATCGTTGGGGTGACCTGCTGTTTGATGCTCAGATAATCCCGTACAAAGGCGCTGACTTCGTGGGACGTACAGCTTTCGATCTTTGTCCAGTAGGTCTCATACAGGTAATCCTGCATTCTGGGCGATTGTCCCATCAGGATATAGTTGCGGATCTTGTCCCCTTCGGAGAGCGCCAGCCCGGTGGAGTTCAGGCTTTCAAAGATCAGCTGGGCATTGTCGCCGGATTCCAGCGTGATGCTGATGACCTGCAAACGGCCAATCGCATCAAAAAGCTCATCCACCGAGATTTCTTGACGTAGTAGTATGTCCCGGAAGAATTCGTAATTGTGTGTCAGATTGGAAGTCGGAACAAAATCTTCCTCTGCACCGAACAATTTCCGGAAAGCTTCCCGGTCTCCTTTGACAGGCTTCAAACGGATTCGATCTTCCTCGGGCGCCCAGGGAGAGATCAGAAATCGCTGTTCGATCTCCTGACTCAGGTTCTGCCGGGAAGAGGTGAGAACCCCTTTGGCCACCAGATTGCGCATGGCCAACAGCAGGAGCGTCACTGTTGTAAGACGTTGCTGGCCGTCGATCACATGGTATTCGATCTTGCCTCCATTGCCCTCTACTGCGGAAACGATGCTGCCGAAAAAGTGGGAGGGACGGTTTTCCCGCAGCATCCGTTTGAGATCTTCATAGAGCTGCCGGCAGTTGTCGATTTTCCAATCGTATTTACGCTGGTAGACCGGAATGATAAAGTACTTCTGCGCCCCTTCCAAAAAGGGAAGCAGATATGTCTCGGAACCTTTCATGCCAAACATCCTTCCAGATTCTTAACTCATTATTGATACTATAACATATAGGAAGAATCTGTTCTAGAGGAACGTAAGGCTCTATCAGGCATTCCTGTCTATTTTTTTCAAAAACATGGAGAAATCCCAACCATGGTACTTTGAATCTGGTATACTATACCGCTGATGAGAAGGCGGAAATGGAAAAGATCTGTGAGGAGAAGTTGAAACAATACTTTTCCCGATTGGCCCAATAAATCGGATAAAAAAGATGGCAGTTGTCCTCATTTTGAGGATAACTGCCATTTATTTTTCTGTGATTTGAGGATGAAACTGCGGCTGTTCATAGGAAATAATCCGTTTCCCTTTTTGCCTGGCGTACCGCAGGGTTGCGGCGGCTCCGCCCCAATCGTGAAGCACACAAGCCACCACCACGTCGGCGGCATCGACCATCCACCGGTTTCTGCGGGGAATCGCAAAACGGCGGGGTGCTGTTCCCTGCGGTGATTTTTGGAATAGCAAAAGTACGACAGTACGCAAAATTAGTATTTCAAATTCCTTGATTTCTCTCTGCAGATAACCTTTTATTTTCCAGCTGGTTGAGAATATCACAATACTTATTTCGAATAGCATCACTCCCTTTACTGTCAACCAACTTATTTGCTACCAACACACCGGACAAAAAAGACACGACATCTCTTAGATTCTCGATTTTTTCCAAAGAAGATGTGTCATGCATGATCCAATATTGCACAAGCCACTCAAAATATAACAATGCAATATCTGCTCCGTGCAGCTGGTTTACTATTAAAATACCCTGAAACATTTTTGCTTTATCATACGTCAGCTCAATGGCTGCCCGATCATTTGCCCCATTGATTATGTATTGTATATAGTTTTCTGCATCCGTCTGACTTCCATATTTATCTACAATCGTCTCCAGGAACTCTTGTATGTGTCCTTTTATATCCTTTTTATTTTCTTCACTCGCACGAAAATCCTGCATCATGAAAGAAAATTCAATTTCATTTCCCCCGCAGTATTTTTCATACGGTGCAATTTTATCAAGCATAAGGATTATTTTTTTACAACAGGAAACATATTCTTGGGCATCCATCGGATATTTTGTTTTACATTTTCGAAATTTATTAAAAGCATCTTGTATCTCTTTGTATTGCCTTTGATCTAAGTTACGCTTAGCATCCGGCAAATTAACGGTTAAATTTGCAACTTGGCTTATAGAAAGTTTACCAACTCCGCCAGCCTTTATTTTTTTCACTTCGGATACTGCATTCAAATCATCAAAAAAGCTCATGCCCGTTTACAGCTCCTTCGCCTATTTTTATTCTTACTATATTTTCCTCGCTTCTTTTCTTCAGCGCCCGCCCAGCACCGCCCGCAGTCTCTCTTCGGTGGCGGCGGGAAAATGGGCCTGGATCTGGCGGAACACCTTTGCCCGGGACTGGGCCGGGTCGATGGCGTAGGCTGCCGCGATGCACGCCGCACCCCAGAGCGCTTCCGGCGTCGTATACTCTGCCCGGGGCCAGCCGTAGGGCTGGCCTTTTTTGTTGAGCTTTTGCCGGAACTCCCGGATGATCAGATAGCTGCTCATCTGCAGGTCGGTCACGGTGCCCTCGAAGTTCTTCTCTCCACCCTTGCCGAATCCGGCCCGCTGTTTCAGTTCATAGGAGAGCAGTGCGTCTGTATCGGCGAACTGGTCCATGATCTTCTTCTGGCGGGCGGTGGCAAGGCCATCGTCCCACCGGCTGTCAAAGTCGTAGCCGTCCCGCCGCCAGTTGGCAAAATCCGGGAACCAGGCTTTGGAGATGAAGCCCGCTTTCTTGCCGAAGAATTTGCCGTAGGCCACCCGGCCGCTGCGGGCAATCAGCTGCCGCCACTCCCAGGGGTCACGGGCGGCATCGCCGCTCCACCAGTCGGTGGGACAGGTGCGCTCCTCCGCCGAAAAGCCGTCGATACCGTTGCGGAACAGGGGTAGGAATCCCACCTCGTCGATCCAGTCCACCAGTTTCTGCCAGCTGTGGATACAGGCCGGATCTTCCCAAGCCGGCCCCCGCATGATCCACTCCCCGTTTTCCACTGCCATCCTGCCGTCCCCCTTTCTGTCTCTTGTAAGAACAGTATAACACAAAATGCCCCGGGCGATGGCGGGTATCTGGATATTGCTTTTGATCCGCGCGGCTTTATGCTACAATCAAATCAGAATGAGACACCGGCGAACTCGCATTTTCAGAGGAGGCGTAACTATATGTTTCTTGTACTGGGTATTCTGGCCATCGTGACCGCGATTGGCACGGTGATTTTGGGAATGAACGGTAAAAATGCGGAGGTTCTCCGCTTTATCAGCGTTTCCCTGACAGCCCTCACGGTCTGCGCCTTTTACCAGCTGGATGCACAGTATGTTGCAAGAGAGGATTGGTCTGCGCTGATGGATGTGACGCCCACTGGTGTTACCCTGTGTTGGATCGGAACCGTGGCTTCCATTTTGATCAACAGCATCAGTTTCTTTATCCAGAAGAAAAAGCAGTAGGATACAGTTTGCCACATTGTTCATCTTCATCAAAGCAGCTCCCATAGAAATATCTCTTTTCCTTGATACAAACTGATATCAATTTGTATCAGAATGTACTATGGTATCTGAACGCTTCACCTTGTTTGAGTCAAGCGCCTGTTTTATAATAAAGCCGGAATACATTCCATTTCAAATAGATCGCCCCACTGTTCTAAAGCTATTGCTGTCTGGAGGATGTTGCCATGAGCGCTGCAAGATTAATTCACATTCTTAGTATTCTGCAGCAGGAAACAAATGCCCACAAAGCGCTGACCTTGCATCAGATTCATGACAAATTGCTCTTGCTTCATCCCGAAGAGCGGTGTTCAGAACAACGGGTGCGTGAGGCTCTTTCGGTGCTGCAAGTACTTAGTGAAGAGGGAGCCCTGGCGGTGCGGGTGGAATCGTCGGCCGGGGCGCATAACCAACGCCGCTATAAGGCCTACCACCCGAACTTTGGATTGAACGAAGCCCGGATGGTATTTGACTCGATATCCATCAGCCGTTTTCTGAGTCCCCGGCAGAAGAGCGTCCTGATCTCTCAACTGGAGGGCTATCTTTCCGATCAGGAAGTACGTCAACTCCAGCAGCGGGTACAGACCAGAATTTGTCTTATGCAAAACGAGAAGCTGCCCCAGACCCTGCAGGTACTTTACCAGGCACTGGACAGCCACCGCTGTCTTGATTTTACCTATTGCAGATTTGATCTGGACGGACGACAGAAACCGCTGAAACAATACCACAAAATTCTGCCGCTGAAAGTTGTATGGGAAAAAGAGCACTACTATTTGATCGCGCTGAATCCGGCACACCCGGAGGGCCAACAGCAGCGGAACTACCGGGTGGACCGCATGGAGAATCTCTCGCTATCGGTTCCCTTCTGGTGCAAAATACCTGCCGTTCCGCTGCATTACGGTCAGTTTGATATGTTCCCCGCCCAGGAAAAAGCGCGGGTGACCTTCCGGCTGCAACGGGAGCTGCTGGACTTTGCCTTTGAAACCTTTGGTACCGATATCCGGCCGGTAGCCGATGAGGAAAAGGGCGGTTGGGTCCGCTTTACGGCGGAAGCCGAACTTTCTGTAGGATTTGCCCGATGGGTGTTGGGCCAGGCGGAAAAGATCGAGGTTCTGGGACCGCCTGCCGTTCGTGCCAGGCTGCGACAGTTGATTGACACCCTATATACCTACTACCGCGATTGAGCGGTAGTTTTTTTCTGCTTTTTTGCGTAGATTTTTATTTTACAAAAAACTGGTTCGCTATACTGGGAGTATACTAACCGCATTCCATCTCGATACCCTTGTAAAGGAGAATTTATGCAAAGTGAGTTGCTCGACTATTTTCGAAACGATCACGCCGGTCCGGGGCTGCTGCTGGCGGAAGCCCCTACCGGCTACGGTAAGACCTATCAGGCCGTACAGGCAATCTATGCCTATCTGAAAGGACGTGGCTCCAAGCGAGTGTTGTTTGTGACCACCCTTTTGAAAAATCTGCCGGCGGAGGATCTGCGCCGAGCCTATGAGCAGGACGGGCGCGGCGATCAGTTTGCCAAAGACGTACTGGTGCTTCGTTCCCCTGCGGATACCGTACTGGATGCCATAGGGCAGTATGAGGTTCCGGCATCTTTCCAGAGTGACGCCTACCTGGCGCTGGAAACAGCCTGCCGGAAATATCGCCACTATCGCGCCCAGACCGGGGATGCCGCCGTGGAATTGGCCAGAGGCTTGTATGATTCCATCCGCACCGATCTGGAACCAGCCTTTCGCCGGGAACTGGAATCCCGGCTGCGCAAGAAGTTTCCCGAAGGAGCACAGGCCCGGCGGGCCGCCATCCGCAGCCGGAAGGAATACCAGTGGATTGCTGCCTTCTACCCGGCCGTCTTCTGGTCGGAATACAAGGTACTGTTGCTCTCGGTCAAAAAGCTGATGGCCCGCAACATAACCATCGTGGAGCCAAGTTTTGACTGTCTTTCCGACCGGATGCTGGAGGGGAGCATCCTCTGTCTCGATGAATTTGATGCCACCCGGACTGACATTCTGGATAGCCTGATCGAGCAATCCATGAACCTGCGGGCCGACTATCTGCAGCTTTTTGTTCAGGTATACAAGGGCATTCGTATGCACCAAGCCAGCCGGGAACTGACGGTTCTGCGAAAGAAATACGAAGCCGGGCGTACCACTACCTGGCAGGATCTGCTGGATCAGGCTGAGGCGATCTATCAGGACGGCGCCCTTAAATACAGTATGAAAACCGTGGGCGATGCCCTGGCGCAGGGACGGAACTTCTTGTTCCATGACATCTCCTACCTGACAGTTCTGGATGCCGGACGAACCCACATTCGCGCGGTACGCAATGATGACCAGGCCCAGGTGCAGGTGTACTTCGACACCGCAGAGGAGTACCAGGCCCATAAAGACGAACCGAAGCTGGTCCTGCAGACGATCTTGCGGCACATTCATGGGTTTCTGCTGCGGTTTCAGCGCTATGTCTACGGCTGGGCCGATGCATACGCCCGTCAGATCAATGCTGGCAAGCGCCGGGAAGAGGATCTCTACCCAGTGACCGCCGCGGCGGAGAGCATCTTCCGGGAATACCGCCTGACCCCCGAGCAGATACGTCTGATGACTGCCGAGCTGAAAGAGGGGACCGGCACGCCGCATACCCTGACGGCACCGGATCTTTCCTTCTACGAAACGGGATTCCGGCTGTTTGAATTTATCGACGATGACCGTCACCGCACCCAGACCCACCTGAACTATTTACAGTTGCAGAACACCCCCGAGAAAGTTCTTTTGTATCTCTGCCGCCGTGCCAAGGTCGTGGGCCTGTCAGCAACCGGCGGTCTGCCCACCGTGCTGGGGAACTACGATCTGCGCTATCTGAGAGAACAGCTGGGAGACCGGTTCAAGGTTCTGTCCACGGATACCCAGGAAAAGATCCGCCGGGAAATGGAAAACCTCTGGACACCGTACCGGGATGGCCGGGTCCAGGTCGACCTGACCATCGTAGACCGGCAAGCCTTGCCATGGCAGCAGCGGTTGCAGGAGATCTTTGGGGCGGGAGCCGATGCGCGGCTGTATGAGCAGCGTTTTATCATGATGGGGCTTCCGGAATACCAGAGCCAGCGTTATTGCAACCTGTTCGCTGCCATAAAGGCGTTCTGGCTGCACCGTGAGATCCGGGCGTTTCTCTGCCTCAATCAACTGCTGCCAGCCCCCGGCAAGCGGGATCTGGACGAAAAATTGCTGCGCGATGCATTGGAGACGCTGCGCGTGCTTTTTGCGCCGGAAGAGCAGGGAAAGCTGGTCGTGCTGCGCAGCGGGGAACATTTTGACGAGGCCAAAGGCGCGCTGATGCAAGGCCTTGCGGCCGGAGAGCGGCGGTTCATCTTCTCCAGTTATCAGACCCTCGGTGCCGGGCAGAATCTGCAATACCCCGTGGACAAGCGCACCGATCTCCTTTGCCTGAAGGAAGATGCCGATCCATCCGACAGCCGTATGACCCACAAGGATGTGGACGCCCTGTACCTGGGCGATATTACCCATGTGACGGTCAATCTTCAGGAGGCCGACCATTGGCAGGGCACGGATCTGATGCGGTACTGTTTCCAGATGGAGTGCCTGTACCAGAATGACGAAATCTCCCGCCGGACCATGCAGACGCTGTTGAAAAATGGTATCGGGCATTTTTCTGGAAAACGGGAGATCGATGCGGCCGCCCAGGCACAGCTGAAGCGATGCCCGAGCTTCTCCGGCCGTGTTACCCGTGATGTCGTCCAGGCCGTGGGACGGATGGGCCGCACCTTTCTCAAGCAACCGGTTGTGTACCTCTTTACCACAACGCAGGTGCTGCAGAATCTCGACCTTGACTGCCTGCATCGACGGCTTCTCGCCCCAGAGATGGAGACACTGGTCCGTGCAGGACGTGCGCTACAGGCAGCGGGCCATCCCGCCGACCGGCGCCATCTGGAAGCGGAACGGATCGCCACCTGCGGCAACGCCTACCTGATGCGGATGCTCAGTGCCTCCTGGACAGCGGAAAGTATCGCCCTGTGGAAACAGCTGCGCCAGACGGTGCTCTGCCACCCCCGGGCTGATGAAACACTGCACGGGACCGATCCGGTGATCCGCAGCTACTATCTGCCCATCTCCCCTGCCCAACCCGGCTATTTTTACGCACAGAAGGGGGATTTTTCCGAGGTGCGGCTGGCCCCCAGTGCCAACAAGGCCGCTTTTGCAGCAGTTTTACGCAAAGAGCACTTTTCCGGTGAACCCTCCGAGGTGAGTCTGGCGGAGTCCCGTTTGCCGATCCTGCTGCGCTATCCCGGTTTACAAGAGCATTTTGAGGAACAGGGGTGGGCCACCGATTTTGGCGATGGGCCCTACATGATGAGTCCTGTTCTTTTCCAGAACATCTATAAAGGTGCTCTGGGGGAAGTGGCCGGCGCCTATATCCTGCGCAAAGAACTGGGTCTGGAATTGCAGGAGATTGACGACCCTGCCAGCTTTGAACAGTTTGACTTTACTGGTCCGGACGGGCTCTGGTTCGATTTCAAACACTGGAAAAGCGGAACCCGGCAGTACGAGGACGCTGTGCGCCGTAAAACACTGGACAAGCTGGATGGTGTGGGCGGCCACCGGGCCTTTCTGATCAATCTGATTGCAGAACCAACATTCCAGCCATCCTGCACCAGGGACGAACGGCTGGTGGAAATTCCGGGGTTGCTCCTGCCGGACGGCACGGTAAACCGGCAGGCGATGCAATATCTGGGGAGGTACCTGTGATGATTCCTACGAACCAACTGCAAATCACCTTTGACCGCGCCGCCATTGAAAAGAAATTCGTGATTCTGGAAGTCAAGCGGGACAGTGGGAACTACCAGCACAGCCTGATCCCGGATCTGGCCTTGCAGGCGGCGCGCGCGCTGGCCGTGGTGTACGAATACGGTGCCCTCTGCTATATCCTGTACGCCCGCCAAAATCTGGACTATAAAAATCTGAAAAAGGTACTGGAAAGCGAATCGGAGGATATTTCTCTGCGGGAGATTTCCTCCACCGAACTGAAAGACCATCTGCTGGCCCAGCTCCTGTGTAACGCCATGCCGGCATTGGGGGCCGACGGACGGATGTACCACAACCTCACCGGCAAACTGTACTACCAACAGGCCGCATGGCGTCAGGGACGGGGCGAAGTTCCCCGCAGTTTTTGGACACTACGCATTCAGCTGACATGGGACCGCTGCGTGAAACTTTCGGTGGTGACCTTTTGCCAGGCGGAACGCAAACGAGGTGCACCAGCCGAGGCGCAATATCTGTTTGACACAAAAAGCGGGTTCCTGCGCCGCCTGGTGCAGGAAGACCCGGACAGGACCTCTCCCCGGTTTGTGATCGGCAGCCTGGACCCCGCCCATAAACACACCGTTTCTTTTCTGGAATTCGGTTCCTGGGAAGATTTCCAGCGTTGCCGGGTGGGCGTGCTGCATCGGTTTCTGCAGGATGTAAAGGAGCTGCTGGCCCCCTATCTGATCTTACACGTTTTGTTCCTGCCGGAGGATCTGCGTCTGGGGGACAAGGAACTGGATCCCCGCTCAGAAAACATCAAGGCCCGGCTGCGGGAGGTTCCCCTTTACCTGGAAGATACGGTTGGCGATGCCGCTTCCGCCGCCCTGGCAGCTCTGCTGCACCGGGAACTGGAACAATACAGCGGGATTACGCTTCAGGATGGAACACCCAAACCCGGGGAGGCCTTGTTCCGCATCGTACACAACAAGGAAACCTATGCGGACTGTCCGGAACGGGATCCTTACCGAAAAGCACCCCGGCACTGCGCGGTACAACACCTGACGGTGGAAGATTTCCAGCTCAGCGGTCTGGATCGCACCGGGGCCAAGCCGAAGGAGGATGCCCCCCTGCGCAAGGTCTTGCAGGAGATGGCGGTCAAGCTGGATGTCCTGCACGGGCAGATCACCTGCTACGACTGGGAGACACTGGGATATGAGGCAGCTGTCAACTTTGTGATCCCCGACGACGCCAGCGGAAAGGACAAGCTCCTTTCTTATCGCCGGTTGCGGGTATTCCCGGATGGCAGGTTACAGTTCAGCCGGTGGCAGGATCAGATGTTGTGGGAGGATGCTGAACAAGAAAAAATTGCGGCTG